>DASVES010000323.1:0-32326 GCA_036380435.1 Pyrinomonadaceae bacterium | reverse complement strand
ATACCCGAATCGGGACACTACTATAATTTTGACGCTACGGAAATCAGGCGGCTAGAATGTGGCAACTTGTCAGGCACGCCGGGCGTTAATCTCCCGTCGGAAACAAATTCAACTTTCGCCCACACCTGAGAGGATTTATGAGACCAAAAGCTATCGTTAGTCTCCTGCTCGTCTGCGTCGTCCACGTCGTCAGCCTCGGGCAGAGCGTCGGCGGGGTCGAGTCGCGCATCGGCCGCGTGGAGAAGGGTCTCCTGACGGCGGTGGTCATCAAGGGCGACCCGACGTGGTCAATCGAGGAGCGGATGCGCCACTACAAGGCGCCGGCCGTCAGCGTCGCCGTCTTCAAAGATTTCAAGGTCGAGTGGGCGCGCGCCTACGGCCTCAAGGATGTCGGGACGAAGGAGGCGGCCACCGCCGAGACGCTCTTTCAGGCCGGCTCGATCAGCAAGAGCGTGGCGGCGATGGTCGCGTTGCGCAAGGTGCAGGAGGGCAAGCTCGCGTTAGATGAGAACATCAATAATCGTCTGACCTCCTGGAAGCTGCCCGACAACGAGTTCACCGCGAAGAAGAAGGTGACGCTCGCCAACCTCCTGAGCCACAGCGCGGGGACGACCGTCCACGGCTTCCCCGGCTACGCCGTCAGCGAAAAGCTCCCGACGCTTCCGCAGGTCCTCGACGGCGCCGCGCCCGCCAACACGGCGGCCGTCCGTGTCGATCTGGAGCCGGGCACGCGCTTTCGCTACTCGGGCGGCGGCACCACCATCGCCCAGCTCGCCGTCATGGACGTTGAGCGCAAATCCTACCCGCAGATCGCCAAAGAGACGGTGCTCGGCCCCGTCCAGATGACCAACAGCACATACAGCCAGCCGCTCCCCGACGACTGGCGGCCGCGCGCCGCCACCGGCTACAAGCCGGACGGCAGCGAGGTCAAGGGCAAGATTCACGTCTACCCCGAGATGGCCGCCGCCGGGCTGTGGACGACGCCGACCGATTTGGCGAAGTTCGCCATCGAGGTGCAACTCTCTCTCGCCGGCAAGTCCAACAAGGTGCTCTCGAAAGAAAGCGTTGAGCGGATGGTCACGCCCTTCGCGTCGGAGAACGTCGGCATGGGCTTCTTCATCCAGAAGCACGGCGCGGCCACATACTTCGGACACGGCGGCGCCGACGAGGGCTTCCGCGCGATGCTCCTCGCGCACCGCGAGCGAGGCTACGGCGCGGTCGTCATGGTCAATTCCGACAACGGCCAGATTATGGAAGAGATCGTTAGGTCAATCGCGCGCGAGTACGCGTGGGAAGACTATCTGAGCGCGCCCTTCGAGGTGACGACGCTCGCGCCCGAAAGGCTCGACGCCTACGTCGGCCGCTTCCGCATCAACCCCGACCGCCTGCTGAACGTGACGAAGGAGGGGGGGCGCCTCTACGCCCAGCCGACACAGGGGCCGAAGGTCGAACTCCTGCCCATCTCCGAAGACACTTTCATCAGACGCGACCAGAACGTGCAGTACACCTTCGTGAGAAACGCCGAGGGGCGCGCCGGCGCCATCCGCGTCAAGTCCGACGGCGGGGCGAACGAAGCGGCGCGCGTCGGCGATGACGTGTTGATTCCTTACGACCTGTTGATGTCGGGCAAGACCGCCGAAGCGCTGGCCGGATACCGGCAAATCAGGAAGGAACAGCCCGCCAACGTCGCCGTCAGAGAAGAACGCCTCAACCTGCTCGGCTATGAGCTGATGCGACAAAAGAAGCTGGCGGAAGCCATCGCCGTCTTCAAGCTCAACGTCGAGTTCTACCCGCAGTCGTTCAACACCTACGACAGCCTCGGCGAAGCCTACATGGAGAACGGGGAGCGCGAACTCGCCATCGCCAGCTACAAAAAGTCGCTGGAGCTGAATCCGAAGAACGATAACGGCGTCCAGATGTTGAAGAAGCTCGAAGGCAAGTAGGCCGGCGACAGGCGACATGAGGCCAAAGATGAACACCGCGCTCAAACTGTTCTCGTTCCTTCTGCTCACGCTCGTCGTCTTCTCAGTCGAGGCGCGCGCCTGTTCGTGCGCGGGCAGCGCCCCGCCGTGTGAGGCTTACTGGCGGGCGTCGGCCGTCTTCGTCGGGCAGGTCGTCGGGGTCTCGAACGTGAGGGTGGAGGAGGGCGAAGGAGAGAACAAGCACGAACAGGGGTGGCGCGCGTTCCGCTTCGCCGTGGAGCGGCCGTTGCGCGGTGTGGCTGACGCCTACGTCGAAGTGCTCACGGGCGGGGGCGGCGGCGACTGCGGTTACGGCTTCGAGCGCGGCGGGCGCTACATCATCTACGCGTACCGCGACGAGAAGACGCAGCGGCTCTACACGGGCATCTGCTCCCGCACGCAGCCCGTCGCCGAGGCCGGCGAAGACCTCCGCTACATCGACGGCCTCTCGCAGGGGCCGCCCGCCGGCGGCGCCATCTACGGGCAGGTGTTGAGGGCGCGTCGGGAGAAGGACGATGAGGGGAGCGAACGAGACGCCAGCGTCCCCGTCTCCGGGGCGAAAATCGAGGCCGCGGGCAAGGGCAAGACGTTTCGCGCCGAGACGGACGCGGAAGGGAAGTATCGCTTCGGTGGGTTGCCGCCGGGCGAGTACGTGTTGAAGCTCGACTTGCCGAAGACGCTGATGGTGAATGAGCCGGAGCGCAAGGTGAGGATCGATGAGCGCGGGTGCGCCGTCGCGTCGTTCTACGCCGATGAGAACGGGCGACTGAGCGGGCGCGTGTTCGACGCCGCGGGACGCCCGGCCTCCAGGGTGTCGCTGCAACTGAGCGCGGCCGAGTCCGGCGAGCAGTCCTTGCGCGGCCCCGTCGGCTACGCGACGACCGACGCGGAGGGCCGCTACGAGGTTAAGGGTATACCGCCCGGCCGCTACATCATCCGCATCCGCTTCGACGGCGAGCCGACCGCGAGCCGCCCCTTCCCCGTCCTCTATCACGAGAACGTGACGGAGGCGGCGCGCGCCCGCGTCGTCCAGATAAGTGAGGGCGAGCACGTCGAGGACTACGACATACGACTGCCGCCGCTGCCCGGCGAGCGCGTGGTCAGCGGCGTCGTCGTCTGGCCGGACGGCCAACCGGCCGCCGGCGTCACCATCAGCTACACGTCCGACATCCCGAACATGCTCATCGGGGACGCCGCGACGGCGGACGAGGCGGGCCGCTTCTCGTTCAAGGTGTACGAAGGTATCGGGATGAAGCTGAGCGTGAGCGTCAATCGTGCGGACGGCAGTTGGGTCAACTCAAACATAGCCAACGTGCCGGCGACGGGCGCCGTCGGCGAGATCAGGATTGTCGTGCCGCGGCCCTGACGGCGCGCGACCGCTCGACCTCGGCGCTCATCCGGCCGGTGAGCATCATCCAGACCATCTTGTAGTCGGCCGCGAAAGACCAGAGCGGGTGCGCGAAGGTGGCGGGGCGGTTGTGCTCGACGAAGAAGTGGCCGACCCACGCCGCGCCGTAGCCGACGACGAGCACCAGCGGCAGCCAGCGCCAGCGCCCCGTCGCGATGAGGGCGACCAGAAGCGTCGTGCTCCCGAGCGTGCCGGCCGCGTGCAGCAAGCGCGTGCCCGGCCGGCTGTGCTCCATCACGTAGAAGGGCCAGAACTCCGCGAACGTCCTTGTCTCACGCTGTGACATGCTTGATTCAACCCCCGCCCCGCAGACTTGTGAACAGTACCGCGAGCGGAAGCCTCGCGGGTCTCGCGTGAGCGGTGCGGGCCTGCCATTGTATGCCGCACCCGCTCGCTACCGCTCGCGGTACTGTTATCGCCCCCGGAAAAATACCTCGCCACCCGCCGCCGGAAACCATGCACCGGGCGTTCGATTTTAGCAGCCGCGCCCCGCGGCCGGACATTTAAAACGGACGGACGGAGCTTGAACTATCAACCCTTACGGGCCAATACGGCGACCCTCCGGGCCGGGCATGGTAGTTGCCGTGCTCCGAGGTGAAATCACACTCCAGAACTCTCTCCGGCGGTGTGCAGGCAGCAGTTAAACGTAAATGCCACGAGTTTACAAAATCACACTTCTTGAGGAAAGGGTTTAACCGATGAAAAAAGCACTTCTTCTTGGCGCCATCGTCATGTTCTTCGGCCTGGGGGCCGCCGACACGTTCGGCCAGCGCAATGATCGTCAACGCATCCGCCGCGGCGTCCGCTCCGGCGAGATCACACGCGACGAGGCGCGGGTCTTGCGCGAGCGCCAGCGCCAGAATCGGACGGAGCGACGCGGCTACCGCTCGGACGGCACCATCACGCGCGAGGAGCGCCGCGACATCCGCCGCGACGAGCGCCAGCACGACCGCCAGATCCGCCGCGCCCGCCACAACGACGACCGCCGCGACGGCTACGACAACCGCCGCAATAATCATCGCCGCGGCAACGGCTACTACCGCCGCGGCGCCGGCTCGCGCAACCACCCCGTCTTCGGGTCGGACAATCGCCGTCGCGGCCGCGGCCGTAACTAACTACCACCTACATCACTCTTCGCACAAAGCAGCCCGCGCGCGTTCCAAACAGACGCGCGCGGGCTGCTTCGTCTTTGCGCGCGCGCCGCGTCATCTCAATGGTTGGCCCGAAACGACGTGCCAGTGCAGGTGCTTGGAGTCTTGATACTCGCCGAGATTGGTGATGACGCGACACGCGCCGTGTTCGGCCAGAACCTCGGCGGCGACGCGCCGGACGACCGCGAGCAGTTCAAGCAGAAGTTCGTCGTCCTCCGCGTCGAGGGCGAGGAGAGACGCGATGTGACGTTTGGGGATGACGACGACGTGCGCCGGGTAGAAGGGGCGCGTGTGGTGGAAGGCGAGCACGTTGTCCGTCTCGGCGACCTTCCTCACGGGCGTGCGCCCGCTCAACGCCTCGTCACAATAAAAATCGTCCGTCGGATTCAACACAGCCCCGGAAGTGTCTAACGCCGCGTCATGCCGCCGCGAGCGAGCGGCCTTCAAGCGACACACTATCAACTCAGACGTTAATCATCAACCCCGTGATGACGGCCGTCACAGTTGAAAGCGACATTATCAAAAGTGACCATCCCGCGCCGCTCAGACGACCCTGCGAGCGCAGTCCTTTTGTCGATTTGCGCTCGAAGCAGAGGTGCGCGAGCGAGAGCAGCAGGGACGCCATCGCGAGACAGTAAATCCGGTGTGTGATGATTAGTGTCTGATTACTCGCGGCGTCTGTTAAATCGGCGGGAGTCCAAAGCCCGTAAAGCACGGGGTTGTAGAGCCAGTGGTTGTAGCCGTTATTGAATAGATAAAGCAGCGCGCCGCCGACGGCGAAGCTCATCGCGTAGGCAACGTACTTGTCGCGCAGCAGGACGTTCAACGCGACGGCCGCCGCCGTCAGGAAGACGATGCTGGGAATCAGTATCAACGAGTACGCCTTGAGATACGCGGAGATTTCAAACGGCGTGTGGCCCCGGAAGATTTGCAGCGCGATGGCTGCGAGGCCGACCACCAGGCTGAAGGCGACGCAGAGCAGAAGCGTGGCCGAGAACTTCGAGAGCAGCAGCACGAAGTTGGGGGCGGGCGCGCTCCACAGTACAGGCTCGACTCTCAACTCACGGTCGCGGGCCGTCGCCTCGCCCGTGAAGAAGACCGCGATGGCGGCCAGAAACAGCAGCACCGACTCCGCCGTGCGGGCCGCGTAAGCGGCGGTGTGCGTCTCGCCGGGCACGGCTTCGAAATACGCCAGCCCGGCGACACACAGGAGCGTGGCGGTAGGCACGAGCACGACGAGGCCGCGCTCGGCGGAGAGCAGACGCAGCTCGATTCCCAGAGCTGCCGTCAACTGTTCGAGACTCGCGCCGACGCCTTCGCTCGCCGTCCCGACTTTGGGGATCGCCACCCTTTCCCCGCGAATAACTTCTTCGACCTGAGCCGGCCGGTCAAAGCTGGAACTCTCCACCCCGGAGACGACGCGGTCGGGTCTGAGGTCGATGGTCGTGAGTCGGCCGTCATCCTCTTCCTTCCTGACGCGCTCGACCATTGAAAACCGGACGTAAAGGAACGTCAGGAAGAGGCCGGCGGCGAGAATCATCGCCGCGCGATTCGCCAACACGTCCGAGTCGTAGCTGACCGCCAACTGGTTGAGAAACTCTGCGCTGCGGCCCCGCGCGTTCAAGCTGAGGTTCATCAACAGAGGGTCGAGAGCTATGCGCCAGCGCGTCGGCAGGCTCCTCAATAAGAGCGTCTGGTAGGAAATGTAGAGCGGGTAAAAAGAGACGGCCAGACCGTAGACGATTTTGGCGTTGCGCGTGAGCGTGCCGACGGTGAAGTAAACGGCCGCGAGAACCAGATGTGTGACGACGATCAGAATCAGGAAGTGTTTGAAGTAGGGCAGGACGCGCGGCGGCTGGACGAGCAGCCCCGACTTGGGAACCCATTGAAACAGGAAGAACGTCAGCGGGAAAACCAGCTGGCAGCAGACGAGCACGAAGAAGTTGCCGAAGAATTTTCCGAGCAGGTAGGTGGCGCGGCCGACGGGCTTGGAAAAAATCAGCGGCGTGACGCCGGCGCGGAAATCCCTGATGACCGGGTCTCCCATGATGACGGCGGTGAACAGCGGCAGCGTCATGAAGGAGAAGACCGGCATCATCTCGGCGATGAAATGATCGCTGTTCGTCGCCAGGCCGCGGCTCGCGGCCGGCCCCCAGCCCCACCACAGGAGCGCGTTACCGCCGAACAGCGCGGCCATCGCGTAAGGAGCGACACGCTTCGAGTTGAGCAAAACCTCGTTGCGGAAGATGGCGCCGAAAGCGGTGCGCGTCGGGCTTCTCAATTCGCACTCTCCGGCTGGCCGGCGACGCTGAAGTAGTAATCTTCGAGAGACGGGAGCGCGGGACTGAACTCCTCGCCCGGCCGCTCGTCCTTCGAGTAAGCCCTGACGCGCACGCGTCCCTCGAACATCTGCGAAGAGACGATCCTGAGCCGCGACTTCTTCAGGGCCAAAACTTTTTCGCGCGGCAGCGTGGCCTCCCAGATGGCGCCCGTGATTCGACCCATCGCCTCCCGCGGCGTGCAGGAGGCGATGATCTCGCCCTGCCGGATAATCGCCATCCGCCCGCAAAGGTTCGACACGTCGGAGACGATGTGAGTGGAAAGAATGACCACCGTGTTCTCGCCGGCGATTTCCGAGAGCAGGTTGTGGAAGCGGACGCGCTCTTCGGGGTCTAACCCGGCGGTCGGCTCGTCCACGATAATCATTCGGGGCTGGCCGATGAGCGCCTGCGCGATGCCGAGGCGCTGCCGCATGCCGCCTGAGAACCCGCCAACCTTCTGGGCGCGCGCCGACGAGAGGTTGACTCTTTCGAGCAGCGCCTCGATGAGCGCCCGGCGTTCTTTGTCATCGAGGACGCCCTTGAGCTTGGCGAGGTAGTGGAGCGTCTGCTCGGCGGTCAGGGTCGGGTAGAGTCCGAACTCCTGCGGCAGATACCCGAGCATCCGGCGCGCCGACTTCTTATGGGCGATGAGGTCAACGCCGTCGATCTCGACTCCGCCTGAGTCGGGTTCGAGCAGCGTCGCGGCTATTTTCATCAGGGTCGTCTTGCCCGCCCCGTTCGGCCCGAGCAGCCCGAACATCCCGGCGGGCACTTCGAGTGTGACGCCCTTGAGCGCGCGGACGCCGCTGGGGTAGGTCTTCGTCAATTCTTTTACGGCGAGCATCTTCTTGTGCGGAGACGTTAGGGTGATGTTCACTTGAGTGAAAGGGAAGTAGATTCACCGCAAGAGGCGCAAAGGACGCGGAGTTCACGCGGAGGGAGCCTGTTCAAGTCTCCGCGCCCCTCCGCGTTCTCTGCGACTCTGCGGTGAGTCTCCCTTATTACCCACTCAACTGATAATTGCTATAGACAAGCTACTCGAATGAGGTTAGACAACGCGTCGGCTGGAAATGTTCCGAATGATTAAAGAGGAAGCGACGGACGCGGTTCGCTACTCGCCGCCCTGCTCGAACAGGCGCCGGTAGTCGTCGGCCGAGGCGGGCGCGACGCGCGCCAGTTGCAGGTTCTCTTCGACGTGCTCGCGGCGGCTCATGCCGACGAGCGCCGTCGTGATGCCGGGCGTGGAGCGGACGAACTGGATGGCGGTCTGCGCGTCGGTGGAGAGCGAGCCGAGCGGCTCGCGGACGTGCTCGGGGAGGTCGCGCGCCACCTTGCCCTGCATGATCGAGGCGCTGGCGATGGCGGTGACGCCGAGCGCCCGCGCCGCTTCGAGCGTGGACATGCGCGCGCCCTCGACCGTCTGGTTGTCCGCGACGAGCGCCTCCGGCATGGAGAGGTTGAAGGGGAGCTGGATGAAGCGGAAGCCGTGCGTGTCCGCGCCGCCGGCCTCGCGGGCGAGTTCCACCATGCGCTCCAACGAGTGATAGTCGCGCGCGCCCTGCTTGGCGCGGAAGCCGTTCCACGTCGCCACGCCGTAGTAGCCGACGCGACCGGCGGCGCGTTCGCCTTCGAGCGCCGCGAAGGCCGCGCTCAGGCGCGTCTCGAACTCGGCGCGCGTCACCAGCGAGAGCTGCGTCTCGGGGTTGTGGATGTAGTAAACGTCAATCGTCCCCAGACCCATGTTGCGGAGCGACTGGGCGACCTGATTACGCAGGTAGGCGGGCGTCATGCAGTGGCTGCCGGCGGCGATGTCGGAGAAGTCGATGATGCCGGTGCGGACGAAGGTCTCCTCGACGTAGGAGCGCACGTCGCGCGGCGGCTCGCCGTCGAAGGGGAAGTAGCCGCCCTTCGTGCAGATGACGATCTCGTCGCGACTGAAGCCGCCGTCGGAGGTCAGACGCGCGAGGGCCGCGCCGATGGAGCGTTCGCTGCGCTGGAAGCGGTAGTTGGCCGCCGTGTCGATGACGTTGGCGCCCAGCTCGACGGCGCGCGCGGCCGCCTCGGCGTAGGCGCGGTCGGTCTCCTCGTTGGCCTTGCCGAGATAGGTGCCCACGCCGACGGAGGAGAGCCATAGGCCCTGCTCGAAGCGGAAGTGTTGCTCGGCGCTGGCGATGGGGAAGCGGTCGCGATAGCGCGCCGTCCCCTCTTGCGTGGCCCGGCCTTCGAGGGACATACCCTTTGGTTCTCCTTGCGAACTGTGTTTGACTTGACTGTCGCGAACTATACCCGTCCCGCACACGGCGCATCAAGCGGCAATGTTGTAGCGGCAGGCAAGTCCGCGGCCCGTCTCGGCGAAAGAATCATTAACATGGATGGACAGGATATGCAGGATCGGAAGATTTGAAATCTGAAATCTGAAAGTCAGTCTTTATCTATCCTGTCTGTCCTGTCCATCCATGTTAATTCCTCCGTAAGCACAGGCCGCGGACTTGCCCTGCCCCTACAGATTTCTCAAGTGGTGTGGTAGGTTTGAAGAAACGAACTTGCGGAGACTTTTCAAGGCCGGGAAACATAAGCGATGAGCCACTTCATCGACGGGCGCGCTAAGTCCGCGTCGCTGGACGTGTCGGGCGAGGAGCTGCGGGAGCTGTCGGCGCGCGCCTGCGAGATGGCCGCCGCCTACTTCGCGCGAATCGCCGAGCTGCCCGTCTTCCCCGAAGCGCCGGCCGAAAGTCTTGCGCGCCTCGCGGGCGCTGAGCTGCCCGTCGAGGGCGACACGCTCGCACGCGTGCTCGACGAGTGCCGCGCCATCTTCGACGCGAGCCGCCACAACGGCCACCCGCGCATGTTCGGCTACGTCGCCTCGCCGGCCGCGCCCGTCGGCGCATTCGCCAACCTGCTCGCCTCCGCGCTCAACCAGAACGTCACCGCGTGGCGCTCGGCCCCGGCGGCCACCGTCGTCGAGCGCACGACGGTGCGCTGGCTCGCCGAGATGATCGGCTACGCGGACGCCGAAAAGAGCTGCGGCGGTCTGCTCACGAGCGGCGGCTCGGCCGCCAACCTGACGGCCCTCTTCGTCGCGCACCGCGCGCACGCGGCGCGCAACTCGACAGGCGCGGGCGACGCCGCTGACCTGTCGCAAAAAGGACTGTGGAACGCCGGAGCGCCCGCCACCATTTACGTCTCCGATCAGGTGCACCTGTCCATCCCGAAGGCCGCGGACATCCTCGGCATCGGGCGCGAGCAGGTGCGTGTCGTCGCGTCCGATGACAATTTCCGAATGGACGTGCGGAGTTTGCGCGAAAGTATCGAGCGTGACGCGCGCGTCGGGCTGCGGCCCTTCTGCGTGGTGGCGAGCGCGGGGACGGTGAACACGGGCGCGGTCGATCCGCTCGCGGAGGTGGCCGCCGTTGCCCGCGAGCACCAGCTCTGGTTTCACGTTGACGGCGCCTACGGCGCGCTTGCTCGTCTCGACCCGACGAAGCGCGCACTCTTCGACGGACTCGCCGAGGCCGACTCCGTCTCGCTCGACGCGCACAAGTGGCTCTACGCGCCGCTCGACTGCGGCTGTCTCATCCTGCGCTACCCCGAGCGAGCGCGCGCCGCCTTCGCCGGCACCGAGGAGCAGTACATCAAGGTCTACGAGCAACAGGACGACGAGGCGTTCGCCTTCTGGGACTACGGCCTCGAACTCTCGCGCCCCTTCCGCGCGCTCAAGGTCTGGGCCATGCTGCGCTACTACGGCGTGGCGCGCATCGGCGCGGCGATTGCCGAAGACTGCGCGCTCGCGGAATACATGGCCGAACGCGTCGGCATGGCCGAAGACTTCGAGCTGCTCGCGCCGGTCACACTCGGCATCTGCTGTTTCAGATACGTGAGCGCGGACGCGCGCCGCGCGCTCGACGCGGCAACCGAGTCGGCCGCGCGCGCAAGTGTGAACGCCCGGCTCGACGATTTGAACGAGCGCGTCATGCAACGCGTCCAGCGCGGCGGCGAGGCGTACCTGTCAAACGCTTCCCTGCGCGGCCGCTTCGCCCTGCGCGCCTCGATCACCAACTTCCGCACCACGCGCCGCGACATCGACCTGACGCTCGACGTAGTGCGCCGCGTCGCGCGCGAGCTTAACCAAGGGGAGGGAAATAATTAACATGGATGGGCAGGATAGGGAGGATGAAGAAAGAGCTGATTACAGATTTGAGATTTCAAATCTCTTATCCTGTCCTTTCTGTCCATCCATGTTAATTTTGTTTGCATGATAGCGAAACGCCAGCCGGTGGAGGAGAACGCCTACGAGCGCGAGCTGGGTGTGGCGCTGGAGCTGGCGCGCGCCTCGGGGGCGGCGGCGCTCGAATACTACGGGGGGCCGCTGCGGGTCGAGCACAAGGGCGACACGGACGAGCCGGTGACGGCGGCCGACCGCGCCGTCAACGAGCTGATCGTCACGGGGCTTGCGCGCGCCTTCCCCGACGACGGCATCCTCGCCGAAGAGTCCGTGGACACTGACCGGCGTCTCGCGCGCGCGCGCGCGTGGATGGTCGATCCGCTCGACGGGACGCGTGGGTTCATCGCCGGCAGCGGCGACTTCGCCGTCCAGATCGGCCTCGCCGTCGAAGGGCGCGCGGTGCTCGGCGTCGTCTACGCGCCCGCCACGGACGTGCTCTACTGGGCGGCGCCCGGCGTGGGGGCGTGGGTCAAGCGGCCCGGTCTTGACGCGGAGCGCCTGCGCGTCTCCGACGAAAAGACCGTCGCGCGCATGAGAATCGCCGAGAGCCGTTCGCACCGCGGGCCGCGCATGGACGCGGGGGTGCGCGCGCTCGGCGTCAGCGCAGAAGTGAAGCGCCACTCGGTCGGCATCAAGGTGGGCCTGCTCGTCGAGCGGCAGTGCGACCTCTACATCCATCTCAGCCCGCGGACGAAGGAGTGGGACACGTGCGCGCCCGAGGCGCTGCTCCGAGAGGCCGGCGGACGGATGACCGACCTCTGGGGCGAGCCGCTCGTCTACAACCGGCCCGACACGCTCAACCGCAACGGCATCCTCGCGACGAACGGCGCGGCGCACGAGTCGATAGTCGCGACGCTTGCGCCGCTGCTGGCCGGGTTCGGCCGCGCGCGCGTGTGAGAGCGAAGCACTCGGCAGGGGAGGGAATTTCCGATGGCGTGGACTCTGCTCATCATCGCCGGCGTGCTGGAAATCGTCTGGGCAATCGGCCTGAAGTACACCGACGGCTGGACGCGTCTGTGGCCGAGCGTCTTCACGCTCGCCGTCATGCTCATCGACTTCTTTATCCTCTCGGCGGCAATGCGGAGCCTCCCCGTCGGGACGGCCTACGCGGTCTGGACAGGCATCGGCGCGGTCGGCACGGCCGCCGCCGGGATGATTCTTTTCGGCGAGTCGCGCGAGGCGTTGCGTCTCGCCTGCATCGGCCTCATCGTCGCCGGCATCGTCGGCCTCAAACTCTTCACGCCGGCCGCCGCCGCGCCCTGAAAAACGCCCCGTCCGCTATTGACACGCACCCCGACTTTGAAATAAAAGCCCACTCAACACGGGCCGCCGCCGCCGGCGCCCGTCTTTAACTTCTCACCATAAAAACTCTTCGGACGCGCCCGCGCGCCGTCCGCGGATGGCCGTGGCCGTCCGCACTCTTCGATCAAGGCGTTCAACCAACGAGGGATTACGGTACAGACGACCTTCGGGGTTTGATAGCCCCGTCGCTTTCTCCTGCAACACCCGACACAACGGAGGGAAAACCGATGAGAGCAACCGTGCAAAGATTCGTCAACGCGGCGGCGTGCGCCGCCGTCCTGTTTCTGCTTGTCGCCGCCTCGGTGCGAGTGGCCGCCGCACAGACCCCAACGGCCGCACCGCCTCCGCCGCCGCCCCGTGAAAGGCTCGCCTTGATGGTCGTGAGCGTGAAGCCGGAGATGGTGGCCGAGTTCGATGCGATGATGAAGAACGAGACCAACCCGGCGCTTGCGAAGGCCGGCGTGAAGTGGCGCGACGTGTGGAACACGGCCACCTTCGGCGACCGCTTCACCTATTACATCGTCAGGCCCGTGGAGAAGTTCGCGGACTTCGACGGCCCCGACCCCGTCGCGAAGGGACTCGGCAGCCCCGAGGCATACGCGGCGTGGCTCGCCAAGGCGGGCCGGATGGTCAACAGCGTCCGCACCACCATCATCGAGGGGTATCCCGAAATGAGCCATGCGCCGGACATGAAAGAAGCGCCGAAGATGGCGGTGGTCGCCTTCGTCAGTGTCACGCCGGGCCGCAACGCGGATTACGAGAATCACATCAAGAACGAAGTCCTCCCCGTCGTCAAAAAGTCGGACGTGAAGGGCTACTGGTTTCACCGCACCACGCTCGGCGGCGACGCCAACGAGTACGTCATCGTGACGCTGCACGACAATTACGCGGAGCTGGAGAAGGGGCCGCCCCAGAGGCGCGTGCTGGGGCCGGAGGGCGCGATGCGACTCGCGCAGAAACTCCCCGCGGGCACCATCGCTCACATGGAACGCATCGTCCTCCGGCTCAACCCGGAGTTGACCTACAGGCCGAACCCGCCGGTGAGCAGTAGGTAAGTTGGCTCCCGGCGGTTCATTGACGGCGCGCGACGACGTGCTAAACGTCAGGTAAATATGGCACCCGCCCCGGCAAAGCGTTGAATTTCCGGGCAAACGGGGCTGGCATCCGTGTTGCTAATGACAGCGGCGAGGTGAAGATTCACCTCGCCGATTTTTTTTATAGAGGATTCAAAAATGCAAAGGGAACAATTCGCCGGGGCCGTCAAGAGCAGCGTGTCGCTCGTCTCGCCGCTGGAGCGGCGCATGGCGCGGGCCGTGGTGCCGCGCATCCCGGCGTGGCTGGAGACGCACCACCTGACCTTGCTCACGCTTCTCTGGTGCGGCGGCATCGTCTTCTTCAGCCGTCTCGCCGCCACGACCGACCTGCGCTGGATGTGGGCCGTCTCGCTGATGATCCTGTGCCAGTACCTGACGGACTTCTTCGACGGCAAGGTCGGCAAGCACCGCGATACGGGACTGGTCAAGTGGGGCTTCTACATGGATCACCTGCTCGACTACGCCTTCCTGTGCGCGGTCGTCGTCGGCTACGCGCTGGTGCTGCCTGAGCGCGCGCTCCTCAGCCTGCTGCTGGTCTTCGCAGTCTACGGAGCCTTCATGGTCAACTCCTTCCTCACCTTCGCGGCCACCGAGCGTTTTGAGATCAGCCACATGAAACTCGGGCCGACGGAGTTTCGCGCCGCCCTCGTCGTCATCAACGCGCTGCTCGTCGCCGCGGGGCCGCGACCGATGAAGGCGGCGCTGCCCTACGTCGCCGCCGGCTCGCTCGCCGCCCTGTGCGTGCTCGTCTATCGCACGCAGAAACAACTGTGGCGGCGCGACATGGAACGCAAGGCCGGCAGTCTGTAAGACGACGGCCAGCGCACGCCGCTCGGGGCCGCGCCCTTTTTGACAGCCTCCGCACGCAGGCGTTAGCATCCCTGCCGCACTTGGATTCACTCGCGGCGCGTGAACGTGCCGCGAGGTCCGCGCCTTCATCCATCGCAGGGACAAAATCTCGTGGGTCTCCGGGCCAAGCTGCTCGCCGCCGTCGCCCTGCTCGCCATCGTGCCGGCGACGGCGATTGGCGTCTACAACTACACGGCGAGCGCGCGCGCCGTCGAAGCATTGCTCCGCGAAGACGTGCGCGCACGCGCCGACGCCGCCGCGCGGAGGGCCACCGCCACGCTGCGCGCGCACGAGGCGCACCTCACACACGTCGCCGGCCTAAGCGCGCTCCGCAAATACGTGCTCGACTCGACCACGACGGCGCCGGAGGCCGCGGAGCCGCCCGAGGAGGTGCGCGCGGCCGTCGCGGCGCTATTTGCCGGCACGTCTCGGCTGGCGGCCGTCTCCTGTCTGGACGGACGCGGCCGCCCGCTGTTCCGCGCAAGCGCCCCGACCTCCGGCCCACCCGCGACGGGGACGACATTTCAGACGAAGGACTTCATCACCAGCACGCTCCGCTTCGACGAGCGCGTGTGGTCGCTCACGACGGCGCACAAAGAGCCTCTGCGCGCGCCGTCGCGCGAGCCTTACGGCAGCGGCCTGCGCTCGACCGTCCCGATCTTCGGCCCGGAGGACGCGCCCGCGCGCCCGGCCGGCGCGCTCGTCCTTGAGACAAAACTGACGGCGCTGCTTGAAGACGCCACTGAAGAAAGCGCGACGGCCGCGGATGATACGTCGCGGGCGACCGAGCGCGTCCTCTTCGCCGTGGACACCGATTCGGGCCTCGTCGTCTACCACACGAACGAGTTGCTCACGGGGCAGACGGCCGTCGAGGCCGTGCCCCACTTCGACTCGGTGAGGCGCGAGGCGGCAGCCGGCGCGACCGCGTTCTACGAGACGCCGGGGGGCGAGCGTTGGCTGGCCGCGCTGGCGCGGCCCGAGGGACTGGGCGTCGAACTCGTGGCGGCGGAAAACTACACGCGCGCCGTCGCCGGGCCGCGGCGCGCGGCGTGGGCCGGCATTGTCCTCCCCCTGCTCGCGGGGGCGGTGGCGCTCGCGCTCGTCTTCGTGTTGACGACGCGCGCCCGCCGGCGCATCGAGCGCGTCGCCGAGGGCGCGGCGGCCGTCGCGGGCGGCGACCTCGAACGCCGGGTGGAGGTCGATTCGAGCGGCGCGACGCGCGTGCTCGCCGAGGGCTTCAACCTGATGACCGAGCGCCTGCGCGAGCACCTCCGGCGCGAGGCCGAGACGCGGCAGTTCGAGTCGTTCATGCGTCTGTCCGCGATGCTCACGCACGACCTCAAGAACTCCATCACCGGCCTCTCGATGCTGGTGTCGAACATGGAACGGTTCTACGACCACGAGGGGTTTCGCGCCGACGCCGTCTCCTCACTGCGCGAGGCGACCGACAAGCTGCGCCGCATCGTCGCGCGACTGAGCGAGCCGGTGAAGTCGATGAGCGGCGAGTACCGCCGCGACGCCCGTCCCACAGACCTCGTCGCCGTCATCCGCCGCGTGCTCGCCGCGCACGCCGAACCCTCCGCGCCGCTCTACGAGATCGACAAGCGTCTCCCCGCCGAGCTGATCGCCACCGTCGATGCCGAGCGCGTCGAGAACGTCGTCGAGAACCTCGTCGTCAACGCGCTCGAAGCGATGGGCGCGCGCGGCGGGCGCCTCACGGTCGAGGCGGGCGCGCTCGCTGGCGACCTCGTCTTCTTCAGCGTGGCCGACACGGGCGCGGGGATGAGCGAAGAGTTCATCCGCACGCGTCTGTTCCGGCCCTTCTCGACGACGAAGACGAAGGGCATCGGACTCGGCCTCTACACTTGCCGCGAAGTCGTCGAGACGCACGGCGGCCGCCTCGAAGTCGAATCAAACGTCGGCGCTGGCACGCGCTTCCGCGTCGTGCTACCATCCGCGCTGTTCACGCCGCACGCACAATCGGGACAGGCCAGAAAGAGGACGGCCTCGTCCGCCGACGCGACCGATGCGACGCCGGACGGGCAGCGCGACGCGTGACACCCCCTCAGGGCCTGACAGGCTTTCCGAGAAACAAACCCAGACCGAACCGAGCCGACCGATGACAGAGCCAGCCGATGAAAAGGCGACGGTGCTCGTCGTGGACGACGACCGCGTGCTGCGCCGCCAGCTCAACTGGGCGCTCGCCGACACGCACCGCGTCCTCGAAGCCGAGACGCGCCTCGAAGCCGTCGAGCACCTCGGGCGCGGGGGCGTGGACGTGGTGCTCTGCGATCTGCACCTGCCGCCCGACCTCTCGGGGATCACGGAGGGGCTGGCCGTGGTCGAGGCGGCGCGGGCGATGCGTCCCGGTGTTCCCGTCGTCGTCATCACGGGCAGCGACAAGAAGCAGGCCGCGCTCGAGGCCGTGCGTCGCGGCGCCTACGGCTTCTTTGAAAAGCCCTTCGACGAGACGGAGCTGAAACACATCGTCGCGCAGGCGTCGCGCGTCCGTCGTCTCGAAGAGGAAGTGCTGCGGCTGCGCTCGGAGCTGGACATGTTTCGCGGCTTCGGGCGCTTCGTCGGGCGCGCGCCCGCGCTCGAAAAAATTCTCAAGCAGGCGCGCGCCGTCGCCGACACGAACGCCACCGTGCTCATCACGGGCGAAAACGGCACGGGCAAGGAAATTATCGCGCGGGCCATCCACGAGGAGAGCGCGCGCGGGGTGGGGCCGTTCATCGCCGTGAGCTGCGCGGCGCTGCCCGAGGCGCTCATCGAGTCGGAGCTGTTCGGCCACGAGCGCGGGGCGTTCACCGGCGCGCATGCCGCGCGCAAGGGCCGCTTCGAGCTGGCCGACACGGGCACGCTCTTTTTAGACGAGATCGGCGAGCTCAACCCCTCGATGCAGGTCAAGCTCCTGCGCGTTCTTCAGGAGCGCGCCTTCGAGCGCCTCGGCGGCACGAAGACAATCGAAGTAGACATCCGACTCGTCGCCGCCAGCAACCTCGACCTCGAAGAAGAGGTCGAGGCCGGGCGCTTCCGCCGCGACCTCTTCTACCGCCTCAACGTCGTGCCGCTGCACCTGCCCCCTTTGCGCGAGCGGCGCGAGGACGTGCCGCTCTTAGCCGCACACTTCGCCGCGAAGGCCGCCGAGAAGCACAACCGCGCCGGCGCCGAACTAGACCCCGCCCTCCTCGAAGCCCTACAGGAGTACGACTGGCCGGGCAACATCCGCGAACTCGAAAACGTCGTCGAGCGCCTCGTCGTCCTCACCACGGGGACGCGCCTGTGCGCGGAGCACCTGCCCGACAAGATGCTCCGACAGTCGGCCGCGCACGCCGCCGGGGAGACAGGCGCGGGCGCCGCCGGCGACGAGACCACGCTCGAAGGGGCCATGCACGCGCTCAAGCGCCGCCTCGTCCGCGACGCCATCGAGAGTGAGGGCGGCAACAAGGCCGCCGCCGCCAAGCGCCTCCAGATCAGCCGCTCTTACCTCCACCGCCTCGTCAGCGAGCTGGGCATCGAAGGCGGCTGACGAGGGATGAGGGCGGAGGGCGGAGGGATGAAAGAAGATAGTAAGCAGTGAGCAGTGAGCAGTGAGCAGTCCATGCCGGTCGAGCGCCTTGACTGCCTCCTGCCCGCTGCCTCCTGCCGACGCGCCTTCATCCCTCATCCCTCCGCCCTCCGCCCTCATCCCTGCTTTCCCCCGCCCCTCGACAGTCAACAAATGTCCACATGCGGATGGCCGGGCCGTTCACTCCCGTAGACACTTCGGCCTTCCGTCCGCCCAGGCGACGCAAATTTAGTGGCAAAATCACGCCTTTGCGCCCGCTTGCCCGTTGGCACGCGTGTTGCGAATAAAGCGTGCGCGGCCGGCGCCCGCGATCCCAAAGGGCGCGCAATGTGCGCGAGGGTAGTGAATCGGATTGAAACTAAAAGCTACATTTTCAGCCACGCACATGCAGCCTCATGAAATGTCTTGCCGGAAGTCGCATAAGTATGTAGGCGGAGAGTCGATGAAGCCGAAGCTTTTAATTGTTGACGACGACGTGGCCATCACGCGGCAGCTCTTCTGGATGCTGTGTGACGAGTTCGAGGTGCTGACGGCGCACGATCTCCAGTCGGCCCTCCGTCGTGCGACCGTCTACGAGCCGGACGTGTCGATCATCGACCTGCATCTGCCGCCGACGCTGAACTCGACCGACACAGGGATGCGCCTTCTCGAATACGTCAAGGGCCACCTGCCCGCGTCGAAGGTCTTCGTCATCAGCTCGGAGTCCGGCGTCGAGACGCAAAAGGACTGCTTCCGGCAGGGCGCGGACGACTTCCTGAGCAAGCCACTCGATGTCGAGCGACTGCTCTCGGCCGTGCGGCGCACGGCGATGGAAGTTCAGTTGAGCGCCGCCTGAGTCCGCCCGGCGAGCCGCCGCGGCCTCTAACACAAGTTTCACCCCAGCAGCGCTTCACCCGCTCTTTGATCTTTCACAACTTCACGGTTACGGCCCGCACACCCCTTCTAGCGGGCCGTTGCAGACGCCCGCGCACATACGGTATCCCTTCGCCGGCGCGCGGTGCGTTAAAGCCCCCGCTTCCAAATAAGACTCTCGCCCAGAGTCGCGGGGGCTTTATTTTTTTTCCGACGACAGCGGGTTCCCACTACCTCCCTCACCCCGATTTTGGAAAACGCGAACGCGCTTCGTTTCTGTCCTTCACGATTACTGCCAAAATTTGCCGCCAAAAAAAGCGGGCCGGGAGCAATCCCGGCCCGCTTGCAGTCCTTGCGGCCGCGCAAGGAATCAGAACTCGTAACGCAGGGCGAACTGCATCACGCGTCCGGGCCGCGTCTCGCCGACCGGGGTCTGCGAGCCGATGTAGCGTCCGAAGTCTTCGGGCGCGGAGTTGGCGCGGAACGGCTCGGGGTTGAGTCCGAGGGTGTTGATGACGCCGAAACGCTGCGTGTTGGTGACGTTGAAGACCTCCCAGCGGAATTGCAGCTTGTGGCCTTCGGCGTACCACATCTGGAAATTCTTCGTCAGACCCATGTCCATCGCGAAGTAGGAGGGAAGGCGCAGCGTCGAGATGTTGCGGTCGCCGGTTTCGCCGGCGCGCGCGTTGCGGAAGCTGCGGTAGGCTTCCGTCGGGTTGCAGAAGAGGTTCGGGTGGCCGTCCACGTCGGGGCAGTTGCCCGAACGCACGTCTCTGAGGCGCACGCCGTTGCTCTGCGATTGCCAGTTGGTCGCCCACTCGAAGTCGCCGGGCGAGCCGGCCGGAAGCCCCGAGTGCCAGCGCATGATGCCGGACAACTGCCAGCCGCCGAGGATGGCGTTCGGCACGCGGCCCATGTCGCCGCCGAACGCCCGGCCGCGGCCGAACGGGAGCTGGGCGAGAAAATTGGCGTTGATGTTGTGCCGGATGTCGAAGTCGGAGACCGAGTATTCGAGATCGGTGTCGATGGGGTTGCGGACCACGTTCGAGAGCACGCGCAGCGTCTCCAGCGTCGAAGCGTTGTCCATCGACTTCGAGAGCGTGTAGTTGAAGTCGAGGAGGAACTTGTCGCGGAAGCGCTGGCGGATGGAGAACGTGCCGCCGTGGTAGTCGGAGCGGCCGACGCTCGAGAGCGTCTGGAGGGCCGCGTACTGCGGGTGGAAGAACGCGTTCGGGAAACTACCCGCGTCGTCGAGGATGAGTTGCAGGAGCGTGAAGTCGGTGAAGTTCAGCCCGCCGACTTCTTCGCGCGCGTGCAGGAGGTAGGCGGCCTGCGTCGAAGACAGCGACGGGTCTCCGAAGAAGGAGTCGCCGAGGCCGGGGAAGAGGTTCTCGAAGTACGGGATAGGCCCGACGCTCTCGATGGGCGTGTCGGCGAGCCGGAGGTCGTTGAGGCGCCCGGCGGCCGTGTACCAGTCAGCGCCCGAGCCGCTATCGACGAGGTTGTTGAGGTGCATCACGTCGCGCACGAGCAGGAGGTTGCGGGCCGAGCGCCCGATGTAGCTCGCCTCGAAGGAGAGTCCCGCGGGCAGCTCGCGGCCGTAGGAGACGTTCCACGAGTATTGGACGGGCGAGACGAGCGCTTGGTCGATGCCGGCGATGATGCGGTCAACCTCGTCGGCCGGGAAGGAGAGGGGGAAGGTGAGCGACTCCGGCGCGTCGATGCGCGGGAAGGAGCGCACGTCAGGGTTAAGGCCCGTGACGAGCGGGCCGAGCCGCGTCGAGGTGTTCGTCGAGGTCGAGCCGTTGGTGGTCTCGGAGTTGAAGCCGAAGGAGTTCTCGGCCTCGGCGCTGACGGCGAGTTGGCTGCCCACGCGGTCGTAGAGCATGCGGAAGCCGCCGCGAAGCACCGAGCGTCCGTCGCGGCCGATGAGGCGGCCGAACCAGTTGTCGCCGAAGTCGGGCGACCAGGCGACGGCCAACATCGGGGCGAAGTTATTCTTGTCGGTCGAGTAGAAGCCGGGCCGGTCGTTGGCCTTGCCGCCGAGGTCGAACGAGATCAATTCGTTTAAGGGTGTGCCGGCGGCGGCGCTCGCCAGACGGCGTTCGAGGAAATCGCCGAGGATGGTGGTCGGGACGAGCTGGAGGCCGTTGCGTTCGTAGACGGGCGTGTTGACGCCCCAGCGCAGGCCGTAGGTAAGCGTCAGGTTGGGCGTCACCTTCCAGCTGTCCTGCCCGTAGAGTTCGTACTCCTCGGTTTGGAGCGAGCGCAGGGCGGGACTGCCGCCGGCGAGCGGCTGGCCCGAGGCGTCGAAGTTCGAGTTGATGCTGTACTGCGAGAAGCGACCGAGGACGGCGACGGCCGCCCGCCCGTAGTCGAACTCGAAATCGGGGTCGAGGTCGGCGAGCGCGTTGCGGACGGTGGAGCCGCCCGTCTCGTAGAACTGATAGTTGACTAAGGCGCTGTCGAACGAGTTCTGGAAATCGACGCGGTTGTTGCGGATGAGACGGACGTTGCCGCCGAACTGGACGGCGTGGTTGCCCTTGACCCATGACACGTCGTCAACGAAGTTCCACGTCGGCGTGGTGCGGCTGACGGTGCGCTGGTAGGTGCGCGGCTGGAACACGTCGCGGAAGATGACGGCCGTCTCGCTGCTGTCGCCCTGCTGCGTCAGCGCGGCGCGCGTCAGTCCGATTCGCAGATTGTTGACGAGCGAGTTGGTGACCGTCCACGTATGGCCGACGGCGTAAGCCTTCGGGTTGACCCAGAGGCTCGGCTGCGGTGTGCCGGGAAACATCGAGGGCTGCTCGAAGAGGTCATCCTGATAGGCGGCGCGGAAGAACAGGTTGTGCCGGTCGCTCAGGTTCGCGTCGAAGCGCGCGATGTGGACGTTGAGGTTGTTGGAGGTCGGCGCGTTGAAGCGGAAGCCGGCGCGGTTGAGGCCGTCGCCGACGGTGAAGTCGTTCGGCAGCGGAGCGGTCTGGAGGATGGCGAGCGCGGCCGGGTTGACGCCGCCCGTCGCCGGGTAGAGCGCGGCGATGTCGGTCGGGGAGAGTTGGACGAGCTCGCCATCCGTATTGCGATACTGGACGATGCCCTGGCGCAGCGTCGCCGTCGGGACGTTACGCAAAACCGACTGCTCCTCTACGTCGCGCCGCCCCTCGTAGCTGTAGAAGAAAAAGAGGCGATCTTTTTTGATGGGGCCGCCGATGGAGCCGCCGAAGATGTTGCGCAGAAGCTTCGGGCGCGGGGCCACGTCCGTGCCGTCGGGGTTCTTGCCGAGGGCGTTGTTGAAGTAGTCGTTGGCGGTCGTCGCCGTGTTGCGGTGGAACTCGTAGGCCGAGCCGTGCCACTCGTTGGTGCCCGACTTGGTGACCAAAGAGACCTGCGCGCCGGAGGAGCGGCCCTGGCTGGCCGACGGGTTCGAGGTCGTCACGCGGAACTCCTGTACGGAGTCGGGGTTGACGCGGATGACGCTGGCGAAGGCGTCGCCGGGCACGGTGGCCGTGCTCCCGTTGACCACGTCGAGGCCGGTCTGCTGCTCGTTGACATCGACGCCGTCGAGCGTGAAGTTGGCCTGATCGCGCCGGCCGCCGTTGACCTCGCCCTGACGCGTGACGCCGGGCTGGAGCGCGAGCAGATTGTTGACGTTGCGCGCGTTCAAGGGCAACTCCTGAATGCGCTGCGACTCGAAGGCGTTGCCGAGGCTGGCGTCGGTCGTGTTGAGCGGCGCCTCGTTGGCGGACGTGACGGTGATCGTCTCACTGACGGCGCCGACTTCGAGCGTCACGTCGGCGTCGGTCGGCGTATCGACGAGCGCGCGCACGTCGGCGACCGTCACCTTCTTGAAGCCCTGAACCTCGACCTCGACGGTGTAGGTGTCGGGGGGGACGGCGGTGAAGACGTAGCTTCCTTCCGCGTTGGTGGTCTGGGTGCGTGTGAAATTTCTGGCTGCGCTGTGCAGGGTGACGTTCGCGCCGGCGACGGAACCGCCCTGCGGGTCGCGCACCGTGCCGCGGACAGTCGTGGTGTCGCTCTGCGCGAAGACATTGGCGCAGGCCAGAAGGGAGAGCAGCAGCGCCCCGAGAATCGTCGTTCGGGCGCGTCCCCTGCGGGGCAACAAGTTCGTCATGATTCTAACCTCCTCGCTCGCATGGCCGCCCGCGGCGTTTTCGTTGAGCGCCGGAGGCAGGGAAATATGTGTCGGGAAGTGGCCGGTGGGCGGAGCCGACGTGTCCGACGAGGTCGATGGTCACGCGTGTCTCTCACATGACAGGCGCACCATGCACGGATTGTCCGAGAATTTTTAAGGCAACCGCCATTCCAGCCACGACACTTCCTTCACCTCCCGCAAGAGACGCGATTTTTCAGTCGTTTAGAGAGGTGACGGCGGTCGTCAGCGGCACTGATATCCAAATTGCTAAAGTGCATCTTTATAAAAAATATAACTATCTGGATGAGTTTATGATGAGGGATTTTTATGTAACTTTATGGATGGATTTTGTCGCGGTTCTTTTACGGGCGGGGGTTTGAATGCGGCATGAACTGTGTAATCAAAGCCCGGTGTGGACCTGCACTCGAACAACTTCACCGTCTGGTCCTTTGACCGGGATTGCGCCAGAAAAAAATGTAGCCCATCCCGGCGGCGGGATGGGCTACTGAGTTTACGCGTGAAGGTTCGGCTTAGAAGATAAAGCGGAAGCCGAAGCGGATGTCGCGGCCAAGCTGGAACGCGTTATCCTGGTTGTAGCGCGCCTCGCCGCGGGTGTTCGGAGCCGCGGCGATGGCCGAGGTGACGAGGTCGCGGATGCCGCCGTTGAAGATGCGGTTGATGGTCTCGATCTCGTCGCCGGTGCTGAGCGTGGTGCCGCTGAAGTTGGTCGGGCTGATGACCGTGAAGCGGTTGAGCACGTTGGCCTCGTTGAAGAGATTCAGGATGTTGAGGTCGAGCTTGAACTGCTTGTTCTCGCTCTTCCCGAACCGGAAGGTGTGGCTGATGCCAATGTCCGTCTGCGTGAACATCTCCGTGCGGCCGAGGTCGCCACGGCCGTTGAGGATCGCCACGTTCGTGCTGTACAGGTTGTAGACGGTGGTCAGCGGCGTGCCGCTCTGGGCCGTCGTGAAGACCTGGAAGTCCGTCGAGTTGCGCGAGCTGCCGAAGCGCGTCCACGGCATGTTGTACGAGCCGTTGAATTTCAGGACGTGCGGGCGGTCGGTGGCGAGACGCCCGTTGTCCGGCTCGCCGTTGGCCGTGAAGCCGAGGAACGGCAGGTCGAAGAACCGGTTCACGTTCGGGCTGTTGCGGCCCTGCTGACCGCCGAAGTTCGGGCCTTCGTCGGAGCTGGCGAGGCCGGAGTAGTTGCCGTAGAGACGGCTGTAGGTGTAGTTGACGTTGAAGTAGTAGTTGTTCGAGAACCGCTTGTCGAGGCGCACCTCGAAGGCGTCGTACTGCCGTTGCGCCTTCGCCGACGGGAAGCCGGCTTCGGCGGCGACTTCGGCGGCCAGCCCCATGCCGGGGTTGCCGATGATGTAGGCCTCGGAGCCTTCCGGCGTCGGGATGCCGATGTCCTCGATGGCGCGGTCAACCTTCTTGCGGGTGTAGCGGCTGGCCAGAACGAAGTGGCTGCCGAGGTCGCGCTCGAAGCCGACCGTGAACTCCGTCTGGCGCGCTGCCTTCAGGTTCGGGTCAACGGCCCCGCTCGCGAACAGGAACTCAAGACCGCGGTTGGACGGGATGCGGAAGTCGTTCTGGCAGACTGACAGCCCCGTCGAGTTCGCGATTGGGCACTGCCCGCCGAACACGTCCGAGTTGGTGCCCAGGATGCGCGCGGAGGTGAAGCTCTGGAAGGAGCCGCTGCCGGGGAAAATCTCGAAGTAGTCGCGGCGGAAGAAATCGCCGCCGAAGCTGCCGCGCGGCAACTCATACTTGAAGCGGTCGTAGAACCAGCCGTAGGAGGCGAAGAGCTTGGTCTTGCCGTCGCCGGTCAGGTCGTAGGCCACGCCGAGGCGCGGGGCGATCTTGTCGCCGAGGCCGAAGTTGATGCCGGGGAAGTCGGCGTTGAAGGTCGGAACGTCTTCCTTCTCGAAGCGGAGGCCGAGGTTTAAGGAGAGGCGGTTCGTGGGCTGCCAGCTATCCTGAATGAAGAAGGACTGGCTGGAGCTGCTGGCCGCGCCTTCGGTGGCGAACCGCTGGATGAAGCCCGCCCCGACGGCGTCGCAATGACCGTCGTGGTCGGCGTCCGTGCAGTCGAGGCTGGCGCCGACATCGCCGAGTTCAAAGCCGTAGAACAACTGGACGATGCCCTCGTTGCGGTAGCCCTGGCGGGTCGCATTGCTCAGGCCGTTGTACTGGTAGCCGAACTTGAATTGGTGGCGGCCGCCGAAGTCGGAGACCAGATAGCTGGCGTCGGCGTCGAAGGTCTTGCGGACCGACACGTCGTAGTCGATCTGGAAGTTCGAGGCGAAGTTCTGCTGCCCCGGAGTGCAGCCGCCATTTGCCAGGGCGAGTGCGGTGTCGGTGCCGGCGGCGCAGATGAAGCGCGTCGAGCGCGGGATGCCGTAAGAGTTGAGCTTCTCGTTGAGGAAGCTGCGGCCGCCGCGGAAGTTGATGACCAGATTGGAGGTCGGCGTCCAGGTGGCCTGACCCGTGATGTTGTTGGAGTTCTGACGGCCGCCCTGCTGATCCAGGAACGAGGCGCCGCGGAGCACGCCTGTCTGGCCGCCGAAGTCGGCGCTCGGGATGCCGGAGGCGTCCGCCACCACGGAGGTCGTGATGTTGTCGAGCGCGCCCCTGACGGCAATCGGATTCCACAGGTACGTGCCGGTCAGACGCAGCTTGTCGGAGACCGAAGCGTCGAGACGGAAGAAGCCGTAGTCGTTGCGCTGTCTGCGGTTGTAGCGCTCCGTCCCCACGACCTGCCGGGTGGTGGGATTCGAGGTGATGTAGTCGAGCGTGCGCTCCCGGTGCTGGAACTGCGGCGTGAAGCTGCCGAAGAACCACAGCCGGTTATTGATGATGGGGCCGCTCAGGTTGGCCGTCGGGAAGAGGTCCGTGCCGCCGTCTTTGCGCGGGGTGAGATATTCGACCACCTGCGCGCCGGCAGCGTTGTTGAAGCGGCGCAGGAAACTACGCGCCGGCAGCGTCACGGGGTCGCCGCCCGTGGGCTGGAATCCCGATTGCAGCGAGCCGGGGCGGAACTGGATGCCGAACTCACCGCGCCAGTCGTTGGAGCCGCTCTTGGTGACGACGTTGATGACGCCGCCCGTGGCCCCACCGAACTCCGCCTCGAAGCCCGAACTCTTGACCTGGACTTCCTGGACGAACTGGAACGGAATGTTGTTGTTGGCGTTCAGCGCTCCGGTGCGGAAGTTGGTGACTTCCTGTCCGTCGATGATGAACGTGTTCTCGGCGCCGCTGGCGCCGTCAATCTGGAAGCCGCCGCCGAGTGGCTCGGGGCGCACGGCCGGGGCGACCCTGAGCGCGGTGGCGAAGCCGACGCCCTTCGGGAGCTGATCGAGAACCTGAGCCGTCAGGTTGGTCTGAATCTTGTTGTCGGTCGGGTCGATGGGGGCCACGTCCGAGGCCGAGACGACCACCGACTCGGTGATGCCGCCGGCCTGAAGGGCCGCGTTGACGGGCGTCGTCTTGCCGAGCACGACCTCGACGTTGTCGAAGGTCACCCCGCTGAAGTTGCCGCCGCTGATGGCCACGGTGTAGATGCCGGGCGGCACCTGTTGGATGCGGGCAACGCCCTGCTCGTCAGCCGTGACGGTGCGGTTGAGAGAGCCGCCCGTGAGGGCGACGGTCGCGCCGGGCACGCGCGCCGATGTCGGGTCCGTCACCGTGACTTCGATGTTGCCGGTCGTCTCCTGAGCGTAGGCGCTTCCCGCCATGCTAAAGAGAACTACCAGCATGACTGTAAATAATCTGACTGCTCTTGTCATCACCTGATACTCCTTACTGATTTGTTGGCGGAGCAGGGCCGCCCGCTGAAGGCGCACTACTCCCTGTAAGAGGACAAAGCCTCTTCGAAAATCTGAAAAAACGATGTGGGCGAATTCGAGGACTAGACCATGTCGTGTCCTCACACGAATGAACTAGGCAATGCCCATGCCCTCAGAGCGCGAAGACGTGAAAGGGTTGTGCGGGTGAAGGCTCCGCCGTCGTTTCGCAATCAAGTGAGCGCCCCGTCATATGGATTCCTGGATTTAATCTACAAACCTTCGGAGCCTGATCAAAAACGAGGTTGCGAGATTTCGTATACACATACGACCGCGCGGTGAGCCTGATGCTTCACGCAGAGTCGATCACGACCCTTCTCATCGCCCGCGGCGTGACCACACATCATTACGAAATGAGAAATAAGTACATTGAATTGATTTTCTTATCGCCTGCGGTGCGGCTCGCACCCGGCATCTACCGCCTTATCACATTTTTGTTTTCCCCCGGCCACATGCGGCGGAGAATTATCACGTTAGAAGAATTTGGAACCTCGCTGGGGCGCTGGAGAACATAGTCTGGGGAACATGTTTAAGACGTGACTCGGGTGGCGCGTCGGCCGGCGGCCACTAAAAAAAATTCAACCGCCGGTTGCCCGAAGACGTTCAAGCTTTGAACGACGACGTGGGTTGTACGGCGGGACGTGGCCGATCAAACGTCTGCCACGAAGTCAGACGGTGTGGTGTTCACACAATAGACGGTGCGGTGTTCACACAATAGATGTCGGAGGCTCGTGGGGGCGTCGTTCAGGCCAGACACTTGACGAACTGGAGCACCGGATGGCCTCCCGCTTTCGCCCTTCGACCGCACCGCCACGGCCGGCATCAGAGTCTTCAAAAAAAAGCAGCGCCCCGACCGCGGAGTTTTAACTATGATCCCGCGCGCAGATTCTGACTACGGTTTTTCGCTTCCGTTCCTGTTCTGCCCACCACCGGACACGCGCCGCGCGGAGTCCGGCCGACGCCGGCCGACGGCGTCGAGCGCCTCTTCACGGAGGAGGCGCACATCCCCGTCTTCACCGCCGACGAGCGCGGGCGCTTTTGAACCGTCGCTCGAAGTCCCGAACGTGCCGCGGCCGTTCATGAGCGTCCGCCGCCGTCCGGTCTGACGTGTTGCCGCCGCGACCGCGGTGTCGCCGTGGGCAGCGGCGACACCGCGTGACAGAAAACTTTGATAAGGGGGTGGTTGATGTCTGCAAGTTTCGAGATTTGGGAGGAGAAGCAACCGAGGTTGCAGTTAATAGAAAGCGAGTCGAAGCCCTTCGCCGAAGGCAACTCGCCGCTTGAGGAGAGGCTCGCGCGTCTCCAACTGATGGCGCACGCCATGCTCGATGAGGTGGAGCAGATCAGGGTCTCCGGGGTCAGCACCCTGGAAAAGGAGATCGAGCAGGGGAGAGATTATTATGAAGTGACGAACCGCTTCAGCGCCGCGCTCATCAGGCGGGCGCTCAGGGCCGCGGGCGGTCATCAGGGGCGGGCCGCAAGACTGCTCGGGCTAAAGAACACGACCCTCCACTCCATGATCCAGCGTCACAACATCTCGCCGTCGGCGGAGTACATGGGGACGAGCCTGCGGCGGGCGACCGAGGCGGACGTGCCCGGACTCATCGACATCGCCCGCCGCTCCTGGCTAAGCGCCTTCGCCGGGACGGCCCCGCACAAGGTGATTCGCGCGTGGGCGGAGGCGAACCATGAGGCGCTCTGGTATCCGGAGCATTGGCCGCGCGTGACCGTGGCCGAGGTCGGGGGCCTGTCCGTAGGCATTGTCCATCATCTCGGGGATGAGATTAGCGGTTTGTGGGTGCGCCCGTCGGAACAGGGGTGCGGCGTGGGCACGATGCTGCTCAGGGCCGTCGAGCAACAGATACGCGCCGCCAAACACACGCGGGCGTGGCTCGGCAACTCCTCTTACAACACGCGCGCCCACCGCTTCTTTGCGGCGCGGGGCTATGCGATCACGCGGCGTTGTCTCGACACATCGCCGGCCGGCGCGCACGGCGAAATCATCGTCTTAGAGCGTGGGCTGGCGCCCCGCGGCGCGTCGGGCGAACAAGACGGCGGAGAAGACTTCGAGCGTCGCCGACAAGATTCGAATTAGACGAGCCGCAATCGTCAAAGGCCGTAAATCGTCACTCGTGAATCGTCAATCGTGGTGGTTGTCGCCGCCTGAGTGCTGATCGCTCAAGGCGTTTGACCTCTTAACCGCGATTCCCGATTCACGATTGACGATTTACGGCCTTTAAGGCTTTTCCCGCCCCGATGTCGTATAATAGATGCGTGCCGTGAGTACTTGAAGCGACCTCTTCGACGCGATTTATTCGACAAGCCGCCATCGGAATCGATGATTAAATTCCTGCATATCTCGGACGTTCACCTGGGCTGCCGCCGCTACAATCTGGACGAGCGGACGAAAGATTTCTTCCGCGCGTGGTTCGACGTGGTCGAGCGTCACGCCGTCGCGAACCATGTGGATTTCGTTCTCATCGCGGGCGACTTTTTCGACCGCCGGCACATCGACCCGCAGACGATGAACCACGCCATCGCGGGCCTCCAGAAGCTCAAAGAGGCCGGCATCCCGGCCGTCGTCATCGAGGGCAATCACGACCGCCGCGACTCCATCTCGCCCTACAGTTGGATGCGTTCGTTCTGTCAGGCCGGGCTGCTCATCCTGCTCGAACCCTATAACAGCGGCGACAGCCCCATCGACCTCGCACCGTGGGACGATGAGGCGCGCGAAGGTTCCTATATCGACATCAAAGGCGCGCGCATCTTCGGCACGCACTGGCTGGGGATGTTCAACGACGTGACGATGTCGATTCTCTCCGACTCGATCCGGCGCGCGCGCGACCCCAACCTCTTCAACATCCTGATGCTCCACACGGACGTGGAAGGACAGCTCAACCGGCCCGGCCCGGCCTTGATGCCGATAGGGAAGCTGAGGGAACTGCGCCCGCTCGTCGATTACGTCGCGCTCGGTCACACGCACAAGCGTTTCGAGGTGGACGGCTGGGCCTTCAATCCCGGCTCGCTCGAAGCCTGCTCCGTGGATGAGCACCGGGAGGAGCGCGGCGTCTACCTCGTCGAAGTTGACGACGAGCGCCGGGTCACGGCCACACATTCGCGCGACTACTTCCAGCGCCCGTTCCAGCGCATCGTCTTCGACGTATCGGGAGCCGTGGACGCTGAGGCCGTCCGCGTGGGCGTCATGGAAAAGGTCGCCGCGGAAGCGCGCCGGCACGACGCAGACTCCACCGAGCCGGCGCCGATCATCGAACTCATCCTGCGCGGCCACCTCGGCTTCAAGAACTCCCTGCTCGAACTCGCGCGCATGCGCGACGAGGCGCGCGCGCTCACCGGCGCGCTTCACGTCATGGTCAAGAATCAGAGCGTGCCCGTGGAGTACGCCGTCGCCGCCGACCTCGACGCGGACGTGACGCGCGCGCAACGCGAGCGCCGCATCGTCGAAGACCTCATCGCGCGCGACAACCGCTGGCGCGACCGCGCCCCCGAGATGGCCGAGCTGGTGCTCCACGCCAAGAAGCTCATCCTCAGCGACGAAGCCCCGGCCGACATCCTCAAGTACATCGAGGATCAACTCGAAAAGAACGCGAGCGCCGCCGCCATCGCCCCCCTTGAGGCCGAAGAATCGGAAGACCTCGCGCCCGCGCCCTCGGCCGGCGCTTTTCAGGCCGTCGCACGCAGCGCCGAAACATCCGTCAGCGGCCTGCTTTCAGCCGTCGGCGACGAATGACCGCGCGTGAGACTCCAGCACGCTCTACCCGATACGACTTCCGCCGTTAGCTGCCCGCTAACAGCTAACAGCTAATTTCTTTACCGCTGACCGCTCATCATGTCCGAATCGCTTGAGAGAGTGCGCGAGGTGCGGGAGCTGCCATTGTTCCCGCTGCCGCTCGTGCTGTTCCCCGGCGTGCCGCTCCCGCTACACATCTTCGAGCCGCGCTACCGGCAGATGCTCGCCGACGTGCTCGCCTCGAACAAACTGTTCGGCCTCTCCTACCACGACCCCGAGCGGGGCGCACGCCCGAGCGTGGGCCACGTCGGCTGCGCGGCCGAAGTCGTCGAAGTGCAGCCGCTCGACGACGGGCGCTCGAACCTGCTCGCCGTCGGACTGGTGCGCTACGAGGTCGAAGAGTATGCCGAGCACGACGAGCCTTATCTCGTCGGCCGCGTCCGCTTCTTCGAGGACGAGCCGGAAGACGAGGAGCTGCTCGCGCGGCGTGCGCGCGAGGTGTCGGAACTGTTCCTCCGCATCGCCAACGCCGTGCGGGCGCTCAACGACGAGCGGGCCGCGCTGCCGGAGCTGCCCGAGACGGAACCGGAGCGCCTCTCGTTTCTCGTGGCGGCGGCCATCGAGATCGACGCCGAGGTCAAGCAACAGCTCCTCGAGCTGCGCTCCAGCTTCGAGCGCCTGAGCCGCCTGCGCGACCTTCTGGCGCAGGCCGTCACCGGCTACGAGGAGCGCGCGCGCATGCACCACGTCGTCAGAGGCAACGGCCACAGCGGCAAGAAGGTGGATTTTCAGGAATGACCGCGCACGACGACGACGAGCAGCGAAGGCAACACACGTCCGCCCCCGACGCACTCGATGTAGACGCCGACGCCGATACAACCGCCGCGCCCGCACTAACCGAAGCGACGCCGCCGGCCGGCGACCTGGTTCGCGTCCGGCTTCTCCTCTTCGGCGCGGCGCGCGATGCGGCCGGCGGCTCCGCCGAGACCACCCTCGAAGTCGCCGCGCCCGCGACGGTCGAGCGCGCGCTCGCCGACATACTCTCGCGTCACCCCGACCTCCGACGCTTCGGCCGCTCGCTCCTCGTCGCCGTCAATCAGGAGTACGCGCTGGGCCAGACCGAACTCAGGGACGGCGACGAGCTGGCCCTCTTCCCCCCCGTCAGCGGCGGCGGCTCTGACCCCTCACCCGCCTCCGAGACAAACGACGCCGAAGACTTCTTCGAGCTGACGACCGAACCGATTAACGTCGGAGCGGTCGCCCGCCGCGTCGTCCCCCCCCACTGCGGCGCCACCGTCACACTCGACGGCTACGCGCGCGAGTGGACGCGTGGCCGCCGCACGCTCTATCTCACCTACGAAGCCTACGCCCCGATGGCGCTGCGCGAGCTGCACCGCCTCGGCCGCGAGGCCCATCAGCGTTTCGACATCGCCCACATCGGCATCGTCCACCGCACGGGCCGCACCGACATCGGCGAGACCTCCGTCGTCATCTCCGTCAGCGCCCCCCACCGCCGCGCCGCCTTCGAAGCCTGCGAGTGGGCCATCCGCGAACTCAAACGCACCGTGCCCATCTGGAAAAAAGAGTTCTTCGAAGACGGCGAAGTCTGGGTCGAAGGCGAGGGCGCACCCGAGTACGTACCAGGGTCAGAGCCGAATTAGACGCCGAATCCGGCGTCCTTACCGGCGGCTGTTAGGGCGTCTAATTCGCGTTCGGTTGTTGCAATTCATAGCAATGCTATTATTCCGCTCACATTGAGAGGAGATTACTTTGAGCGATTTACCTATTAGAATCCCCAGCTCTACTTTGCACGACATTGCCTCTTCATTTTTATCTCCCGACGTAT
>DASVES010000322.1:0-19458 GCA_036380435.1 Pyrinomonadaceae bacterium | reverse complement strand
GCATGTGGCGGGGTGACAGCGTGGGGGGGATGGAATTCGGCGGCGCTCATTGGTCTCCGGCGTGAGCTTCTGAAGACAATCCGGCGGGGCGCGAGGAAACTCCGCGCACCTAAAAATGGCAATCCCCGTGCCTCGCGGCTGGGTCAGCTTTGGGGCGAAACGTGGCCGCGCGCGAAAAGCGTGAGGGCGCGTCCGTTTCCGAGGAAAAGACTCGATTTTAGAAGATTGCAAAAGACTTTCGGGAGAAGCGAGCCATGCGGCCCGGTAACTTCACCTTAACGATTCACCGCGCCGCCTGTCAACAGTTCAATTTGAAAGCCCGACCCCGGTCAGAATGCCGCACCGATGGGGCTTTGCCCGACCATTTTGCCAATGGCGGGCAGACTTCGGCCGGATGAGCTTTGCCCGAAAGATGACTATTGCACGAAAAGTCTGAGGGCTGTACGAAAAGTAGGTCGGGATTATCTCTGAGGTGCGACTTGGCCCGTTAGCTTGTCATCAATCCGATCTATCTTCCTATCTAAGTTTTCAATTTTCGTTTCGACAACGGCCATAGGGGGGATTAGCTTATCGCTTAACGCTTTGACGGTATTGTTCAGCTTATCAAGTTCGGCCGTATTCCGTTTGAGTTCACTGTTGAGGCCGCCTAGCCAAAATGCGAACGAGACTACCCCGGCTAATGTCACGCCGCTAAGGATAAAATTAATCAACCTAAAATCATTCACCCTTTTGTGAAGGGCGCTTATCTGCTCTTCAAGACGCTTGAGCCTGCTGTCTATTATTTCTTGAATGTCGGCTGGGTTATTTGCCGCCATGAGGTCACCTCCTCACGAAAGTTATCTATCCGAGCTACGGGCAGATTCACGTCAGACTCTATTAAATCCCTCATTGTAAATCAATAAAAATGTCTATGCTTGCATCAAAACAAGTACTCAGTTGAGCGGGGATGCCGCAGTCGGGCGGGCAGACAGCCGCCGAAGGCGGGACGGACGAAGCGGCTACTGCCGCCGCCCGCGCGCTTGATAGACGGGTGGGTCTTAGCCGATACTTGTAGTTTCTTCGGGGGCCGCCGGCCCCGACCTTGTAGTCGCCATCTGTCCGGGACTAAAGTTTCAAGATGTACGAGTTCGCCGTCACACCCGCCATCACGCAGATACGCCGCCGCGGTGTCGAGATCACGGAGGTCACGCCCGGCAGTATAGCCTCCGAGCTGGAGCTGGAGGCCGGCGACCGCGTCGTGCGCGTCAACGGCCGCCTCGTGCGCGATTACCTCGACTTCCGTTTTCAGACGGGCGGCGAGACGGAACTCACCTTAAACGTGCTCAAGGGCACGGGGGGCGAGGAGTGGGAGCTGGAGATCGAGCGCGGCGAGGGCGAAGACCTCGGCCTTTCGTTCGAGAACATCGCCCCGCGCCAGTGCGCCAACGAGTGCCTGTTCTGCTTCTGCAAGGGCAACCCGCCCGACGCGCGCCCCGCCCTCTTCTTCCGCGACGAGGACGTGCGCCTCTCCTTCCTCTACGGCAACTACACCACGCTCACCTCGATCACCGAAGCAGAGATGCGCCGCGTCATCGAGCAACGCCTCACGCCGCAATACGTCTCCATCCACGCGACCGACATCGACGTGCGCGCCTACTTGCTCGGCGTGGATAAAGAGCGCGCCGACATCTCCGACAAGCTCCGCCGGATGATGGACGCCGGCATCGAGATTCACGCGCAGGTCGTCGTCTGCCCCGACATCAACGACGGCGAAGTCCTGCGGCGCACCATCGCCGACCTCGCCTCGGAGCACCCGCGCGTCCGCTCGGTCGCCATCGTCCCGTTGGGCCTGACGCGCTACAACACGGACGAGCGGCTCACGCCCGTCACCCCTGAGTGGTGCCGCGCGCTCGTCGGCGAGATGGCGACCGTGCAGCGCGAGCTGCGCGCGCGTCTGGGGACGACCTTCGCCTTCCTCGGCGACGAAATCTATCTGCGCGCCGGACTCTCCGTGCCCGGCCGCCCGCACTACGGCGACTATCCGCAGATCGAAGACGGCGTCGGCATGGTGCGCTCCTTTCGGGAGGAGTTCGCGCGCCTCATGCGCCGGCTGGAGAAGACGCCGCCGCGCGACCCTCGCCGCCTCCACGGCACGATCATGTCGGGCGCGCTCTTCGCCCCCGTCCTCTCCGAGCTTATCAATCGTCTCAACGAGCGCTTCGGCACGCGCCTGCGCGTGGCCGGCGTCACGAACGAATACTTCGGCCCCGAGATCGTCGTCGCCGGCCTGCTCACGGGCCGCTGCGTCCTCGCCGCGCGCGACCAGATAGAGGGCGACTTCCTCATCCTCCCGGACTCGGCCCACAAGACGGGCGAGCCTGTCATGCTCGACGGCACGACGCTCGACGACCTGGGGCGCAGCCTCGGCCTCCCCATCCATGCCGTGAACCTCGACGGCTTCGGCGCCATGTTGCTCGGGTAAGACCGGGAAATACCAGAGAAACTTCCCCGCCCGGCCTCAACAGCCCAAATCCAAAAAAATGTATCGGTCTCCTGAAAATATGGACACCCTCGCTGTCCCTTGTCCACTAATGGCCAAATATATGAGGAAAACGGCCGTCTGCTTTTCGTTCCCATCTTGGCATATTCTTTGCCGTAGCCGTTTTACGAAGCGTTTTGTCAGCCGGGTAATGGAAGTCTTCAAGCCTCGCTCAATTTGTTTCCGTCGCCTACCACTCAACCGCTAATGCCTATGCTAGAGGAGGGAAAGATGAGAGGACGTTTGAGCTTTAAATCTTGCCTGCTGGTGCTAGTGGCCTTCGCCTTTACGTTGGCAGTGCCGACGCCATCGCGGGCGCAGTTGACGCGCGGTGCGATTAACGGCACTGTCCGCGACCCGGCCGGCGCGGCTGTCTCCGGCGCGACCGTTCGCGTCTTCAATCCCTCGACGAACATTTCCAGAGACACGACCTCCGACGACGACGGGTTCTACCGCGTCGCCGCCCTTGAGCCGGGAACTTACACGGTCGTCATCGAGGGTCAGGGGTTCTCCAAAGTCGAGAACCGCGCCGTCGTCGTGCAGACCTCGCTGGAGACGACCTTCGACGCCAACCTCCAAGCCGGCGGGGTCGTCGAGACGGTTGACGTGACCGCCCAGACCGAGGCCATCACGCTCAACAAGACGAACGCGACCATCGGCCTGACGCTGACCGAGCGGCAGACGGAGGAGTTGCCCCTGTCGGCCGCGCGCAACGTCCTCAACCTCGCGCTGCTTGCCCCGAACGTCCACGCCGCGCCCGGCGCCAACGGCATCTCGGCCAACGGCCAGCGCGCGCGCAACAACAACTTCACCATCGACGGCTCGGACAACAACGACATCACCGTCACGCTCTCGACCACCCCGGTCTTCCCCGAGGCGGTGGGCGAGTTCCAGATTCAGACCAACCCCTACAGCGCCGAGTACGGGCGCAACTCCGGCGCGCAGATCAACATCATCACGAAGTCCGGGACCAACGAATTTCACGGCGACTTCTTTGAGTTCTACCGCGGCAGCCGCCTCAACGCGCTCGACAACGTCGAGAAGCGCAACGGCCTGACCCGGCCCTCTCGCTTCAACCGCAACCAGTTCGGCGGCACCTTCGGCGGCCCGCTCCACCTGCCGCGCTTTGGCGAGGGCGACGGCCCGGCCTACTACTCAGGTCGCGACCGCACACACTTCTTCTTCGGCTTCCAGGGCGACCGCACGCGCTCGGCCGGCGTGCTTCAGGCCGCCGTCACGATCCCGACCGCGGCGGGGTTCTCGGCGCTCCAGAACATTCCGCTGCGCGCCGGCCAGTCGGCGGCCAGCCGTCAGGCCGTGCTCAGTCAGCTCAACTTTCTGGGCGCCATCTACGGGCAGAATCCGATCTACACCAACCCCCAGACCGTGACCATCAACGGGACTCCCATCCAGGTCGGCACGACCAACCTCGGCGTGGGCCAGCCGAACGACACCCTGACCTTCATCGCCCGCGCCGATCACCGGCTCGGCGATAACGACAACTTCACGATCCGCTACATCACCAACCAGTCGCAGGACGCCAACGTGGTGAGCAATCTGACCTTCGGCACCCTCTTCTCCGGCGCTCAGGCGCTCTTCGACCAGAATCTGGCGCTCAGCGAGACGCACGTCTTCAGCCCGAACGTCATCAACGAGTTTCGCACCTCCTACATCCGCCGCAACCTCGACTTCCCTGAGAACGACACGGAGACGCTCACCGTCCAGATCGGCGGCGCCACCTGCGCGGCCTTCTGCTTCGGCGGCGCCAGCAACTTCCCGCAAAGCCGCGTCACCAACTACTTCCAGTTCTCCGACACGATGAGCTGGACGACCGGCCGCCACGGGCTGAAGTTCGGGGCCGACATCCGCTTCAACCAGCTCTTCAACAAGTCCGGGTTCGACCTGAAGGGCACCTACACCTTCAACAATCTGGCCGACTACCTCAACAACACCGCCTTCTCGTTCGCGCAGGCCGTCTCGGCGACCAACTTCCTCGCCGAGCAGTACCAGCAGTTCTACTTCGTGCAGGACGACTGGCGCGTGACCCCGAACCTGACCCTCAACCTCGGCCTCCGCTACGAGAACGCGACCATCCCGCTCGGCTTCTTCGGCGACCCCGACCCGGCGCATCAGGCGTTCTCCATCCCCGGCCCCGTGCAGCGCGACAACAACAACTTCGCGCCCACCTTCGGCTTCGCCTGGAGCCCGCGCCCGTCTGAGGGCAGCTTCCTGCGGAGGCTCTTGGGCGACGGCGAGTCGGTCATCCGCGGCGGCTACCGGATCAACTACGACCTGCTGTTCTACAACATTCTGGTCGTCAACGCCGGCAACTTCCCGTTCACCGCCGTCAATCAGGTCAACAACGTGGTCGATCAATTCCCGGCCCGCGTGCCGGTGGCCGCGCCGACCTTCAACGCGCTCAACCAGTTCATCAACACGCAGGTCGATGCCCGGACGCCTTACTCACAGCTCTTCAGCCTCACCATGCAGCGCGAGTTGTTCCGCAACTACGTGCTCGAATTCGGCTACACGGGCAGCCGCGCGCTGGATCAGATCAGACAGCTTCAGATGAACCCGTCGCTGCTGAGCGAGGCGCAGGCCGCCGCGGTGCGCGCCCGCACGGCGATTCCCAGCTTGCAGGCCCGGCGCGTCAACCCGGCCGCCGGCGCCCGCGTGCTCATCGGCCCCGGCGCCCAGTCCACCTACAACGCGGGCTTCGTCGCGCTCAACCGCCGCCTTGAGCGCGGCCTACAGTTCGGCTTCTCCTACACGTTCGGCCGCAACATGAGCAACAACGACGAGTCGCTCGGCGTGGCCGCCATCACCAACTCGTCGCCGCAGGCTCCGCAGGACACCTTCCAGATCAACACGGAGAAGAGCCTGTCGGTCTTCGACCGCACCCACCGCCTCGTGGTCAACTATCTCTACGAGGCGCCGGCGCCGTGGTTTGCCAGAGACAACGCCTTCCTCCGTCAGGTCTTCGGCGGCTGGCAGATCTCCGGCATCACCTCGACCCAGTCGGGCCAGCCCTTCACCGTCTTCACCGGCGTGGACACGAACGGCAACGGCAGTTCCGTCGGCGACCGTCCGAACTTCAACCCGTCCGCGACGATCACCCCCGACCCCGTGACCGGCGACCTCCGCACCTTCACACAGGACCCGACCAACCCGGCGTTCATCGTCCCGCGCCTCAACACGGCCGCCACGGCCGGCCCGCTGATCTTCACGGGGACGGGCGCCATTCAGGCCAACTCGCTCGGCAACGGCGCCCTCGGCCGGAACACCTTCCGCGGCCCCGGCTTCTGGAACACCAACCTGAGCATCTCGAAGAACTTCAGGTTCCGCGAGGACATGCGCGTCCGCATCAGCGCCGACTTCCTGAACGCCTTCAATCAGGACAACTACGGCAATCCGACCAGCAACATGAACAGCGCCAACTTCGGTCGCAACCTCAACAACTGGGGCACCCGGAGCATCACGCTGGGCGGCAAGTTCAGCTTCTAAAGTAAGTACGGCCTCTCCGCCCCTTACTTCGTTCGGCCTTCGGGCCACTTCAAAAGGCACCCCCTCCGCAGGGGGCGCCTTTTCTTTATCCGGCGCCGCGAAACCGTGCGGCCCTTGCGGCCGGCGGCGGGGCGACACATAAATTTTCGGTTGGAGTATAATGCCGGCCCCGGCGCTTCGGGGCCGGAAGGGAGGAAGGCGATGTGGAAGCTGGCATTGCTGCTTTTAATTTCGGGGGTGAGCGTCGCGCAACAGACGCCGACGCCGCCGCCCGGCTCTCAAGGGCCGGAGGATGTCGCCGTCGTCAAGTTCAGTTGGCGGAAGGAGCGCGTGCCCGGCTGGGAGAACAGGCAGTTCAGCACCTCCGTCGAGAGCTACGACGCGATGCGCGCGCGGGTCGATAACGAGAGGCGCATTCAGCAGGCGCGCAACACCGGAAACAAGGCGGAACTCGGCCGGCGCGAGGACGCCGCGAGGATGCTCGAAGACGCCAACTCCCCCAAAGATTTGAAAAACACCGGGCCGCCGCGCGACGGCTACAGGTACAAGGTGATCGTCAGTAACGCCGGCACGAAGACCGTCAAACTCATTGACTGGGACTACGTTTTCCTCGACCCGAACACGCGGCAGGAAATCTCCCGCCGCCAGTTCACCAGCGAGGAAAAGGTGCGGCCCGGCAAAGGTAAAGAGCTGGAAGTGTTCATCCTTTCGCCGCCCTTCCTGACCGTCAACGCGGGAGCGCCGCGGACGGGCGAATCTCCCTTCGTCGAGCAGGTGATCCTGATGCGCGTCGAATATTCGGACGGCACCATCTGGCAACGCCCCTGAACCGAATGACCTTTGCCTTGCCGGCGTGGAGTTGAAAGGGCGCTTCAAACTTTAGTTGAGTCGCCCTTCCGCTTTCGGCGCGCGCGGTCGGCGCGAGTCGGCCCGCGGGGCGTGTGCTACACTTCGGCCCCGCCCGACGTTCGGACGTGCTCGGGCCACCTCCCACGTTATCTCTGAAAGCCGCACCTGATGGCGACGCTCGCAGTCAACGAATCGCAACTGGCGCCGCTCAGCGCGGGCGACCTCATCGACCGCACCATCCGACTCTACCGAAGCAACTTCACGCCACTCGTTCGCGCCTCGGCCCCACCCGTTTTGGTGACGGCCGTCGGCGGGGTGCTTTTGACCGTGGCGGGTCGCGCCCTCGGGGCGACCGAGAGCGGCGGCCGGGTCGCCATCTATTTCGTGCTGGCGTCGCTGGGCGTCGTGCTGTGGGCCGTGGGGCTACTGATGCACTGGGTGGTGATGGGCGGCGCGTCGCGCAACCTCATCATGCACCTGCTGTGGGGCGAGCCGGTCTCGGCGCGTACCATCTATCGCCACGTGCGCGCGCGCTTCTTCGGCCTGCTCATGGCTTCCGTGCTGGTCGGCGGCTGGGTGCTGTTCTGTGCGGGGCTGGCCTTCTTCATCTGGTACGTGACCCTTGCGGTCGCCGCGCTGCTGGCGATGTTCGCGAGTCTCGGCGGGGTGCCGGTCTGGATAGGCGCGGCGGTCGGACTCGCGCTCTTCGTGGCGGGGACGTTCGCGGCGCTCTTCGTCTTCTTCTGGCTGTTCGGGCGCGCGGCCTACGTGCCGCAGGCGATGCTCGTCGAGGGACGCGGCGTCTTCGACGCCATCGCCCGCAGCGTCTCACTCGCGCGCCAGAACGCCCGGCGTCTGATGGCGATGTTCCTCTTCACGACCTTCGCCGCCTACTCGGCGTCGATGCTTTTGCTCATCCCGCTCGGGTGGGTCGGCTACGTGAGCGGGGTGGAACTCTTCACGCTCGACCAGAGCGAGTGGCCGGCGTGGTACGCCGTCGGCTATCAGGTCGTCTGGGAGGTGGGCACGATCCTTCTGATGCCGGTCTGGACGCTCGGCCTCTCGCTGCTCTACGTGGACGAGCGCGTGCGCCACGAGGGCTACGACGTGGAACTCCTCGCCGCGCGCGTCTTCGGGCAGATGCCCGACGTGCCGGCCACCACGCACACGCCGCTCTCGCCGGCCGTCGCCGCTGCCGCCTCGGCTCACGAGACGAGTGCGAAGGTGGAGAACCCTTTCGTCGAGGAGCGTTTCCGAGGCTCCGTGCTCGGTCTGACGGACAGACGATGAAAGTCGCGCGCGAGCAAAATCCTTCAAGGCCGCGTGTCGCCGTTGCCTTCGCCGCGACGCTCGCCGTAGCGGCGTGGCTCGGCGTCATCGTCGCCCCGGCCGCGCGCGCGCAGGCGAACGCGCAGGCGAAGAGGACGACGACTGCGGTCGCCGATTACCGCGAGCGCGTCGAGCAGGCGGCTTCGTCGCTCGACGCGCTCGCCGTGTTGTCGGAGGAGGCGCGCAGCGCCGCGGGCGGCGAGGAGTGGGCGCGCGAAGAGGTGAGTGACATTCTGCCGGGTCTGCGGGAGCGGACGTTGCGCGAGACGCGCGCGCGCGTGCCCCCATCGGAGCGTGTGGAGCGCGGCGACGGCGGCACGCTCGAAGTGGACAACCGCTGGCTCCACACAGAGCTTACGCGCTACGAGCGTCTGCCGGCCGACGACTTGCGGGGCGAGGCTGGCGAGGAGGTTGTGGAGCTGGCGGCCGAGCGCCTGCGCGCGCTGGGCGAGCGCCTGAAGGAGTTTGAGGAGGGGGCGGCGGCGGCGGGCGCGCGCCGCGACAAGGAGGCGGAGAAGGGGCGGCTGGCGGAAATCCTGCGCGGCCGCGACTTCGCCGAGCGCGGCGCGCGCGGGGGCGCACTCGCGCGCATCTTTGAAAGCGTCGTGAAGTGGCTACGCGACCTGCTCCCCGACTGGCAGCCGCTCCGGCCCGGTGTGAGCGAGGGCGCCTCGTTGGTCGCGCAGATAGTCATCTACGCGCTGTCGGCCGGCCTTCTCGGTTACGTCGCGTGGAGATTCTGGCGTCGGCAACGCGGGGGCATGCCCGCGCGCGCGCGCCGGCGTGAGCCGCGTGTCGTTTTAGGCGAGCGCCTCGCGCCCGACGAGACGACGACCGACCTTCTCGCCGAGGCCGAGCGTCTCGCCCGAGCCGGCGACACGCGCGGGGCCATCCGCAAGGCTTACGTCGCGCTGCTCTGCGAGCTGGGCGAGCGCCGCGTCGTTCGCCTCGCGCAGAACAAGACCAACCGCGACTATCTTCACGCCGTGCGCGAGCACGCCGCACACCTCTACGGCCTCTTCCATCCGCTCACTCTGTCATTCGAGCGCCACTGGTACGGCGTCGAGGACGCGACCGAAACGGACTGGCAGAACTTCCGCACGGAGTGTCGCCGCGCCATCGAAGCAAGATGAGTTCAAAGTTCAAAGTTCAAAGTTCAAAGGGGAGATTTAGAGACTTCGGTTTAGGAGAAGTAAATTGAAGTTTGATAGGTTCGAGGATATTGAGGCTTGGAAGAAGGCGCGCGTGCTGGCGAGTGATATTTACCGAATTACGTCCAGTGGAGAGATGGGGCGCGACTACGGTTTACGGGATCAACTGCGCCGCGCTTCAGTGTCAATTCTGTCGAACATTGCTGAAGGATTCGAGCGCGGCGGAAATAAAGAGTTCTATCAGTTCTTAGCGTTGGCCAAGGGATCATGCGGGGAAGTCAGGGCACAGCTTTATGTCGCTTTGGATCAACATTACGTGAGCGATCAGCAATTTAACGACATCTCAGGCCGCGCCCTTGAAGTAAGCCGCATCATCTCCGGCCTGATGAAGTACCTGAAGCAGTCTGAAATGCGTGGGTCTAAATACAAAGCAGAAGAGTTTGAAGATTGAAGCAAGAAGTCAGGAGCATCCGCTCTCCTGACTTTGAACTTTGAACTTTGAACTTTGAACTATATCTGTGCAAGGGCGTCTCGCAATCTTCCTGACCGTGGCGGTCGTACTGGTGCTCCTCGTGGCGCTCAACGCGGCTTCCTACGTGCGCGTCGAGACCGAGGCCGAGCTGGAGTTTCGGCCCGACCGCTCGACGCATAACGCCGGGGCGACGGGGACGCGCGCCCTCCATGATTTCCTCCGACAGTCGGGCTTCCGCGTGACGCGCTGGGCGCAAGCCCCGTCGGCCCTCCGGGGCGGTAACGTCTCGGAGCGGCCCGAGACGTTCGTCGTCGTCGGGCAGTTGCGCCGGCCCTTCGAGGGCGATGAGGCGCGCTCGCTCGCGCGCTGGGTCTGGGAGGGGGGCCGCCTCGTCGTCATCGACCGCGCGCCTGACGAGGCGCTGCTGCCCGCTTCCGGCGGCTGGCGCGTCTCCGCCGAGACCTTCGACTTTCCAGATATGTACACGCGGCCCGACGAGCCGGAGGCGATGACGGCCGGAGTGCGCCCCGTCGGCCCGACGCAGCCCACGCTGCTCACGCGCGACGTGGATCAGGTCATGCCCTCACGCTTCGCCTCGCGCCTCCACATCAGTACGACCGCGAACAGCGGCTTCGGCCCCGCCGTCCCCGCCGCCTCGCCACGCCGCACGGGCGACGTTAAAGACGGCGCTGATGAAAGCGATGCGGCGCGGGTCGAAGACGACGAAGAAGATGCGACCTTGTCGGCTCCCCCGCCGGTTCTGCCGCCGCCTTCGGTGGGGCCGGTCGCGGGAGTGGAGACGACGGACGCGCCGCCGGAAGCAGCCACGGCGCGCGCGCCCGTCCGACACTTCCCCGACGCACGCCCCGGCGAGGGCGCGCTGCTCGTCGATTACACTTACGGGCGCGGGCGCGTCGTCGTTCTCGGCGACCCCTACGTCGTCTCCAATGGCGGCATCAGTCGCGCGGACAACTTGCAGCTCGCCGTCAACGTCGTCGCCGGGAGCCGCGACGGCCTCATTGCGTTCGACGAGTTCCATCAGGGCGCGGGCGGGGGGCGCGGGCGCGGCGCTTTCGCCTTCTTCGCGGGGACGCCCGTGCTCTGGATGTTCGCGCAGGCGGGGGCCGTCGCGCTGGCGCTGCTGTGGTCGCGTGGGCGCAGGTTCGCGCGCGCTCTCCCCGCGCCGCACGTTGACCGCCGCTCGAAGCTGGAGTTCGTCGCCTCGATGGCCGAACTCCAGCAGCGGGCGCGCGCGCATGGCCTCGCCGTCGAGAACGTCTACGCGCGCACGCGCCGGGCGCTGGCGCGCTACGCGGGACTTGCGCCCGACGCTCCGCACGAAGAGATCGCCGCGCGAGTCGCCGCGCGCTCCGGCAAAGACGCGGCGCAGTTGGAGGCGCTCCTCGCCGAGTGTGAGGCGGCGGCTGCGGGCAGTGGGCAGACCCCGGCGCGCAAGTCGCTCGCGCTCGTGCGGCACTTGCGAGATTTAGAGCGCGACCTCGGCATACGCATGCGCGCGCGCGAGATCAGGCAGAGGGAGAAGGTCAAAAGGTGATGGTTAGACGAAGAGCGGGCGTCCGACGTTTGTAAGTTGAGTATGTCGAATGTTGGACTCACCGCAGAGAACGCAGAGGGGGCGCGGAGAAGAAACAGCAAGCCTGCGGCGTGAACTCCGCGCCCTTTGCGCCTCCGCGGTGAGTCGCCTTCCATCACACATCGGACAGGAGCAAAGGTGAAGAAACCCGAGTCAGCACGGGCGCGCAGTATCATCCCCTTCGCCTTTCTCTTTTTTGATTCCCCGCTTCCCCTCTTCTTACTCCTCGCTCTCTTCTTCGCAACGAGCGTGGTCGGCGTGGTGACGGGCAGCAACTCACTCATCACCGTGCCGGCCATGTACCAGTTCGGCATCGACGCGCGTGTGGCGGTGGCGACAAACATGTTCGGCCTCACCTTCATGAGCGCGGGCGGCGCGCTGCCCTTCGTCGGCAAGGGGACGTTCGACCGCCGCCGCCTGCCGCTGCTCATCGCGCTCACGCTCGCCGGCTCAGCCCTCGGCGCGCTCCTCGTGCTCGCCGTCTCCTCGCGCGCGATGCCGCTCTTCATCTCCGTCTCGATGCTCGCCGTGGCCGTCTTCTCCGTCGCCACGCGCAAGCGGCAGGTCGGGCGCGACGCCGGGTTCGCCGGGGCAGGTGAGAGGGGCGAGCGCGCCGGACATTCGGCGGGCGAGGGCGTCTCCCGCCGCGCCGAGTGGGCGGGCTACGCGGCGACGTTCGCGCTCGGCGTCTATGGCGGGTTTTTCAGCGGCGGGTACGTTACACTGCTGACGGCCGCCTACGTCGCGCTCTTCCGCGTGCGCTTCGTCGAGGCCGTGGCGACGACGAAGGTCGTCAACGTCTTCTCGTCGCTCGTCGCCACACTTATTTTCATGTGGGCGGGGCTGGTCGATTACCGGCTCGGCGCGCTCCTCGCCGTCGTCATGTTCGCCGGCGCGTTCGTCGGCGCGCGCCTCGCGCTCCGCGTGAGCGAGCGACACCTGCGCGCCGTCTTCCTCGCCACCGTCGTCGTCCTCGCGCTCAAAATCTTGCTCTACGATTTTCTCTGGAAAGGGATTCAACGGTGATAAGTGATGAGTGATAAGTGATAAGAAAGACAAAGCCCGTCTGTTCTTTCTTATCACTTATCACTCATCACTTATCACTCCTCAAGCGATGCAAAGCGTTCCCTCATTCGTCGAGCACGTGCGCGGGGAGTTGGCGAAGGTCATCGTCGGGCAGGAGGCGGTCGTCGAGCAGGTGTTGGTGGCGCTGCTCGCCGAGGGCCACGCGCTCGTCGAGGGCGTGCCCGGCACGGCCAAGACGCTCCTCGTCAAGACCCTCGCCCGCATCATCGGGGCCGACTTCAGCCGCATCCAGTTCACGCCCGACCTGATGCCTTCTGACATCACGGGCACGAACGTCTTCAACGTCGCCACCTCGAACTTCACGCTGCGGCGCGGCCCCGTCTTTACCGACATCCTGCTCGCCGACGAGATCAACCGCACGCCGCCCAAGACGCAGGCCGCCCTGCTCGAAGCGATGGAGGAGCGGCAGGTGACCATCGACGGCGAGTTGCACCACCTCTCGCCCGTCTTCACCGTTCTCGCCACCGAGAACCCCATCGAGTATGAGGGCACGTACCCGCTCCCCGAGGCGCAGCTCGACCGCTTCCTGCTCAAGATCATCATGGGCTACCCCGCGGCCGAAGAGGAGCGCCGGGTCGTCGCCAACTGGGACGAAGGCTTCAACGCGCGCCGCCTCGACGCCGTAGACATCCGCCCGCTCCCCGATGCGGCGGCCGTCCTGCATTGCCGCGACGAGGTGCGCGCCTCGCGCGTCGAGCCGGGCGTGCGCGCCTACCTCGTCGAGATCGTCCGCCGCACGCGCGAGCACCCCAGCGTCGCCTACGGCGCCAGCCCCCGCGCCTCGGTCGCGATGCTTTTGTGCGCGAAGGCCCTTGCCGCCATGCGCGACCGCCCCTTCGCCACCCCCGACGACGTGCGCGACGTGGCCCGTCCCGTCATGCGCCATCGTCTTCTGCTGCGCGCCGAGGCCGAGCTTGAAGGCGCCACGCCCGACGGCGTCGTCGAAGACATTCTCAACACGGTCGAAGTGCCGCGTTGAGAGGTCTATAATCATCCGAGACTTTCATGCCGGAGGATACTCGACGTGAACAGGCTGCAAGGCAAGCACGTTTTAATCACGGGCGCGTCGCAGGGGCTGGGGCGACAGTTGGCGATTGAGTACGCGCGCGAGGGCGCGGCCCGGCTGGCGCTGGCGGCGCGGAGGGGCGAGGCGTTGGAAGAGGTGCGTGAGGCGGTGCGCGAGGCCGCGCCCGAGGCGCGCGTGCTCAACATCGTCGCCGACCTGCGCCGGCATGAGGACGTGGAACGCACGGTCGCCACCACGCTCAGTGAGTTCGGCGGACGCCTCGACGTGCTCGTCAACAACGCTTCGAGCATCGGCCCCGTGCCCTTGCCCTTCCTGCTCGACTACCCGCTCGAAGACTTCCGCAGCGTCCTCGACACGAACCTCGTCGCGCCCTTCATCCTCATCAAGAAGACGCTGCCGGCGATGGTCGAACGGGGCGGCTCGATCATCAACGTGACGAGCGACGCCGGAGTGGTCGGCTACCCGACGTGGGGCGCTTACGGCATCTCCAAGTTCGGACTCGAAGGACTGTCGCAGACGTGGGCGGCCGAACTCGAGGGCAGCGGCGTGCGCGTCAACTGGGTAGACCCCGGCGACATGAACACAGAGATGCACCGGCAGGCCACGCCCGAAGAAGACCCCGCGCAGTGGGCCGAACCCGAGGAAGTCACCGAAGTCTTCATCTACCTCGCCTCCGACGAGTCGAAGCACGTCAACGGCCGACGCTTTCAGGCGCAGGAGGAAAACTGGGGACAGTCCGAAGCCCCGAGCGAGGAGCAGTCGGACTGACGAAGCACTGTGCATCAAGAATTTCGATGAGCACGACCGAACAATCCGCCGTCACCATTCGCCGCGCCACGCCCGCTGACGCCGCGCTGCTCGCGGAGCTGGGCGCGCGCACCTTCAACGAAACCTTTGCCGCCGACAACCGGCCCGAAGACATGGCCGCCTACCTCGCCTCCGCCTTCAGCGTCGAGCAGACTGAGCGCGAGCTGTCCGACCCCCACTCAATCTGGCTCGTCGCCGAAATCGACGGCGACGCAGCCGGCTACGCCAAACTCCGCGCGGGACAGGCGCCCGAATGTGTTCGCGGCTCCGACCCCGTTGAGCTGGCGCGAATCTACGCGGCGCGCGACTGGCTGGGGCGCGGGGTGGGCGCGTCGCTCCTGCGCGCGTGTCTTGAAGAGGCGCGGCGCGGCGGACACCGCACCATCTGGCTCGGCGTCTGGGAGCGCAACGAGCGCGCCCGCGCCTTCTATCGCAAGTGGGACTTCCGCGACACGGGAACGCAAATCTTTCAACTCGGCTCCGACACGCAGACCGACGTGGTGATGGAACGCGCGTTATAGAATTCGCCTCGCGGCGCGTCGATTATGAGGAGCGCGAGTCATGTTGTTTCAATGGGACGAAAATAAAGCCACGGGCAACCTCGCCAAGCACGGAGTCTCATTTGAAGAAGCTGCTACTATTTTCGGTGATTCGCTGTCCGACACTTTCAATGACCCGGACCACTCCGCAGAAGAACAACGCTTCATTATCATTGGCATGTCTGAAAGAGGTAGACTGTTAGCCGTCGTGCACACGGATGAAGACGAGGTCGTCCGGATCATTAGCGCGCGAGAACTCACTCGCCGAGAAAGAGAGGTTTATGAAAAAGGACGAAACTGAGATACAGGAAGACGAGATGCGCCCGGAGTATGACCTTTCGCAATTGAAGGGACGAGTGCGCGGAAAATATGTTGAGCGTTACCGGGAGGGGACAAATCTGGTGTTGCTTGACCCGGATGTGGCGGCTGCATTCCCGGATGCTAAAGCGGTGAACGAAGCTTTACGCCTACTGATTAAGGTTGCCCAGGCACCGACTTCTACCCCGCATTAAGTAGTACATCCAACCACCTCCGATAATCGATGAAGCGGGTGTGACTGGATTCATGACTGCACCCTTCACATTTACGCTGCCCGAAGAGCTTTCGGCGAAGGAGCCGCCCGAGCGGCGCGGCGAGGGGCGCGACCGCGTGCGTCTGATGGTCATTGACCGTGGGACGCACGCCGTTGAGCACACGCGCTTCGACCATCTGGGTGAGTACCTGCGCGAGGGCGACCTGCTCGTCTTCAACTCTTCGCGGACGCTGCCGGCCGCGCTCGAAGGGTGCGCGGCCCCAGCGGGGCCGTGCATCGAGATGCGTCTGGCCGAGCGTCTGCCGGACGACACGTGGATGGCGCTGTTGATGTGTCAGCAGGGCGACCCGTTCGCGTGCGGGCTGCGCGAGGGGCTGGAGATCGTCTTCGGCGAAGGGCTGCGGGGGAAGGTTCTGGAGCGCGACCGGCGCATCCCTCGTCTGTGGCGCGTGCGCTTCTCGCGCACGGGGGCGGAGCTGATCGACACGTTCTATCGCGTGGGCCGTCCCATCCGTTACGAGTACGTCTCGGCGCCGTGGGATTTGGACTACTACCAGACCGTCTACGCGCGCGAACCCGGCTCGGCCGAGATGCCCTCGGCGGGCCGCGCCTTCACGTGGCGGCTGCTCTTCGATCTCAAGCGGCGCGGGGTGCGCGTCGCCTACGTCGTGCTCCACACGGGGCTGTCGTCTTACATGGACGACGAGCTGGACGCGCAGCACCCGGCCTCCGAGGAAGAATATTTCATCACGGACGCGGCGGCGCGCGAGATCAACGAGACGCGCGCGCGGGGAGCGCGCGTCGTCGCCGTCGGGACGACGGTCGTGCGCGCTCTCGAATCCGTCGCGGACGAAGACGGCGTTATTCGCCCCGGCCACGGCTACACGCGTCTGCATGTGACGGCAGGCCACGTCCTGACGGTCGTCACGGGGCTGCTCACGGGTCTGCACGAGCCGGAGGCGAGCCACCTCGACTTGCTGACGGCCTTCCTGCCCGCTGAAGAAATCCGCGCCGCCTATCAGGGGGCCGTCGAGTTGAAATACCTCTGGCACGAGTTCGGCGACCTGAATTTAATTGTCTGACAAATCCTTGAACGCCCCGGTGACTACCCCGAACATGCCAGCCGTGAGCGCCACGAACGCCGGGGGAGGCGAGGCGCGTCTTCAGCGCCGGCTGAAGATTACGCTCGCGGCGGCCGCCGCCTGCGGACTGCTGCTTTCGTGGAGGCTCTGGGTCTCTTCGCCGCGCCAGTACCCGACCGTCCCGGTGAGCCGGCTGCTGCCGCCCGTCCCCTACCCGCTCGACTTCGTCTGGCTCGCCGCGCTCCTCGCACTGCTCGCGGCGGTCGCCCTCGCCCGCGAGTCCCGAAAGTTCGTCGTCGCCTTTCTCGTCCTCGCTGGCTTGTTGTGCCTCTGGGATCAGTCGCGCTGGCAGCCATGGTTCTACATGTACTACTTCATGCTTCTGGCCCTGTGCATCGGCTTGCGCGAGGGCCGCGAGCCGGAGGACGGAGCCGCCGCCCTGAACACGTGCCGCCTGATCGTCGCCGCGACTTACTTCTGGGGAGGGCTCCAGAAGGTCAACTACGAATTCGCCACGCTAACCGTCCGCTCGCTCCTCAATCCGTACCTGCGTCACCTGCCCGAAGAGCTGCGTCCCCTCACGCACGTGTTAGCCGTCGTCATCCCGCTGGCCGAAATCTGCGTCGGCGCGGGGCTGCTGACGCGCAGGTTCAGAGACGCGGCCGTCGTCTGCGCGTGCCTCATGCACGCCTTCGTCCTGATGCTCTTCGTGCCGGTGCGCAACAACGTCGTCATCTGGCCGTGGAACGTGGCGATGGCGGCCGTGGTGGTCTGGCTCTTCTGGCGCGACCGCAGTTTCTCGCTGCGGGAAGTCCTCTCGGGCGGCCGTCTGTTCGCGCACAAGCTGGCGCTGGCGCTCTTCGGCGTGATGCCGCTCCTCGGCCTCTTCGGCCTCTGGGACTCATACCTCTCGGCGGCGCTCTACTCCGGGAACACACACTACGCGGCCATCTACGTGAGCGACTCGCTCAGGGAGCGCCTGCCGCCGAAGGCCCGCGGCGTAGTGCGTCTGGCGAGGGGCCGAAACATGCTGAACATCGGCAACTGGTCTTACGCGGAGCTGAACGTCCCGCCGTACCCGGAGCCGAGGGTCTACCGCGAGGCGGGGCGCACGGTCTGCCGTCTGGCCGAAACACCCACGGACGCGGTGCTCGAAATTCACGGCCGCCCCAACCCGCTCGACGGGCGCCGCACCATCGAGACGTGGGACTGCGACCGGCTTAACACGGCGATTAGCGATTAGCTCTTAGCTCACGGCAGACATCGTGAGGCGCGGTGCCACGGAAACACGATTCTCGTTCGCTCTCTTTAAGCTGAAAGCTAACAGCTAATAGCTGTCTGACACATGCGATTCACTTTCACCAAACTCTTCTACGCGCTCCTGACGCTCGGCTTCGTGCCGCTCTCGCTCTCGTGGAGCCGTCCCGCGCTGCGCTGGCTGACGGTAGTGTTCGACGCGGCCCTCCTCGTCGCGGCCTTCATCGACGCCCGCACGAGCCGTCTCGCCGAGGGCGTCCGCGTAGAGCGCGAAACGGGCGGGCGCTTCCACATCGGCGCGGAGACGGAGGTGCGCGTGCGCGTCACGAATCAGACGGGCGCGGCCGTGAGCCTGCGGGTCAAGGATGAGTATCCGCCGGAGTTGATTTTGAGGGGCGCACGCGAGGCGCACATGAGGATTCTGCCGCGCGAGGTGTTGACGCTCGTCTATGGCCTGACGCCGCCGCGCCGGGGCCGGTTCGAGTTCGGACAGGTGGCTGTGCGCTACGTCTCGCGCCTCGGTCTGGTGTGGCGCGAGACGCGCGCCGGCCGGGCCGAGACGGTCAAGGTCTACCCGAACATCCGGCGCGCGCGGGAGGCGGAGCTGGCCGCGCTCGGCGCCCGCTCGCTCGTCGCGGCGCACCGGCGCGCCGCGTGGCGCGGCGAAGGGCGCGACTTCGAGTCTCTGCGCGACTACGTGCCCGGCGACGAGCTGCGCCACGTCTCCTGGACGGCCACGGCCCGGCGCGGCCGTCTCACCACACGGCAGTACCAGATCGAGCGCGACCAGACCATCCTCATCGCCTTAGACTCGGGGCGTCTGATGACAGGCCGCGTCGAGGGCGAGACGAAGTTCGACTCCGCGATCCACGCCGCGCTCGCCCTGATGAGCGCGGCCGAGCGCGGCGGCGATCAGGCGGGCCTCGCCGTCTTCGGCCGCCGCGTCATCACCTACGTCCCGCCCGGCAAGGGGCGCGAGCAGGCGGATGCGGTGCTCGAAGCCCTCCACCCTATCGAGCCGCAGATGATCGAGCCGTCTTACACCCGCGCCTTCGAGTACATCGCCGCCCACTGCCGGCGGCGCGCTCTCGTCGTCGTGCTCACAGACCTTGTGGACGAGGAAGGCTCGCGCGACCTGCTCAAGTCGCTCTCCATCCTGCGCCCGCGCCACCTGCCGCTCGTCGTCACCATCGCCGACCGCGACCTGCGCTCGGTCGTCTCGGAAGCGCCGGCCGACGTGCGCGGCCTCTTCACGCAGTCGGTCGCTGAGGAGATCATCCGCCAGCGCGAGGCCGCCCTGCGCCTCGTCGAGTCGCGCGGCGGCCTCGCCCTCGATGTGACGACGGCGGCGCTGACGCCGATGCTGCTCGAAACCTACGTGCGTGTGAAGGAGCGAGGTCTGTTGTGAAAGGGACTTGAGATGTCGGGCGGCGGAAGCGCGCAATGCTCGGCTTGAGGGGCACGGCGTTTTTTAGCCATGTCCCCAAGCGGAGCATTGCGCGGTAAATTAAAATGTTTGCCAGCCCCGTGCCTGCGCATGCGAGCGAGGCGCCGTTCAGCCCTCTACGGATAGGCGATGCGCTTGTTGGTGATGAGGTTGGCGAGGTAGTGGGTCATGCCCCGGAAGCCGCTCGGATGCGACTTCCAGGTTCCTGTCGCGTCGGTGCATTCGAAGCAGTGTGACCACATCGCGATGCCGATCACGTAGGGG
>DASVES010000321.1:0-8126 GCA_036380435.1 Pyrinomonadaceae bacterium | reverse complement strand
CGCTCGCGTCGGCGCGCGCGCGTCTCGCCGAAGAGATCGATGAGGTCAAGTTCAAACAGTTCCTCTTCTTCCGCCAGTGGACGCGCCTGCGCGCCTATTGTCGGGAGCACGGCGTGCGAATCATCGGCGACATTCCCATCTTCGTCGCGCACGACTCGGCCGACGTGTGGGCCAAGCCCCACCTCTTCAAGTTGGACAGCGCGGGACGGCCCCGTGTTATCGCCGGCGTCCCGCCCGACTACTTCAGCCGGACGGGGCAGCTCTGGGGCAATCCCATCTACGACTGGGGCCGGATGGTCGAAGACGGCTTCGCGTGGTGGGTCGAGCGCGTGCGCGGGATGCTCTCGCTTGTGGACATCATCCGCGTCGATCACTTCCGGGGGTTTGCCGCCTACTGGGAGATACCCGGCGGCGACCAGACGGCCGAGCGCGGCCGCTGGGTCTACGCGCCGGGCCGCGAACTCTTCCACGCCATCAAGCACGAGCTGGGCACGCTCCCCATCATCGCCGAAGACCTCGGCTTCATCACCCCGGACGTGATCGAGCTGCGCGACGAGTTCGACTTTCCCGGCATGCGTATCTTCCAGTTCGGCTTCAGCTCCGACACGACGAACAAGGACTTGCCGCACAACTACGTCCGCAACACGGTCGTCTACACCGGCACACACGACAACGACACGGCCGTCGGCTGGTTCCGCAGCGACCCCACGCTCGGCGCCTCCGTGCGCAGCGCCGCGCAGATCGAGCGCGAGCGACGCTACTGTCTCGACTACCTTGAATCGGATGGCACGGAGATCAACTGGGACTTCATCCGCGCCGTCTTCGCCTCGGCCGGCGACACGGCGCTCGTTCCCTTGCAGGACTTGCTCGGCCTCGGGTCGGAAGCGCGTATGAACACGCCCGCCACGATGTCCGGCAACTGGGCCTGGCGCTACCGCGCCGCCGACCTGAGCGCCGACCTCGCGACGCGCTTACGTCGTCTCTCCGAACTCTACGGCCGCCACCCCGTCCTCACCGACCGGCCCGAGCACACGGCCGAGAGCTACGAGGCGAAACAGACGTGGGGATGAATAGGAAGTGATGAGTGATGAGTGATGAGTGATGAGAGAAAAGCAGTCCGGCGCGTGACCCGCGGCTAATCAGTCAGACGGAAAATCATGGATAATTTAAAGGCGTCATTCAGCAGAACGGTACTCATCGTGCTATCGGTCGTCGTGTTTGCCGGTGTGTGTGTCGCACAGAGCGCGCCGTTGGTCGAGAAGGTCGAGCCGCCGTCTTGGTGGGCGAATCATTCAATCAACCCGGTGCGCCTGCTCGTGCGCGGGCGCAACCTCGACGGCATGCGTCTCGAAGCCATCGCCGGGGGAGGGATGAGGACGGGGCTTCTGAGAGTCAACGAGCGCGGGACGTACATGTTCGTTGACGTGTTCATCGAATCGGATGCAAAGCCCGGCCGCCGTAGCCTCCGCTTCCGCAACGCGGGCGGCGCGGTTGACGTGCCGTTTGAACTGAGCGCGCCGCTCCCGCGCACAGGTCGCTATCAGGGCTTCACGACGGACGACGTGATCTACTTCATCATGCCCGACCGCTTCGCGGACGGCGACCCGTCGAACAACAACCCCGCCAAGTCGCCCGGCCTCTACGACCGCTCGAAGGGGCGCTACTACCACGGCGGCGACTTTCAGGGCATCATCGACCGCCTGCCTTATCTCAAGGAACTCGGCGTCACCGCCCTGTGGATCAATCCCGTCTACGACAACACCGACCGGCTCGACGAGCGCGAGACGTACCCGGAAGTCGAGGGCGGCCCGAAGCGGCCGACGACCGCCTACCACGGCTACGGCGCCATCGACATGTACGGCGTCGAGGAACACTACGGCACGATGTCGAAGCTGCGCGAGCTGGTCGAGCGCGCCCACGCCGCCGGCATCAAGGTCATTCAGGATCAGATCGCCAACCACACCAGCCCCTATCACCCCTGGGCGAAGGAGCGCCCGACGCCCTCTTGGTTCTACGGCACCGAGGAGAAGCATCTCTCGAACAACTGGCAGAAGTGGACGACGATGGACCCCTACGCCACCGAGGCCACGCGCCGGCGCAACCTACAGGGTTGGTTCATCGACATCCTCCCCGACTTCAATCAGGACGACGAAGAAGTGCGCCGCTATCTCATCCAGAACACGCTCTGGTGGCTCGGTCAGGTCGGCTTCGACGCCATCCGCATGGACACGCTCCCACACGTCCCCCGACACTTCTGGCGCGACTGGTCGGCCGCCATCAAACGTGAATATCCAAACGTCAACGTCCTCGGCGAGTTGTTTGACGGCGACCCGGCGCTGCTCGCCTACTTCCAGCGCGGCCGCACGGGCCGGGACGGCATCGACCCCGGCATCGACACCCTCTACGACTTCGCGCTCCACTACGCCATCCGCGACGCCTTCGCCAAAGGCGACTCCGTTCGCAAGCTCGCGCAGGTGCTCGCGCACGACCACCTCTACCCGAACCCGCGCGTCCTCGTCCCCTTCATCGGCGTCCACGACATGCCGCGCTTCATGAACGAAAAGGGCGCGACCACCGAAGGACTCAAGCTCGCGCAAACTTTCGTGATGACGACGCGCGGCACACCGCTCCTCTACTATGGCGACGAACTCGCCATGCCCGGCGGCGGCGACCCCGACAACCGCCGCGACTTCCCCGGCGGCTTCCCCTCGGACGCCCGCAACGCTTTCACGAAACAGGGACGCACCGCCACCGAGAACGAAGTCTTCAACCACCTTAAGACTCTGGCCCGCCTGCGCGCCCAACTCCCGCAACTCCGACGCGGCGCGCTGCTGCACCTCTACGACGAGGAGCAACAGACCGTCTTCGCGCGCACGCTCGACGGCTACTCGCCGGTCATCATCGCCTTCAACAACGACACCAAGCCGGCCTCCCTCGACATCGACGCGAGTTCGCTCGGTCTACCCGATGGCGTCAAACTGAGGGACTGGCTCGGGGTCGTTCAGGAACACTTCCGTCCCGCCGGCGGACGGATACAGCTCACGCTGCCCGCCCGCTCGGCGGTCGTCATCGACGCGCAGGGGGCCGTGCAGTAGCACGCGTGCGAGGGGGGAACGTGGCGCTCAGGAACAAGCCTTTGTCGGAGCAGGTGGCCGTCGTCACGGGCGGCGGCACGGGGATCGGGCGCGCGTTTAGTGAGGCGCTGGCCGGGGCCGGGGCGCGCGTCATCGTCGCCTCGCGGCGGCGGGAGGTGTTGGAGCATGCGGCGACCGAGATCAACCGCGCGTGTGGAGCCGAGCTGGTCTTTCCCTACGTCTTCGACGTGCGCGAGCGTGGCGAGTGCGAGGCGCTCATCGATTTCGCGCACGGTCGCTTCGGGGCGGTGGACGTGCTCATTAACAACTCGGGGCTGGCCGTCCCCGAGTCGGTCGAGGAGATTTCCGGCGGCGGTTGGGACACGGTTTTGGAGACGAACGTGAAGGGCGCGATGTGGCTCGTGCGCGCGGCGCTGCCGCGGATGATCGCCGAAGACTTCGGCGACGTGGTCAACGTCTCCTCGCAGGCCGGCAAGCACGGCTACGCCGACGTGCCCTCCTACTGCGCCTCGAAGTGGGCGCTCCTCGGCTACGCCGAGTCTCTGCGCGACCACGTCCGCAAACGGGGAGCCAACGTCCGCGTCTTCAACTTCTGCCCCGGTCTCGTGGACGTGGAAACCACCGACGCCAACGCCTCGCCGCGCCCCGGCTTCGTCCACGTCTCCAACATGGCGCGCACGCTTCTTTACGCGCTCGCGCTCGACCGCCACGTCGTGCTTGAAGACATCAACATCTATGCGAGATGAAATGCAGGGAGTCAGAATTCAGGAGTCAGGAGTCAGAATGAAGAGGGCGGCCGTCACTTTTTCTTCTGGCTCCTGACTCCTGAATTCCGACTCCTTCTCTGACTGAGAGGAGAGTCCATGCGAGAGAAACCGCGCCTGAGCTTCTGGCAAATCTGGAACATGAGCTTCGGGTTTATGGGCATCCAGTTCGGCTGGGGGTTGCAGCTCGCCAACATGAGCGGCATCTACACGTACCTCGGCGCGAAACCCGAGGAGGTGCCGATACTGTGGCTCGCCGGCCCCGTCACGGGCCTGCTCGTCCAGCCCATCATCGGCTCGATGAGCGACCGGACGTGGAACCGTCTGGGGCGACGCCGTCCCTACTTCCTCGTCGGGGCCATCCTCGCCAGCGTCGCCCTCTTCTTCATGCCCGACTCGCCCACCCTCTGGATGGCCGCCGGGATGCTCTGGATACTCGACGCCTCGATCAACGTCTCGATGGAGCCGTTCCGCGCCTTCGTCGCCGACAAGCTCAACACCGACCAGCGCACCGCCGGCTTCGTCATGCAGTCGTTCTTCATCGGCGTCGGGCAGACGCTCGCCAACCTTCTGCCCTATCTCTTCCGTCGCGCCGGTGTTGACGAGCGAACAGCGGGCGCGGCCGACGCCGCCGTGAGCGCCGTCCCGCTGAGCGTCAACTACGCCTTCAAGATCGGCGCCGTCGCCTTCCTCGTCTGCGTTCTCTGGACGGTAGTGACGACGCGCGAGTACCCGCCCGAAGACATGGAAGAGTTCGAGCGCCGGCGAAGCGCCTACCGTGGCAGCGGCACGAACATCTTCGCGCGCATCGCCGCCATCATCCGCGAGTTGTTTGCGGAAATCGCCTCCGCCATCCGCGACATGCCCGCGACGATGAAGCAGCTCGCTTTCGTCCAGTTCTTTACGTGGTTGGGCCTGTTCTGTATGTGGATGTTCTTCGGACTGATGACCTCCTATCACGTCTTCGGCGCGAGGAGCGAGCGCGACCCGCTGTTTACGGACGGGCAGGCGTGGGGCGGCATCGCCTTCATGATCTACTCCATCGTCTGCTTCATCGTCGCCTTCCTGCTCGCGCCGATGGCGCGGGCCACGAGCCGCAAGACAGTCCACGCCGCCGCCCTTTTGTGCGGCGCAGCCGGACTGTTCTCGGTCTACTTCATCCAGGACAAAAACATCCTGCTGCTGTCGATGGTCGGCGTCGGCATCGCCTGGGCGTCGATTCTCTCGATGCCCTACGCGATACTCTCGGGGGCGCTGCCAGCCGCGCGCATGGGCGTCTACATGGGCGTCTTCAACTTCTTCATCGTCATCCCGGAGATCATCGCGTCGTTCGCCTTCGGCCCCGTCATCCGCGCCGTCTTCGGGCCGGACAACCCGCGCGCTCCGCTCTTCGTCGTGATGGCGGGCGGCCTCTTCCTCCTCATCGCCGCCGCCTGCGTCGCGCTCGTGCGCGACACGTCGCCGCGCGAAGGGGCGGCGCGAGATGTCATCCGCGGCGATGAGCACGAGCCGCTGCTCACGCAGCAGACGGCGCAGCCCGTCCCGAGCACCGGCCTGTTGGACGACGACGGGCGGTGACGTTGATTCATGCGGCCGGCGGCGCCGGGGCCGCGACGCCTACGGGAAAGGAGAGTGCTATGAGCAGGGGGCTGAAGTTGGCGGCCGCGGCTTGCGTCGTATGGCTCGGGCTGGCGGCCGAGGCGCGGGCGTGCGGGTGCGTGATGAGTTATGGGATGTACCAGCCCTGCGGGGCCTACTGGAGCGCCGACGTGGTGTTCAAGGGCACGGTTGCGGAGGTGGGGCCGCTAACGCCCGTGCCGGGCAGCGACGGGAAGGTATTCACGGGGGCTGGACAGGTCACGCGCTTCCGGGTGGACGAGGCGTTTCGCGGCGTCGCCGGCGACGTTGTCGAAACGTCGAGTGAAGGGACGAGCTGCGACTACCACTTCAAGCCTGGCGAGCAATACTTCGTCTACGGCTCGCGCAGCGCGCGCGACGGGAAAATCTACGTCTCCAGTTGCAGCGCGACGAAGACGCAGGAGCGCGCGACGGCTGACCTCGCCTTCGCCCGCGGCGCGGTGCGCGGCGAGCCGACGCCCTCCCTCATCGGTCTGGTCACGCGCGAGGTGCGCGAGGCGGCAAGCTCCTACCGCTCGCAGCGCCCGCTCGACGGCATCGAGATCACCATCGAGTCGGGGGGCAAGTCGGCGGCGCGGGCGAGGACGGATGCCGAGGGCGCCTTCCGTGTCTTCGGCCTCTCGCCGGGGGTTTACGCCGTGCGCGCGCGCACGCCGCGCGAGTTGCGCCACCTGAAAGTCTACGGCCCCGAGACGGCGCAGGTGCGAGTCTTGGAGGGACGTTGCAGCGCCGCGGCCTTCGTCGTCACGTCACTTTCGACAGTCAGCGGCCGGGTCGTGGACGCCACTGGTGCGCCGACGAAGACGAAAGTCAACCTCGTCCCGCTCGACGAGTCGGGAGCAGAGGTGCGTCCGGCCGAAGGAACGACCGAAGTCTACACTGACGAGGGCGGGCGCTATCTGTTCGAGTGGGTCGCGCCGGGGCGTTACCGCGTGGCCGTCAACCCGCACAGCCAGCCCGGCCGCTCCGACCCGCCCTACCGGCGCGTCTACCTGCCCGGCGTGTTCGACCCGGCGCGCTCGGCCGTCATCAACGTCTCGGACGGGGGCCAACACGAGGCGGAGGACTTCCGCCTGCCCGCCCCGCTCACGACGGGGACGGTCGAGGGCGTGGTCGTGACGCCGGACGGCAAGCCCGTCCCGCACGCTCTCCTGACGCTCGAATTCACCGAGCGCGAATGGATTGAGACCGAGCGCGCCGACGAGCACGGTCGCTTCCGTCTGAAACTCTTAGAGGGCTACAAGTATCTCGTCGCAGCCGAGGTGCGTTCCGAGGTGGGGGGCAAGTGGACGGGGCGCCACTCAGAGCCGGCCGAGGTCATGGCCGGGGAGGCAGGCGAGCCGGTCAGACTCGTCATCACGCGCCCCGGCTTCTACGCGCCCCTCTACGTCCAGAGGAAGCGAAAGGAGCAGAAATGAGACTGCGCCTACATGACGAGGCCGCGCCCCCGCGCCCACTCCTCGCGCTGGCCTGCTGCTGCGCCGTCATCCTCGCCGCCTGCGCGCCGACGTTCGCGCAGGAGCGCCCACCGCGCGACGTGTCGCGGGAGCAGGCGCGCGTGGTGCGGCCGTGGGTGCGCGACGGCGTGGTCTACGAAATCTTCCCGCGCTCTTTCTCGGCCGAGGGAAATTTCGAGGGCGTCACGCGCCAGCTCGACCGCCTGCGCGAACTCGGCGTCAACATCCTCTGGCTGATGCCGATTCACCCGATGGGGCAGGAGAAGAAGAAGGGAAGCATCGGCAGCCCCTACGCCGTGCGCGACTTCTACGCCGTCAACCCCGACTACGGGACGAAGGACGACCTCAAGCGTTTAGTCGCCGAGGCGCACCGCCGGGGGATGAAGGTCTTCATCGACATCGTCGCCAATCACACGTCGTGGGACAACGTGCTGATGAAGAACCCGAGCTACTACGTGCGCGATGCGTCCGGCAAGATCAACTCGCCTTACGACTGGACGGACGTGGCCGAGTTGAACTACGACGACCCCGCGCTCCGGCGCTACATGATCGACATGCTGAAGTTCTGGGTGCGCGAGTTCGACCTCGACGGCTTCCGCTGCGACGTGGCGGGCGAGGTGCCCACAGACTTCTGGGAGCAGGCCCGCGCCGAACTCGAAAGCATCAAGCCCGATATTGCGATGCTCGCCGAGTCGGACAAGCCGGAGCTGCTGGTGAAGGCTTTCGATTTCGATTACGCGTGGCCGATGCACGGCGCGCTCAACGATGTTCTGCACGGGCGGCGGCCCGCCTCCGCGCTGCGTGCGACGTGGGAGGCGGACGCGCGCAAGTACCCGCGTGGGGCCTTGCGGATGCGCTTCTCAGACAACCACGACGAGCGCCGAGCCATCGGCCGCTTCGGCGAGCCGGCGGCGCTCGCCGCCTCCGCGTTGATGCTCACGCTCGACGGCGTGCCGATGCTCTACAACGGCATGGAGGCCGGCGACACGACCGAGTCGGGCGCGCCCGCGCTCTTCGAGCGCCTGCCCATCTTCTGGCAGACGGCCGAGCGCCGCCCCGCCTTCCCGCGCTTCTATAAACAGTTCCTCGCGCTCCGCAGGTCGTCCGCGGCCCTGCGCCGGGGCGAGACCGAGTGGCTGAAAAACTCCGACGAGTCGCGCGTCCTCACTTAC
>DASVES010000320.1:0-47276 GCA_036380435.1 Pyrinomonadaceae bacterium | reverse complement strand
TTGCGGACGAAGACGCGCATCCCAAACGCGTCGCCACCCGACGCCTTCGACGCGTTTCCGTCACTCACCGCCTTCAACGAACTCCGCCGGCCCTTCTTCAACACCGATGGCTGCGGCGTGGCCGTCTGCTTCCCCGGCCCGTCGCCGCCGCCCTCCTTGAACTCGACGAACGGCCCGGCCGCGAAGGCGAACTGGTATGTGCTCAGCGGCTCGGTCTCCGCGAACCAGTGCCAGAGCATTCCGGCGGGAGGCGACTGCGGGTGTCCGCCGCTGGTCTCATCGAATTCGGGTTGGACGTGAGAGTCTGTGTTCGAGACGACGCGCCAGCTTTCGGGAGTCGTGAGCCTGAGCGTGAAGCGCGCCTTGAGGTCGGGCTGATCGAAGCAGGGGAAGGCGGTGCTCGCGTCCGACGGGACGAAGAGCGTGTAGACGTATTCCGACTTGTCCTCGCGGTCGATGTAGCGCGTGACGGCGCTGCCCGAGGCGCTGACGGGCGAACGAAACTTGAGCCGCAGGACGTTGTCGCCGCCGCGCAGGTATGCCGACGGGATGACGATATGATCGTTCACGAAGCGCGCGTCCGCCACGGCGCGTTCGTTGGCCGTGATTTCAGAGACGCGCCCGCGCGCTTCCGCGTCCTTTTTCAACACGCGCCAGTCGAGCACGAGGTCTTCGCTTGGGTTGTCGAGCGTGAGACTGATGCGGATGTCGCCGTCGAGGAACTCCGCGCCGAGACGGAGCGTCAGGTTGAGCGCGTAGCGGACGCCGCGGTAATGCGTCGCGCGACTGCGCGCGAGGTCGCGGCCGACGCCCGGCTCGGGCGGCGCGCTTGAGTCGTCGCGCCCGGAGCCGCGCGACGACGCGGCGCACGCGAGCAGAACGGTCAGCGTAAGAAGCAGCAGGCGCATTCGTCACCTCGGTGCCGGCCCCGCGGGCGTGGCCGTCGATGCTTTAACTGAACTTCAGAGAAGCAAACGGGAGTTTTCACATTCTCCACTGTGCGCGCCCGGCGGCGCAAGGACGACCGGCTAAGCGCCGACGCGTGAAAACGGCCGCCCCATCGGTGGAGCGGCCGTCTTCATTTGGGCGATGAGTTCGGGGAGGGCTTCGTCTTAGACCGGCTCCGCCCCCGGTGCTTCGACGCGGCTTCCCTGCGTGAGGCGCGCGACGAGGAGGAGCAACGCGTCGAAGGCGACGGGCTTGGCAACGTATTCGCTGCACCCGACGGCGCGGGCGGCGGCGCGCGACTCCGCCGTGTCGTAGGCGGTGAGCGCGACGATGGGCACGCCGCGCGTCTCCTCGCGCTCGCGGATGCGCAGCGCCGCCGTGAAGCCGTCGAGGACGGGCATGTTCAAGTCCATGAGGATGACGGCGGGGCGGTGGCTTGCGGCGCGCTCGACGGCCTCGCGCCCGTCCGACGCCTCGACGACGCGGAAGCCGCCCAGCTCCAACTGTCGCCGGATCAACACGCGCGTGTCCTCGTAGTCATCGACCACCAACACCAACGGGCCTGAACTGTCTCCCTGCCGCATGCGCTTTCGCCTTTCCGCAAGACAAATCTCAATGGGCAGAAACACCCAAACTCCTGCTTCTTCCAGAGGCCCATGTGCCCGTGCGCCCGCGTTTCGCGCCCCTTGGCCCGTCTTTCCGAAGGAATAATTAACATGGATGGACAGGATGATGAAGATTTGAAATCTGAAATCTGAAATCATCTGTTCTTCATCCTGCCCATCCTGTCCATCCATGTTAATTGCTTCCATAACTCGCGGGCCGCGGACTTGCCCTGCCCCTACAGTCGTGACGAACGCCGAGAGGTTTTGCAACTGACTCTTACTCGCCGAATCACTTCGGAAAGTCGCGCCCGCTGTGTCAGACTTGGCCGCGCGGCCGCGCGGCGGCGCTCGGGCGGGCGAACTATTTTTGTAACTTTCCCCCGGCTCGTCTGTTTTAGTGACGTGAAGCGATTTTATGGCGCGCGATACGGAAGAGTTTGAAAGTTTTTTCCATGAAACCTATCCGAGCCTCTGTCGGTTCCTGGAGTGCATGCTGGCGGGAGGGGCGGCGCGCGCCTCGGCTCAGGACATCGCGCAGGAGAGTTTTCTGCGGCTTCACAACGAAGGATTGGAGCGGTTCCCCGCGGGCGAGGCGCGCTTCTGGCTCTACCGGGTTGCGCGCAATCTGGCCTTAAACGAGTTGAGTCGCGCGGGGACGCGCCAGCGCCTCTTCGGCCGGGTGGTCGAGGCGCTCGGCCGCCGGGGGCACGACCCCGAGCAAGAGCTTGAGATGAACGAGCGCCGGAAAATTGTCCTGGAGATGTTGAAACAGCTACCCGAACACCAGCGCGCGGCGCTTCTTTTGCGCGAGCAGGAGGAGATGAGCTACCGCGAGATCGCCGACGTGCTCGGGGTGACCGAAGGGAAGGTCAAGGTTGACGTGTTCCGCGCGCGCAGCAGTTTGAGGGAGCGTTGGGCGCGCGCGCAGAAGACGCTGGCCGCCGGGGCGGCCGGCGAGGCGAGTCTGAGCGGATTGCCGAAGTTGATCTTATGAACTGCGACTGGGCGGAAAAAATCTCTCTCCTCATCGACGGCGAGTTGCCGCCGCAGGAGAGGCGCGCGACCGAAGCGCACCTCGAATCATGCGCGGGCTGCCGGCGCACGAAAGAAGACTTTCTCTCTCTGCGCTCGGTGGTCAACTCCTACCCGCTGGCGGCGGACGCCACGGATGAGCGCCGCGCGCTCGAAAAGATTCTCGCCTCGGCGGCACACTCCACGCGCGACGCTTCGGACGCGGCGGCGACTACAGTGCCCCGCACGTCGTGGCGCGAACTGCTGGTATGGCCGCGTCTGACCCCGGCGCTCGGGGCGGCGCTGGCCGTCCTCCTGCTGGCCGTCGCGCTCGGCGTCGTCTGGTCTGTGAGCCGCCGCGACGCGGGGCAGAGGCTCGTGGCCGAAGGGACGGGACAAGACAAAGCGCGCCGTAGCTCAAACGGGCCTACTCAATCGGACGCGCCCGCGCCGAAAGCTTCAAACCCGGACGCCTCAACCCCTGACGCTCCTGCGTCGAACGCGCCGGCGCCGGGCGGCCCTTCAGAACCGGCGCCGAAGAAGGACGCGCCGGGCGGCGTGAATGCGCCCGGCCGAAAGTTGTTCAACGTGCCGCGCGCGATTGAGCGGCGAGAAGACATCGTCGCGCGCCACACAACGCGCACGGCGACCCCCGCCGGGGGCGCGACGTTGGAGAGCGCATCCAGCGCGGCGGCGGCGCGCAGTGAGTCGGCCGCGGATGCTCTCGCCGAGTTCAAGCCGCTCTTCGACGTGGCCGACGGCCATGCGGGCGACGAGTCGGCGCTGAGTGTAGACGCTGAGCCGCGGGGCGACACGGCGCGCCACCTCGAACAGGCGCAGATACTCATGCGCACTATCCGCAACGCGCGCCCCGGCGACCGGCCCGGCGCAATCGCCGACGAGCGCCGGCGCTCGCAGCAGCTCCTCTACCGCAACATCGTGCTCCGCCGCGAGGCGGCGCGCGCGGGCAACGCGCCCGTCGAGCACGCGCTCGACAGTTTGGAGCCGCTGCTCGTTGACATCGCCAATCTCCCCGAGCGCGCCAGCCGCGAGGACGTGAGCGTCATTCAGGAGCGCATGCGCCGGAAGAACATCGTGGCCGTCCTCCAGGCCAACATCGCGGCCGTGCCGCGCACTTATCAATAAACCACTCGAAGAAAGCCGAGAAGAAAATGTCATACGCCCTCAACGCACTCAAACAGGTTCGCCCAAACGCCCGCGCGCTCCTCGTCGCCGTCGCCGCCCTCGGCCTCTCGGCCACGGGCGCCGGCAGCGCAGCCACCAAGGCCGACGGGACGGATCAGGACCTCAAGAAGTTCAACCAGTTCGTCCAGACCTCGAACACGCCCGCCATGCGCGCGCTGCGCGAGGGGCGCGACCTCATCGACGCCGAGCAGTGGGCGAAGGCCGCCGAGAAGTTCTCGCAGTTCGTCAACGCCTACCCGAAGGACAGGGACGTGGACGTGGCGCTCTACTGGCTCGCCTACTCCCTGAATAAGCAGGGCGACCCGCGCGGCGCCGCCGCGCAGCTCCAGCGCCTGCTCAAGAAGCACGCGCAGTCGTCCTGGGCCGACGATGCGCGCGCCATGCTCAACGAGATCGCCGGCACCCTCGGCGAGGGCGGCATCGCCCAGAACACCCTCAACGACTCGCAGGAGCAGGAGGAGATCAAGATCGTCGCTCTGCAAAGTCTCTTCCAGTCCAACCCCGAGCGCGCGATGACCTACGTCCGCGAAATCATCAAGCCCGGCTCGACCGCCGGCCCACGCCTGATGGAGGCGGCCGTCTCGCTCGTCGGCGCGCACGGCGGAGCGCAGGCGATCCCGTTCCTGCTCGACATCGCGCGCAGCCAGGCGGACGAGAAGCTGCGCGCCCGCGCCATCCACAGCCTCGCCAACGAGGGCGGCGAGGCCGTGCTCGACCCGCTCATCCAGCTCTACGACGCCGAGCGCAACTCCGACGTTAAGCGGCAAATGCTCCACGCCTTCTTCGAGATGGACGAGGTTCCGCGCGCGCACGCCAAGCTCCTCGCCATCGCGCGCAGCCGCACGGAGTCGGACGACCTGCGGCGCGCGGCTATCCACTGGATCGGCGAGCGGGAAACTCCGGCCGCCTTCGACGAGCTGGTGCAGCTCTACAACTCCGAGCCGAGCATCGATATCAAGCGGCAGATCATTCACGGCTTCTTCGACACGAAGGACGCGCGCGCGCACTCCAAGCTCGTCGAGATCGCCCGCAGCCCCGGCGAGCACATCGATATGCGCCGGCAGGCCGTCCACTGGCTCGGCGAGCAGAAGTCGCCCGCGGCCTTCGACAGTCTGGCGCAGATTTACGGCGCGGACAGCAACGTCGATATCAAGCGGCAGATCATCCACGCCCTCTCCGAGATGGACGACCCGCGCGCACAGGCGAAGATCAGCGAGATCGCGCGTAGCGCCAGCGAGAGCGTCGAGGTGCGCCGGCAGGCCATCCACCAGCTCGGCGAGCGCGGCGAGTCGGCCTTAGACGAGTTGATGCGGATTTACGCGTCGGAGCGCAACAACGAAATCCGTCGTCAGATCATCCACGCCTTCTCGGAGATGAAGAGTCCGCGCGCGCGCCAGAAGCTCATCGAGGCCGCCCGCACGGGCGACGACGTGGAGTTGCGGCGCGCGGCCATCCACCAGCTCGCCGAGGGCGACGACGCGCAGACGCTCGACATGCTCATCTCGATGTACGACGCCGAGACGCAGCACGAGGTCAAGCGCCAGCTCCTGCACGCCTTCAGCGAGTCGAAGCACAAGCGCGCGCTCCAGAAGCTGATGGACGTGGCGCGCCGCGACTCCTCCGTCGAGCTGCGCAAGCAGGCCATCCACTGGATCGGCGAGTCGGACGACCCCGACGCGCTCAAGTTCCTCGAAGATTTGTTGAAGCCGTAAACGCGCCGGCCTCGGGCCACGTGCCGGGCCGGAAGAATTAACATGGATGGACAGGACGGAACAGGATGAAAGCAGGAAAGAATTGATTTCAGATTTGAAATTTGAGATTTGAAATCTTAACTCTTCTTATCCTACTCATCCTGTCCATCCATGTGAATACCGTTTTGTGAACTCGCGGGTAGCGGCCGAAGCCCAATCCCGAAGGCAAGACCCCTAACCTCGTAAAGGAATTCCGTTATGCGAAAAACGACCGCCACCATCTCTCTCCTCGCGGCCCTCGCTTTCACCGGCGCGGCCTGCGCTCGCGGGCACGGCGCCGCGCTCTCGGCCGAGTCCGTGGAGGCCGCCACGGAGCAGTCGCCGCAGACCGCGCGGCAGGCGCCGCCCTTCGTCAACGTCGAGGGCGCGGACCTCGCCGCCAAGCTCGAAGCGGCGTCGCGTCAGGCGCGCACCTCTTCGCCACGCGCGCCCTTCTGGACGGCCTACACGTTCGACGTGCGCCCCGGCGTCGCCGTCGATCCCGGCGGCGGCGAGTTCCACGGCTCGATGAACACGATGGGCGGCATCCACGTCTTCATCGGCACGACGCGCGCCGGCACCACGGCCGAGACGCGCAACCTCGGCCTCTTCGTCCTGCGCGACCCCGCGTCGGGGAAGCTGACCCGCATGGAGGTCTACAACCTCGACCGCGCGCGTGAGTACAGCGGCTATCCCGTCTACTTCGCGGGCCGCGCGGGCAACGAGGAGAGCCTCGCTTACCTGCGTCCGCTCGCCGAGCAGAGCGGAGACCCGCGATTGCAAGAGCGCGCCACGCTCGCCATCGCCCTGCACGACGACCGGCGCGTCCCCGACATCCTCAAAACTTTCATCCGCACCTCGAAGAGCGAGAACGTGCGCTCGGCCGCGGTCTACTGGCTTGGTCACACGGGCGGCGAGATCGAGTTCCTTGCCGCCCTCGTCCGCGGCAATCAGGAGAAGACCGACCTGCGCCGCACGGCCGCGCACGCCATCGGCGCGAGCCGCGACCGCGAGGCGCTCTCCACGCTCCAGACTCTCTACAACGCCGCCCTGCCCGAGGACGTGAAGCGCGGCATCCTCCACGCCGTTAACGACAACGAGAACCGCGAAGAGGCTTATGCCTTCGTCATCAAGGTGGCCAAGAGCGACACGGACTCGGACGCGCGCCGCACGGCCGTCCACATCATCGGCGAGTCGGAGCGCGACGGGGCCGTTGACGACCTGATGAGCATCTTCGCGAACGACCGCAGCGAGGACGTGAAGCGCACGGTCATCCACGCGCTCGCCGAGCACCGCAGCCCGCGCGCCGAGGCAAAACTCCTGGAGCTGGCGCGCACGGCCGAACCGCCCGACGTTCGCAAGCAGGCCATTCACCAACTCGGCGAGCGCAACACCGAGGCGATGGTTGACGAGTTGATGCGCCTCTACTCGCAGGAGCAAAACGTTGACGTGAAGCGCGCCATCCTCCACGCCTTCTCGGAGATGGAGAGTCCGCGCGCGCAAAGCCGAATTGTTGAGATCGCGCGCGACCAGAGTCAGCCCGGCGACGTGCGCCGCCACGCCATCCACCAGCTCGGCGAGCGCGGCGAGTCGGCCTTGGACGAACTCGTCCGCATCTTCGACGCCGACCGCAACGAAGACGTGCGGCGCCAGATTCTCCACTCCCTCTCCGAGATGGACAGCCAGCGCGCTGAAGACAAACTCTTCGAGGTCGCGCGCCGCGCTGATAACAGTGACCTGCGCCGCCAGGCAATTCACTGGATCGGCGAGAAGGCCAGCAAGCGCAGCCTCGACTTCCTGAAGGACACCGTCAACGCGTCCGACGCCGACACCGAGGTGCAGAAGCAGGCGGTGCACGCCATCAGCGAGAAGCCGCCCGAGCAGGCCGTGCCGCTCCTTATCCAGATCGCCAAGACGCACCGGAACGCAGAAGTACGCAAGGCCGCCATCCACTGGCTCGGCGAGTCGGGCGACCCGCGCGCGCTGGAATACTTCCGCGAGGTGTTGTCGAAATAAAGCGTCGGGCGACGCTCGGCCGCCCCGTCGATTTGAGGCGGCCGAGCGCCGGGCGAAAAATGTTGCCACGAAGCCCCGACGAGCGGTGTTTAATTTGATAGACGGCGAAGGGGGCCGAAGTGATGAGAAGGTCTAATACATTCGAGCTGGCCGCGGGGCTGTTACTGCTGGTGCTCCTGCTCGCCGCGACGGCCGAAGGGTCGCCGCAAAAACACAAGCACAGAGAACACAAGCACAAGGAGAAGCGTTTCGAGGCGGTCGTCCGCGTGGACGCGCGCGACTACGCGGGGCGCTACATCGGCATCGACGACTCTTACGTCCTCGAAGTCGGTACGGAAGCGGACGGGCGTCTGAAGATCACGAGCCGCGAAGGCGCGCGCCGCGCCGAACTCCGTGACATCCGGCTCGACGGCGCGCGACTCAGCGCGACGAAGGTCTATGAGGACGGCTCGACGGCGAAGTTCGAGGGACTTTTCGCCGACCGGGTTCTCAACGGCGAACGCCGGTTCGGGGTATTAGTCAGTGGGCTGGACCTCAGGCTCCAGGGGTTGACCACCCTCAGCCGGGTTTTTTACACGCTTTTTACAGAACCCCGGTGAGGTGGCGAAACTTCACCGCGGGGGCGGGCGTTATTCGAGTGGTGCGCGTGTTCTGTCGCCGCGCACTTTCATTCCACTTCAGACAGGATAAAAAACAAAACCGGGACGGTCTTGAGAAGCGGCCTAAGACTCGTCGGAGCGCATCTCCCCTAACGCTTTAAACCCGCCGCCACAAGCGAACAAACGGAAGAGATTCGGCCTGACGCGCGCCGGGTGCGGCGTGGTCAGGTGAGGGGCAGTTGCGTCTCAAAAACGCCCCGCGCCTTCCCGCAAACGCTTTCGGAGTCGAGAATTGATTATGATAAAAAAGCTGCTGCTCTCAGTCGTCGCCCTCTGCGCCGCCACCCAACTGACGCACGCGCGCCCCGTCCCGTCCCCGTCGCCCGAAGTCGCCTCGGCGGCCGCGCCGAGCGACCCCCCGGCGAAGAAGCAGGACGTGAAGGCCGGCGGCGCCAAGGCGGCCATCGTTCTCCCCATCGAGAAGAAGCAGCCCGTGCGGATCGTCAAGTTCGACAAGGCGCCGGCCGTCGATGGCAAGCTCGACGAGGAGGTGTGGAAGACGGCGGCCGTCTTCAAGGATTTCTACCAGACCAACCCCGGCGACAACATCGCGCCCTCGCAGCCCACGGAAGTCTTCATCGGCTACGACGCTAAAAATCTCTACCTCGGCGTGCGCGCCACCGACGAGCCGGACAAGGTGCGCGCCACCGTCGCCAAGCGCGACAACGTCTTCGGCGAAGACAACATCCGCTTCTTCATCGACACCTACAACGACCAGCGCAAGGCTTACATCCTCGGCTTCAATCCGCTCGGCATCCAGCAGGACGGCATCCGCACCGAGGGGCAGAACGACGACTTCAGCGTGGACATCGTCATGGAGTCGAAGGGCGTCATCGGCGAGACGGGTTGGACGCTCGAAGTCGCCATCCCCTTCAAGTCGCTGCGCTACGTCGCCGGCAAGGACAAGCTCTGGGGTCTCCACATCTGGCGCAACATCGACCGCAACAACGACGAGATCGACTCGTGGATGCCCATCTCGCGCGACCGGTCGGGGCTGCTCAATCAGGCCGGACACCTCACCGGCCTCGAAGGCATCTCCACCGAGCGCACGCTCGAACTCATCCCGAGTCTGACCGTCTCCGAGACGGGCAAGCGCATCCGCTCGATGACGCGCTCGCAATCGCGCCTGACCGGCGTCGCCGATCAGGGCCGCTTCATCAACCAGCCCATTGACCTCGACCCCGGACTGACGGCCAAGTGGGGCATCACGCCGACCCTCACCCTAGACCTCGCCCTCAACCCCGACTTCGCACAGGTCGAAGCCGACGCCACGGTGAATACGGCCAACCAGCGCTTCCCCATCTTCTTCGAGGAGAAGCGCCCCTTCTTCCTCGAAGGCATCGAGATTTTCCGCACGCCCATTCAGGCCGTCCACACGCGCACCATCGTTGACCCCGACATCGCCGCCAAACTCTCCGGCAAACACGGCAAGACCACCTTCGGAATCCTCTACGCCACCGACAACGCCCCCGGCAACTACACCGAAGATCAGCGCTACGACCCCGACAACCTGCCCGCCGCCATCGACCGCCTCGACGGCCAGAACGCCACCGTCGGCATCCTCCGTCTCAAGCGCGACGTGGGCAAGGAGAACCATCTGGGCTTGCTCGCCACCGCCTACAACTTCGCCGACCGCAGCAACTACGTCGGCGGCTTCGACGGCCGCTTCCGCTTCGACAAGATGACGACGGCCGAGTTTCAGGTGCTTGGCACCAACTCCCGCCGGTGCGACTTCGCCGCCGAAGCGGCCGACGACACCTGCCGCACGCTCAACGGCTTCGCCTACGCCTACAACGTCACGCGCAGCGCGCGCCACACGTGGATGAACGTCAACGGCTCGGGGCGCACCTCCGGCTACCGCGCCGACGTGGGCTTCACCCGCCGCCTCAACACCAACAACCACAACCTCAACTTCGAGTACTTCACCGAGCCGAAGCCGAAGGCGACCATCATCTCCTGGAACACCTACCACTACTTCGGCGGCAACTTCGACTGGCAGGGCCGTCTCCAGAACTGGACTTACGAGGGGCAGGTCGGCCCCAATCTCCAACGGCAGACATACTTCCGCACCGGCTTCAACGCCGGCTACGAGCGCGTCTTCGCCTACGAGTTCGGCGAGACGGCCTTCGCCTCGGGCCGCCCCGAGCATTCCGACTACTCGAAGAACTTTTTCGCCTACATGGGTTCGACGCCGACCAAGAGGATTTCGGTCAACTACTTCTTCGGCTACCGCTGGGGCCAGCTCGACTACGACTTCGGCGCCGGCCCCCGCTTCCCGCGCGCCAGCCAGGCGGCCGTCCGCGCGCGCGAGGCCGAAGAGTCGGGGCGTTGCGCCGAGGAAGAGCCGGCGGCCGTCTGCGGCGCGCCGCTCGACCCCGGCGCGGGCGACTTCCTCTACACGAACGGCGGACTGACCTACAAGGCGACCGACGATCTCAACATGAGCGTCAGCTTCAACAAGAACCGTCTGGTGCGCCACGACACGGGCCTCGTCGCCTTCGACACGACCATCTACAGCCTGCGCACCACCTATCAGTTCACGCGCTTCGCCTTCGCCCGCGCCCGCATCGACTACAACACACTGAACTCGAACGCGCGCGGGCAGTTCCTTTTGGGCTGGACGCCCAACCCCGGCACCGCGCTCTACGCCGGCTACAACGACGACCTCAACCGCGGCTTCGTCAACCCCTACTCGGGCGACCTCGAACCCGGCTTCCGACGCAACGGCCGCACCTTCTTCATCAAGATGTCCTACCTCTTCCGCCGCAGCCTCTAGGGCCGGCGAAACAAAGGTCTGTTTGTCCCTCCAAACTTGAGGGCGGCCGCGCGGTCGCCCTATTTTTTTGCCCGCGCCCCGCATTAGGATTATCGAGCTGCCTGCTCAAAGCTGACAGTGGGTGTCCGCTTTTGTGGTATGGTGCGCCGCGCCCGATGACGCGTCCCGGCTCTGGTGATAGTTTCCGGGCCTCCCTGGTGCGTTAACTAATGCCAGCAACGAAAGGCTTCGGAGCCGACCCCACGGGCTTTCAGGCCAGTGGAGGGTTCGGAAGCAAGACTCGACGGCCCCAGCGCGAAGGAGCAGACGCCTCCCGGCGTGTGCCCACTCAGGAGAAACGACAATGCCCCGCATCTCACACGGCAAGGTGGTGACGCTCGCTCAGGTTGATGCCGCCCTCAAGAGCATTCATCTGATCAACGCCAGCTTCGGCCGTCAGGTCATCAACGTGGCCCCGCTCGTCCTGACCCGCTTCGATTATCTGTTTCCTGATCTCCAGAATGACCCCCAGAGTCGGCTGCCCGAACACCCCGACACGGTGAAGAACCTGAGAGAACTCGGTAAGTCCATGAGCGAAGCGCCCGGCCAACAGTCCGACTCCAACATCCCGTCTGCCTACACCTACTTCGGTCAGTTCGTGGATCACGACATCACCTTCGAGGCGGTGACGAGAGATATTCCCCTGAACGACGACAACCTCGCGCCTCTGCCGCTGGACGAGGCGCGTCAAATAAAGAACATCCGCACGGCCATCTTAGACCTGGACAGCGTCTACGGCAGCTACTGCAACGACACCGACTGCCAGCCGCCTCCCCGCCAGGGGGAGAAGATGCTGCTTCAAATGGTGGCGGGGACGCCCCTCGAAGGGCATGACTACTTCAACGATCTCCCCCGAGAGTTCGACCCGCTTCTTAATGGCGCGGCCAAGATCGGCGACGGAAGAAACGACGAGAACGTGATGGTCTCGCAAATGCACGTGGCCTTCCTGCGCGCGCACAACGCCATCGTCGATTTAGGGAACGACTTTGAAGCGGCGAGCCGGCTCCTCCGACAGCACTACCAGTGGATCGTGATCGGCGACTTCCTCGACCGGATTGGACACCCCGAAACGCTCGCCAAAGTCCGGGCCGACCCGAAGAAGTTCTACGACCCGCCCGACGACAGCTTCTTCATCCCGTTGGAGTTCACCGTCGCCGCCTTCCGCTTCGGGCACAGCATGGTCAGGAGAACCTACGACCTCAATGAAGAGCAGACAGATACGCCGTTCGGGTTCACTCTCATGTCCCATGCGCTGGACGACTACCACAATCTCCTCGGGAACTGGGTCATCCGCTGGAAGAATTTCGTGCGCGGGGGAGTCAACGTCGCCCGCCGGCTCGACACGCAGCTCGTCGAGCCGCTCGAATTCCTGCGGGATGAGAACGGAATGCTCGTGAAGTTCGAAACCAGATTGGCCGTCCGAAACCTTCTGCGCGGCTACGTCCTCAGAATGCCGACCGGCCAGGCTGTCGCACAGGCTCTCGGCCTTCCCCCCGAGCACCGCATGTCCGCGGCCGACATTGAAGGCGTCGCCGACGAGGTCAGCCACAAGCAGGCGCAGGTGTTAGCGGACTTAGGTTTCTCAGGCCGCACCCCGCTGTGGTTTTACATCCTGGCCGAGGCGGCGAAATTCGGCTCAGGAAACTCCCTCGGCCCGGTCGGCACTACGCTGGTCGCGTCGGTGCTGATCGGGCTGGTGCGCCGGAGCCACGACTCGATTCTGAAGGAGCAAGACTGGGCCCCGACGCTCGGCCCGACGCCAGGGCAGTTCACCCTGCCAGACCTTCTACGCCTCGCGGGCGTTTTAGCCGAGTGAAACTACTTCCGGCAGCCCTGTTGAGGCAGACCGTCTGCCCGTCTTGAGGTGTGTGGGTTCTGACGACGTAAGTGCTAACCCCGTGGCGCCGGTGAGCGCCGAAAGGAGAACAGTCATGACAATCAAGAGCAACATAGAGGAAGTGATAACTAAGATCATCGCGGAGGTCGACGCCGGCTTGGAGGATAAGGAGGTGGCGACTGAAGTAGGTGACAAGGCCGTCGCGGCGATCCTCGGCGGGGCCGCGGAATGGGCGGCGTACATGAAGCTCTTTGCGAAGACCCCGGAGGAGTTGGCCCGGTTGATACCCACCGACGGCACCGCCGACGAGACTAAACAAAAAGCGAGGGCTTACCTCGTCGCCAACGGGACTTGCGGGTCGGGCACCACGAGGGGACTTCTCCATACCGTGGAAAACAAGTTGAATTTGTAGGAACAGGAGCCGGCTAAGACGCCTCGCCTAATAAGCGGGGGTGTCATTAGCTCCCGCGGCATATTTTGCACCACGTGGCGGGGGTTCAAATCCTTGCGCGCCGATGCCCCATGCGCCGTCAGACTTTACCCCGCCCGCGCGCCATCGGCGAACACGGATCTCTGTAAGAGTGCGGTTTTCAAGGATGGGGTTTTGAAGAATGCGCGCTGAGATCGACATCGTCCACAACCCTTTCGGAACCCTGCCCGAGTCATCGAGCGAGAAGTGGCGGGGGCTGTGCGCGAGCTACCTTCCGGTGAAGGCGGAGGCCTCCATCTGGAGATACAGTCGCGCGCCGGCCCCCGCCGACCCCGAGCAGGGCTGGAAGCTACACGTCTCGGCGACGATCCTCACGGCGAACGTGGTGTTTGAAAGGGCGGCCCCCTTTCTGAGTGGCCGCGGAGTTTTGTTCAAGGCTCCCGCCACCCTGCAAGAGTTGGAGAGGATCAACTCCGGGCTGTATCACGGGTACAGCCAGATTGGAAAGTTCATCACCGTCTATCCGCAGTCCGACGCGGAGGCCAGATTGCTGGCGGGGCGTCTGCACAGGCTGACCCGCGGGCTGAGCGCCCCGGCCATCCCCTTTGATCTAAGGTTCAGGCCCGACAGCAACGTCTATTACCGCTATGGCGCTTTCGTCCCTCTGAGAATAGAACACCCCGACGGCACGAGCACGCTCGCCATGCGCGACCCGCAAGGAAATCTGGTCCCCGACCTGCGCGAGTCGGTGGAGGCGAAGCCGGCGTGGGTCGGCGATCCTCTGATCGCCGGTTGGCCGCGGCCGGAGGCGCGTGCGCCCGAGAGTCCGCTCCGCACTTCCTTCCGGGCGTTTCGCTCGCTGACACAGAGAGGGAAGGGGGGCGTCTATCAGGCCGTTGACCTGACCACGCAGACGCCGCGCCTGTGCGTCCTCAAGGAAGGGCGCAGGGACGGCGAGCCTGCGTGGGACGGGCGTGACGGCCACTGGAGGGTCAGGCAGGAGGAGCGCGTGCTCAAGCTCCTGCGCGCCGGCCGGATAGACGCGCCGCGCGTCTACGCGTCGTTCGAGGCGGGCGGCAACTACTATCTTGTGACCGAATTCATCGAGGGTGAAAGTCTCCAGAACATACTTCAAGGGCTGAAGCGGCGGATGTCAGTCTCCCGTGTGCTCCGCTACGGCGTCCAGCTTGCCACACTCGTTTCTCAAATCCACTCCGCCGGCTGGGTGTGGAGGGACTGCAAGCCATCTAACGTGATGGTCACGAAGAAAGGGACTCTTCGGCCGCTGGACTTTGAAGGCGCCTGCCCCGTAGACGAACCCGACCCGGTGCCCTGGAGCACCCCCGAATTCGCCCCGCCGGAGAGTCGGGCCACGGGGGGCGGGCGGGCGAGAGTTTGTGACGACCTCTACGCCCTGGGGGCGGTTATCTATTTTTTACTGACGGGGCGACCGCCCGCCGCCAGCTCGTCACCGTTGGCGAAGCTGAGGCGGAACATTCCCACAGGGGTGAGCCGGCTCGTCGAGGCGCTGTTGAGCGCAGACCCCCGGCGACGGCCCTGCGCGCAGATGGTCGCCGAAAGACTCAAGGCGCTCGGCCCTCCACCCCGTTCCGCGACTCGACCCGTGCTGGCGGGCCGCGGCTCGTCCGTAGGTCGGAAGCGAGGCGTTGAGGAAGGCGTGTGAAGCGGGCGGCGCGGTCGCGACGAAGAGGGGTTCGAGACCTCGCAAGGTCAGGTCATCTCGCCGGCGGGAGGTTGAGGCGACGCAGGAGGGAGTGATATCTGGCGTCCGCGCGGAGGCTGTCGAAGAGCGGCTCGACCGCCAGGTAGGTGAGTGACGCGAAACGCTCCTCGTAAGCCTTCTCCAGCCACGCGAACGCGTTGTTTTTGTCCCCAAGCCCGACGTAAATGATGGCCGTCTCCATCACGGGCACGGTCTTTTGTTTCGACAGCTCGTTTATTTTGTCCAACATCTTCAGCGCCTCTTCCCGCCTGCCCGTCCTGCCGTACGAGTAGCCGAGCGCGCCCGCCGCCAGCCTCAGATTCGTCTCCGCAATCTTCTCGTGTATTTTGATGGCCTCTTCGTACATCCCCTTCTGCTGGTAGACGAGCCCGAGAATGTATTGCACGCGCTCGTTGCCGGGCTCCTTATCGAGCATCTCATTGAAGCACGCGGCGGCCCGGTCGTGCTGGCGGGCGAGGAAGAACGCGCGGCAACGGTTCAGGCTCACGGACGGGGACGATGGGTCGAGAGCCTTGGCCCTCTCGCTCTCCGCGATGGCGTCTTCGAGACGGCCGGTGATCGCCAGCAGGTTCGAGTACCAGTAGTGGGCCGGCGCATAGTCGGGGTTAAGCTCGATGGCCCGCTTGAACTCTCGCTCGGCCTCGTCCCATGTCCAGTCGTACCTCAACTGAACGACGCCGACGGAGGTGTGCGCCTCGGGCAGGCGCTCGTCGATCTTGAGGGCTAAGTTCGCCGCGCCCTTCGCCTTTCTCATGGCGTCGGCGGTCGTCATCTCACCGTAGGCGGCGGAGGCGAGGAAGACGTAGCAATCGGCGAGGCCGGCGTGGGCCTCGGCGTAATTCGCTTCGAGGACGAAGGCTTCCTCAAAGTGTTTGATGGCCCGTTGGATGTTCTCAGGGTTTCGGTTGTTCCAGTAGTAGCGGCCGAGCATGTAGTGGTTAAATGCCTCGGGACTCGCCCGATGCGCGGCCAGACTATTCTTCTCCTCCAGCCCCAGCCTCAACTCCAAACCGGCGGCGACGTTTTCCGAGATTTGATTCTGTAACTCGAAAACCTGTTCCAGCCTCACGTCGTACTTCGCATCCCACAACTGTGAACCGTTCGCCGCGTCCACGAGCCGGGTTTGCAGCACCAGCGATTCGCCCTGCCGGACGAGCCTCCCCATGAGCACCGCATCAACTCGCAGTTCGCGGCCAACCTGTCGCGGGTCAAACTCCCGGCCTCTGTAGACGGCGACGGTCGTGAACGCCTTGATCCGCAGCTTGGACAGGCCGGAGAGCTTTTTAATCAAACTCTCCGTCAGGCCATCGCCCAGATAATCAAAACTCGCGTCGCCGCTTTCGTTGACGATGGGGAGCACCGCGAGGTTCTGAACTCGCGTCAGGCGGGCGTAGGAGAGCCACAGGAATGTGGAGACGAGCAAGACGAGCAGGAAAATGGCGGCGGCGGCGCGCGTGGCGCGCGACGTGAAGTGCGGGCGCGCAAAGTGCGCCCTTCCGCGCGGGGCCGTGTGGCCGGCCGTCTGGAGGTTGCTGAGTTCGTAGAGCAGTTCGCTCGCCGAGTGGTAGCGCTGCTCCCTGTCCTTCTCCAGACACTTGAGGACGATGCGGCTCAGCTCCGGCGAAACCTCAGAGGTGGCCTGCGTGAGCGGCGCCGGCCGGCAGGTGAGGATGGCCGAGATGGTCTCGGCGTCGCTCGTGCGCGCGAAGGGATTCTTCCCCGAGAGCAGTTCATAGAGGACTGTGCCGAGACTGAAGATGTCGCTGCGAAAGTCGAGGCGCTCGGCGCGCAACTGCTCCGGCGACATGTAGGCGACGGTGCCCATCACCAGCCCGCTCTGCGAGGCCTGGCTCGGGCTGTCCACGGCGCCGAGCGCGCTCTGCGGGCGGACGAGCTTCGCCAGCCCGAAGTCGAGCACCTTCGCCTGTCCGTCGGCGTTCACCATGACGTTCTGCGGCTTGATGTCGCGGTGAATGATGCCGTGGGCGTGGGCCTCGGCGAGCGCGCCGACCACCTGCAAGGCCAGTGCGAGCGCGCGCTTGGCGTCGGGGGGGCGCTCGCTAATCAGGCGCGAGAGATTCTCGCCCTCGACGTACTGCATGATGATGAAGCTGTGGCCGTCCTGTTCCTCGATACCGTGGACGGCGCAGATGTTCGGGTGGTCGAGCATGGCGACGGCCTGCGCCTCGCGGATCAGTTGCCGCCTCGCCCAGTTGTCGCCGACCAACCTGCCCGAGAGTGACTTCAGCGCGACCTTGCGGCCGAGCCTCGTGTCCTCAGCCAGATAGACCTCGCCCATCCCGCCCCTGCCGAGAGCTTCCATGAGCTTGTAGGGGCCGACCTGCATACCCACCAGCGACGCGGAGACGGCGTCTTCCGACATCACTTTCAGTCCGAGACTGAAGGCTGGCTCCTCCAGAAGGTCGCGGTGACCCTCGAAAGCCGCGAGCAGCGACTCGACCTCGCCCCGCAGGGCCGCGTCGCCGGCGCACTCGCGCGCGAGCAGCGCGGCCCGCTCGCCCGCTCTCAGGCCGAGCGCGGCGTGGAAGAGCGACTCGACGTGTTGCCAGTCTTTAACTTCCATCCTCGATCTCGCGCGCGAGCCACGCCCGCGCCATGTTCCAGTCGCGCATCACCGTGACGCCCGAGACGCCGAGCACTTCGGCCGTCTCCTCGACGGAGAGGCCGCCGAAGTAGCGCAGTTCGACGACGCGGCTCTTGCGCTCGTCGAAGTCGGCCAGCCGCTTGAGCGCGTCGTCGAGCGCGATTAGCTCGCACGACTTCTCGGCCCAGACGGCGTCGGCCTCGGAGAGCGACACACGCAAGGCTCCGCCGCCCCGCTTCTCGCGCCGCTGATCGCGCGCATAGTTGATGAGGATGCGGCGCATGATCTGCGCGGCGATGCCGAAGAAGTGCGCGCGGTTCTGCCAGCGCACGCGACTCTGATCGACGAGCTTGAGGAAGGTCTCGTTGATGAGGGCGGTCGTCTGTAGCGTGTGGCCGGCGTGCTCGCGGCCCATGTAGTGATGCGCGAGCCGGTGCAGCTCACCCTCGACGAGCGGCAGCAGACTCTCCAACGCCGCCTGATCGCCGTTCGACCAACCGACCAGCAGCTTGGTGATCTCTGAGGGTGAGGGCATGCCGTTACATCACTTCCGGGGGCGAACCATCAAGGCGTCGGACTGCTAGGTGGGGCGAGGTGTCTGGGCCGTTCGACGGGCAAAAAGAAAAAGGCGTTGCCTCGTGGAGCGCTCTCTGAGTGACACGTTCGTGCGGCCCTCGCGCGGACGTGTACGCGGACGGGTCGGATTGTTGAGGCGAGGCCAAAGAAAAACCAATTAGGGTGATAGTTTTCAGACCAGATCGGGGCGTTAAGAAATGAGGGCGACCAAACGGAGTTGGCCGAGCCGCGCACCCGCGACAATCACTCCGTCCCCATGCCGTCCCTTCGATGACATGAGCATTTATATAGCGTCCGCCGCCGGTTTGGCAACGGATTTCTGGCGCCGGTAAGCAGGCGAGTCTGGAGAGATTGATGGCAGCAAAGGCAGCCGGGAACACCCCGCCGGGGCAGGAGCGGGCGGACACGCTCAAGGGCTGGACGATGATGGCGCTCACTGCCCTGTTCATCCTCTTCTACGGCGCGGCGCTCACGGGATGGCTCAAGCCGCCGTCCGACGAGCGAATGGTGGCCCGCCTCGAACCGATCATCTTCGTCATCGTCGGCTACTACTTCGGCCGGCTCCCCGCCCAGCAGAACGAGAAGACGCTCAAGGACGAGATCGGCCGGCAGACGCAACGCGCCGACGCCATCCAGCACGCCAAGGAGCAGTCCCAGCAGTCGCGCGAGGCCCTCGAAGAGAAACTCAAGAACGCCCGCGCCGCCCTCGTCTCAGCCGCGCCCGGCGCCACCGCGAAGTCCCTCGCCGAAGCGCACGACAAGACCGGCAGCCCCGTCCGCGACGACGCCCTGCGCGGCTCCGTGGTCGCCGCGCTCAACATTCTGAACTCGTAGCCCTGAAACGGAGTCTGACCTGAAAACTCTACGCGCTCGGAGACGGTCGGGCCGCCCCGGCCACGCCGTCCCGCCGCGCCCTGATAAGGAGAAACATGACACTTCTATCCGTGGAAGCCGAAGAGATCGTCGATGCGTGTATTCGCTCGGCAGTGGGATGGGACGGGTTAATCAGCGGCGGTAATAAACTCAGTCAGGTGGGCGTCGTAGACGACTTGGCCATCGACGCCCTGATCGACGAGCTTGTGACCAACAATCAAGTCGGCGTCCCGAGCAAGCAGCACAAAATTGACGACCCCGAGTCGTTGGACCTGAAGACAGGCACCACCGTCGCCCAGACGCAAGTTCAGGTGATTGCAAACTCCGAGGCCGTCCAAGTCGCCGCCAAGGCCGCCAAGGCGGGAGCGAAGAAAGCAGGGCGCGGACTGGCGGCTCCGACCAGGGGCGCGGCCCCGGCGAAGAGCAGCGTCCGAGCCGGCGCTACGAAGAAGAAAGCGACAAAGAGCGGCAAGGGCGCCGCGAAGAAGAGCGCGAAGAAAGCACGGAAGGGCGGCGCGAAGCGGGCTGGGAAGGCCGGCGCGGCCGGAAGGGGAAAGAAGCGATGAACGGTAAACTTCGATGGCCGGCGCTCACGCGCATCTCGTTGGCCGCGTGCGCGTGCCTGTTGTGGACGGTGGCGGCTGCCGGTCAGCCGCCGCCCTGCACCAGCGCGAATACGGTGCCGGTGACGATAGAGCTGGCGCAGGCGCTCTTAGATCGCGACGGCTCCGGTAGGCGCATCCTCTCGGTGACCTTCAGCGAGAGTTTCGATCTCTCGTTACCCACCAACACACCCCTCGACCCGCTCAACGTAGACCCCGTAGTTCGCGCCAACCTTAACCTCGATCTTGAGCGAAACCCGGTCAAGGACCCGTCGAACTACCACCTGCTGGACGTGCGTAACAGCCGCCGCATCCCAATCGTCTACGTCTACTTCAGAACCGACCGGCTGACCCCGAACGCCGTGACGCTCACCGTTGACCCGAGCGTGCGACTCGACGAGGGAGACGGGGTCTATCACCTCTACGCATTCAACCTCAGGTTCATCAGCACGTCCGGCAGCACGATCACTAATAGCGGTCTGTGCCCGGCCAAACAACTGCAAAGACCTGTGAGCGTCGAGGCGGCGGTGCAGCCGGCCCCGCCGCCCACGGGCAAGGCCGACGACTCCGAGAGCGGCGAGGGCCTGTCGCTGACGGCGGCCGACGGGCGCGAGGACGCGAACTTTTACGTGTCGGGCGAGGTCACGCGGCCGAGCGGCGAGAGCTTCTTTGGCACCGTCGATGTCCTGATCGACTACCCCGTCAAGAAGGTCATCGAGAACCGCGTGCACAGCTACGGCCCCTTCTTCGAGTTGAAGGCGAGCAGCGACCCCGGCGCCGACCCCGACAGTCTGAACTTCGGCTTCAATTCGCGCTTCCCGCTCTGGCGCTATCGCGGCCCGAACCAGTCCGTCCCCTTCAGACGCCTGATCTTGAAGAACAGTCCGAAGATTGAGGCCGAGCGCGACTTCGGCAACGTCAACTTCGTTCACGAGACTCGCTTCACGCTGCTCAGTAAAACGTTCCTCAGTGGCTCCACCACCTTCTACCTCCGACCCTTCGCCGGGCTGGAGATCGGGAAGAATTTTGTCAGCCCCCTGGACGAGGCGGAAGGCCGATTCCTCATCCGGCCCCTCGCCGGCTCGACCCTCAACATCATCTTCCCGATGGCGAGAGGCCCCATACAGAGCATCGGCTTGGAGGCGTCTTACATCCGCCGCTGGCCGCTGCGCAAAGAGATCAAGTTCGAGGAGGACGACGACGGAGAACTACAGCCGGTTGAAATCGGCACCGGCCCCCGTGACTACGCGACGGCGAAGCTGAATTTCGACTTCTCCAAACTCTACAACGCCTTCATCGGCTACGAGTACGGCTCCGTCCCGCCTTCCTTCAAATTGGTCGATCACAAGATGGTAATCGGACTCACCTTCAAGGCTAAACGTTAACGTCGCTGGTGGCGTGAACGCTTAGGCGCGACACGCCGCCGCCGCGTGCGAAAGGGGACGACATCACGATGGCAGGCATGCGTGAGATCGATTTCGTGTTCTTCGATATCGGCGGGACGCTCGGCGAGCGGGACGCGGCGACGGGGAGGCTGGTGGCCTTCCCGAGCAGCGCGCGGCTTCTGCGGATGATGCGCGAAGCGGTGGGCGTGAGGGTCGGGGTGATTACGACGCTCGGGCCGGGGCTGACGAACGAGGACGGGAAGACGCTGCTGCGCCGAGCCGGCCTTGAGGAGTTCATCGACCCCGAGCTGTTCATCTCTGACCACGACGCCGGCGTGGCCAAGCCCGACGCGGAGATTTACAGGCTGGCGGCCACGCGCGCCGGCGTGCCCGTGGGCCGCTGCCTCTTCGTCGGCGAAAATTTGATCGAGGTTATCGGCGCGTTGGCGGCGGGGATGAAAGCTGTCCTCAAGCCGTGCCCGCCGGGCCGCGACCTGCCGGTCTGACAGACAGGGTCTCGCAGTCGCACACACTTTCGGCTCGGTCGTCCGCAGGAGAGAGGAAGTAATTCATGGCTACGATCTGGGAAAAAATTAAAGACAACTTCACTACCCTGTTCGTGACCACGCTTGTCGCCCTCCTCACGGTTTTTTCTGACAGCATCGTGGGCAACATTAAATTTGCCGTGAACCGGGCAAACCTGAGAACCACCCATTACGAGAAACTCGCCACCGACCTCTCGAACTACACTTTTTCCGCCGAGAACGTCACCGAGTTTTACGAACAGGGCTGGACTTCTAAATCGTCACTTGAGCTGGCCGTGAAGCCATACAACGACGCCATCGTGAATTTACGCAAACAGGAGTACGTCAACGCGGCCCTGCTCCACAGGTTTTGGGACGCGGATGACGTGAGCCGTTTCAAAGCCGTGATGGAGACCGTCAGAGAGGTTGACACTCAGATTCACTCTTTAAACTCCGAAGCGGAGGCGGTCGCCAACGCGGTTAAGCCGAAGGCCGACCCGGCCGTCACCAAACCAGTGACAGACAAACTCAAACCCCTGATCGAAGAGTTGAAGAGCAGAGTCTCTGCCTTCCTGTCTGACTTGAATTGAAATGCGTAGAGTCGGGAGCGACGCCTGACGAATCATTCGAGCCGACTACTTCGTTGAGAACTTCTCAACAAGCCTGTGTCGGCCGCAAGCCGATACAACTGTCGGGCGGGCGGCTCTCTTTCGCGTGCGGCGACGCGACCATCCCTGAACGCCGACGCCCCTGCACTTTTGAAAGGAGACGGAAACTATGTGTACCCATCGGAAATCAGTCAACTGCATCATCCCCCCGCACATGCTGCGGGCAATGGCCCAGAGTAAGGACGCCACGGTTCGCGAGGCGGCGTTGCGGACTCTGGTGACCTCGGCCCGCGTCCGCGGCCAGCGCGAGATCGTCGGACGCGTCCGCGCCGCGCTGACCACCAACCCGCCCGGCGAGAAGACCCGCGTCATCCACGACGCCGAGGGTAAGTTCCTCAACGAGTTCGAGCTGCCGGGCAAGCTCGTCGGCGACGAGTCGAATCCGCCGTCGGGCGGCGGGGCCGCCGCGCAGGCGTTCGACGGCCTCGGCGCGACCTACGACTTCTTCTCGGAAGTCCTCGACCGCAACTCCATCGACGACCGCGGCATGCGCCTCGTCGCCACCGTCCACTTCGGCGCCGGCTATAACAACGCCTTCTGGAACGGCCGGCAGATGGTCTTCGGCGACGGCGATAACATCATCTTCAAGGGGTTCACCCGCTCGCTCGATGTCATCGGCCACGAGCTGACGCACGGCGTCACGGACTACACGGCCAAGCTCGTCTACCACAAGCAGCCGGGCGCGCTCAACGAGTCGTTCTCCGATGTCTTCGGCTCGCTCATCAAGCAGTATGCGGCCGACCCCAAACAGACCGCCGACGAGGCCGACTGGCTGATCGGCGCCGGACTGCTCGCCGATGGGATCAACGGCGTCGCCCTGCGCTCGATGAAAGACCCCGGCAGCGCCTACGACGACCCGCAACTGGGGGGCCGCGACCCGCAACCCAAACACATGAGCGACTACCGGAACATGCCCGACGACGAGTGGAACGACTGGGGCGGCGTACACATCAACTCCGGGATTCCGAACCACGCCTTCTACCTCGTCGCCCGCCAGCTCGGCGGCTACGCATGGGAGGATGCCGGTCTCATCTGGTACAACGCCCTGCTCCAACTCTGGGAGATGGCCCAATTTCAGGACTGCGCCAACATCACGGCGCAGGTGGCCGGCGCCGTCTTTGGCGCTGGCAGCGCCCAGCAGCAGGCTGTCAGGGAGGCGTGGGCCGAGGTCGGCATCAACATCACCGCACCCGCCGCGACAAAGAGCAGAGGCAAGGGAGGCACGAAGCCGCCCTACGAGTCGAACGGAGCGGCGCTGAAGAAGCAACTCGAACAGATGGGCGAGGTGTTCCGCAGGGCCGCCGAGGTCGCCTGAACACACACGGCGGCGGGCGCCGGCTGAGCGGGCCTCTGAAACCCCCTCACGCCCCACCCCCATCACCCAACCCCTGGCTCGCGGGCCGTGCTATCATCCGCACGGCCCGCCGGCCCGCCGCCTCCCTCCATAACAACAGACGTGTACGGACTGTGCGGCCGGTCCGCCCGCCGCGTCCGAGCGCGCCCGAGATCGTCGAACGGAAGGGAGTTCTTCATGCGAATCAGTTTTGATCGGGCCGGCGGTTTCGCCGCGCCGGCGATGAGACGAAGCTTCAAGGTGGACACCGACGAACTCGCTGCCGATGAGGCAGAGGAACTCCGCGGACTTTTAGCGGAGGCCGACATCCCGAGCGCCGCGAGTCGTCAGAATGCGGAGCGCGCCGGCGCAGCGCGGCCACGCCCCGACGCCTTCCATTACCGTCTGGTAGTGGAGGACGATGAGGACACTCGCACGGTGGTCGCCTCTGACGCCGACATGCCCGAGAGCCTGCGCCCGCTCGTCCAGTGGCTCACCAAACGCTCGACGCCCGGCGACTCCTAAGCTGCCCGCACCGCAACTCGACGCGCTGCACGATGGGCGAAGCGGCCCGCGGAAGTCTCCGAATTCCGCCCCTTCGCGTTTGGTTAATAAAACCTTTGACTGCCCCGCACGTTGGTATAGAATCCGCCAACCGTCCGAAGCCGCTGCCAGGCGCCGGGCGACGCTCCGGTTACACCTTCCCAAACGCTTGCACTTTAAGCGAAGGCGAAATATCTCCAGTCATATAGTCATTAAAGGTTGAGGGCGTGTCTGAGAATTCGAGACGTTTGTCGCCCTTCGAAGTCATGGCCTCAGCGCCGAGCGCGCGTGGCTCAATTCGCGGCCCCGTCGCGGGCAGCAATCGCCGTCAGCGACGGCCAACGCTATAGAAGACATGTGCCGCGGGCCTCAACCCCGTCCGCGGGCGGGAAGTTTCGGCTCACTTGCCCCGAGTCTGAAGAGTAGCGAAAGGAGCACTCACCTCATGTGCGAAGGAACGAAACATAAATGGACAGTCATGGTGCATCTGGCCGGCGACAACAATCTGAGCGCGGAGTGCATCTTCGTCCTCACCGAGATGTGTAGGGTCGGGACGGATGACGACATCGCCGTGATCGCGCAGCTCGACACCGGCCTCCACGAGAACACGAGACTGGTTATCGACTTCGACACCAAGCCGGGCAACCTCAACGCCAAATTGAACAGGGGAAGAAAGGGTCAGGAGGAGGATGAGTCCCGGAGGGCGCGGGCGCGGGAGCGGTCGCAGGCGCGGGTCGCGGCCAAACGCCCAGGCGCGGCCAAACGCTCGGGCGTGGTCATCGACGAAGAGTCTGCCGAGGAGAAACCACCGTCGTACTCCGAAGGGATTTGTAATTTCGTCAAACATTGCATCAGGAATCACGAGGCCGAACACTACATGCTCGTCCTGTCGGGACACGGGGGCGGCATCCTCGGCGACTTCCTCGACAAGGATTTGGCGGACGCGCGAGACCGGCTGAGCGTGATCAGCATGGCCAAACTGATCGAGCGGGTTAACGAAGATTTGCTGGGCGGCAGGAAGATCGACATCCTCGGTCTGGACAGTTGCCTGATGAGCATGACCGAGGTCGCCTACAGCGTGCACAACCACGCGAAGGTGATGATCGGCGCCGAGGGCTTCGAGCCGCTCACCGGCTGGCCCTACGCGAGCGTGCTGGAGACGGTCAGGGACTTCGCGGCGGGAGACGAGAGTGGTGACGACGACTATTACGTGAAGGAACTCTCGCGGAAAATCGTCTGCGACTACATCAACTACTACAGCGACTACCGGGCGGCGGCCGTCTCAGTGGATCAGGCGGCCTGCGACCTCGGCGAGAGCGTCCATCTGATGGCCGCCGTCAAGAGCCTGTCCAGAACTCTGCGGGGTTACCTGCCCGACCCGAAGACCGGCGAGGGCGAGACTGACCCCGAAGTGAGAAGGGCGCTCCTCGTGTCGCACTGGGAGGCGCAGCCCTACAAGCGCGAGCAGTACACAGACCTCTACGACTTCTGCCAACTGCTGAAAGCCAACTGCGAGTACGAAGACGTGCAGACGGCCTGCCAGAACGTGATGAACACCATCCGGGGCAGCGCCAACGAGCCGGAGGCCGCGAAGGCGGACGCCGCCTTCCGTTCCGAGTTCGAGGGCCGGGAGTACACCGACAACTTCCGCGAGATGCCGGGCTTCGTCCTGAAGTCGTGCTACAGCGGGCTGACCGTCCAGTATTCCTATGGCGTCTCGATCTACTTCCCGTGGGCGGATGTCCCGGCCGACCTGAACGACTACCAGAAACTCTACTTCGCCACGAACTCCGAGTGGGCGCTCTTCCTCCGGGCCTACCTCGCGGCGACGACGCGCGCCGCGCGCCCCGGCCGCGGCGAGCCGCAAAGCTTCAGCCGCAGGGCCACGATTGATAAGTACAACGTCGCCAGCGGCAGCCAGTCCATCTTGCTGGGTCATCGGAACAGCTCAGTGGATAAAAACAGCTCAGTGGATAAAAACAGCTCAGTGGATAAAGGCTTGAGCAATGTCATCGGCACCATGAGGAACCCGCCCACGGAGTTTTTTGAGTGCGAGGACTGTGATGCTGATGCGCCGAGCGGCGCCGAGCCGAAAGAGAAGACCGGCGCGCGGCGTGACAAGGCTGTCAAAATTCAGAAGCCTTCCGGCCGTCGAATCAATAAGTCTTCCGGCGGTCGAGTCAAGCGATAGTGTCAAGGAGAACTAAGTCGGGAAGGAGCCAAGCGCCTTGCACGTAATGAAAGAGCGGCAGTGGACGGTGATGGTCTACATGGCCGGCGACAAACACCTCGACAACAACGGCTTCGCCGACCTCAAGGAGATGAAGGAGGCCGGCTCGACCGCGGAGGTCGCCCTGATCGCGCAGTTCAGCCGCGGCGTGAAGCACCGCCCGACGAAGCGGTACTATCTCAGGAAAGACGGCCGCGACGGCGCCCTCGCCGGAGACGTTGTCGAGGACTTGGGCGAGACGGACACCGCCGACCCGCGCTCGCTTGAGGCGTTCGTCCGCTGGGGCGTCGAGAACTACCCGGCCCGGCGCTACATGCTCGTCATGTGGGGCCACGGCAACGGGGCGGACGACGAGAACGTGCCCAACGCCGCGAGCCACCCGCACCGCCCCGACGCGGACGAGGGATGCGGCCAACCAACGCGCGGCATCGGCATCAGCCACGCGGCCGTCCTCGACTCCGACACCGTGGACTTTCTCGACACGCGGAAGTTCAAGCAGGCGCTCGACGCGGCGCGCGAAATCATCGGGCGCGAGGTGGACGTTCTCGGCATGGACGCCTGCCTAATGAGCGGCGCGGAGGTGTGTTACCAGGTGCGCGGCGGGGCGCGCTTCACCGTCGCGCCCGAAGGCGTCGCGCCGCTCGACGGCTGGCCTTACAACAGGATTCTCGGCGAGCTTGTCGCCCGTCCCGAAATGGAGCCTGAGCGCCTCGCCTGTCTCGTCGCCGAGAAGTACCTCGCCTCCTACGCCGATTATGAAGACGTCAGTGTCACGCAGGCGGTCTGCGACCTCGGCAAGTGCGACGCGCTCGCCCGCTCCGTTGACGCCCTGGCCGGGGCGCTGCTCGAACGCCTGCCTGAGGCCGGGATGATCAAGTCAATCGTGCTCTCGCGCTGGCAGGCCCAATCCTTCGACGGGACGGAGTATGTTGACCTTTACGATTTTTGCAGCCTGCTCCGGGAGAACTCCGATCACGCGGAGGTGCGCTCCGCCTGCGAAGAGGTGATGAAGACCGTCGGGCCTGACGAGTTCGTCGTGAAGTCAGTCTACAAAGAGGCCGCCCTGCAATACTGCTACGGGCTTTCGATTTACTTCCCACAGAAAGAGGTCTCACGCACTTATCAAAATCTCGACTTCGTCAAGGACACGCGCTGGGGCGCATTCCTCGACGCTTTCGTGAGCACAACGCGCCGACCCGACAGGGCCGGCCCGCAAGGACAAGGACGATAAGGCATGATGCGCCCTCACAACAGTCAGGGGTTGAAGAATTTGATTGACGGGGTGACGATTCTGGAATATCAAGTGTTGCGGCTCAGGTGAGATTCGCTTGAACGCAACACGCAACCCCTCTGCCAGGTAGGAAGCGCGCTACAGTTTTACCGGCCTCGCTCATCTGACCCGAATTCAACCAAAGGAGGCTAAAATGTCTATCAAAAGACTTCCGCGTAGAATTTCTAAGACGTCTGCCGCAACGATGCAGAACAGCAGGCATAGCATTGAGGGTAGATTTGGCTCGGCAAACAGAAATGGAAGCCAATCTAAGGCTGGTAGTGTCAATAGGGCAGTCTTAGGCTGGCAAGCCAAGACCACGACACCGAAGAAATCGCCCAAATAAGAAGAACAAGGAACGCTCGGCAAGTCTGGGGTAATCTTCCTGTGGCTATTTCAGACTTGCTTTGAAGGAGTCATAGTAGCTTGAAAGAGAATAGAAGGTTGTCATCGAGATGCACGGATGTCTTTCACCAAGTATGTCAAATATAGTCTGGCCCTCTTAACCATCGCTTTCACCCTGTCGGAGCCGACGTTTAAGAGCCGCCCCCGCCCCCCGTCCCTCACTGCCTTCGCCAAGTCAAGCAGCACGGAACACGGCGCGGTCAGTACACTTCTGCCTGCACCCGGCAAATCAACCGCACAAGAACTCTCCGCAGGTGAAGTTCATTCTTACCAAATCACGCTCGACACTGGCCAATACCTCCACGCGGTCGTCGAGCCGCAGGGCATCGACGCGGATGTGACTCTCTACGAACCGGGAGGGCAGGCGCTCGCTCAACTCGACTGCCGTGATTACGGGCCGACACCTGTTTCACTCATCGCCGAAACCTCTGGAATCTACCGTCTGGAAGTGCGCTCGCCGGAAGGACAGCAGACGCGCGGACGTTACGAGCTGAGGGTTGAAGAAATCAGACCATCCACCGCGGAGGACAGGGAGCGAATCAATGCCGAGAAGACTTTCGCGGACGGTGAGCGACTGCTGAAAGAGTGGAAGGCGCAGTCCAGCCGCGGGGCGATTGACAGGTTCAAAGATTCGTTAGCCTTCTGGAAGGCCGTCGGTGATCGCCGGGCGGAAGCTCTCACACTCAAGCGCATCGGTGATGTTTACCAGCCGTTAGGCGAGTACCAAAATGCGCTGAATTATTATCGTCAGGCACTCTCGCTTCAACGGGAAATAAAAGACCGGCGCGGTGAGGGCGAGACGCTTAACGAACTCAGCTTCGTCTACCTTACGCTGGGAGACAATCCGAAAGCCCTCAATCTTTGCACTCAGGCCCTCAAGTTGAATCGAGCCACGGGTAGCCGCCGCGGAGAGGCACAGGCGCTTAACAACTTTGGAGAAGTTCACTACGGATTAGGTAAGTTGCAGCAGTCCGTTGAATTTTATCAGCAGGCGCTACCATTCTGGCGTGAATTGAATGATCGAAAAGGGCAAGCTTTGACGCTTTTGAATTTCGGCTATACCTATTCGGACTTGGGCCAAATAGGGAAGGCTTTCGACTCCTACAATCAATCTCTTCCTCTCTGGCAAGCTGCACATGACCGCCGAGGGCAAGCTCTTACACTTAATGCTATCGGGCGACTTTACTCACGACTTGGCGAAAGTCAGGAAGCATTAAACTTCTTTGAGAGTGCGAAGCAAATCATTCAGCCGATAAAAGACCCGATTGAAGAGGCTCGAATTCTAAATGGAATGTCCTTTGTCTACAGCGGGCTTGGCGAGAAGAAGAGGTCTCTTGAATATTACAACCAGGCGTTATCTCTCTTCCGAAGCGTCAATTACCGCAGCGGAGAAGCGGCCACCCTCTACGAAACCGGCAAGGTTTATCACTCATTGGGTGATTCTCAGGCGGCACTTGAGTGCTTTCAACAGGCGCTCTCAATTTCCAAAGCCACAAGCAATCATCGACTGGAGTTGTACGAACTTAGAGAGATAGGAAGAATTTATGATTCCTGGGGGTGGAAAGACAAGGCTCTCGAATACTACAGCCGGACACTACCATTCTGGCAGAGAGAGAACGACCTCCGGGGCGAGACGGACACGCTCAACCTGATCGGCCGCGTTTACGAAGGACGGGGGCAGAGGCAGAAGGCGCTCGAATACTACGCGAAGGCGCTGCCGCTCAGCCGGAAGGCGGAGTACCGCGCCGCCGAGGCCGCGACGCTCCACAACATCGCGCGCATGGAGCGCGACAGCGGCCGTCTGGCGGAAGCGAGCGCGCGCGCGGAGGAGGCGCTGGGGGTCGTCGAATCGCTGCGCGGGAAGGTCGTCAGTCAGGACTTGCGCGCGTCGTACTTCGCCTCGGTGCGCGAGCAGTACGAGTTTTACATCGACCTGCTCATGCGCCTGCACCGCGAGCGCCCGTCCGAAGGGTTCGCCGCCGCCGCCTTCGAGGCGAGCGAGCGGGCGCGGGCGCGCTCGCTGCTGGAGACGCTCTCGGCCGCGCGCGTCGGGCTGCGCCGCAAGGCCGATCCCGCGCTGCTGGAGCGGGAAGGCGCGCTGCGGAAGGAGTTGAACGACAGGGCGGAGCAGCGGCGGGCGCGGCTTCAGACGGGCGGCGAGCAGGCCGAGGCGTCGGCGCTCGCCAAAGAGATCGACGAACTCAGCGCGCAACTGCGCGAGGTGGGGGCGCAGATCAGGGCGGGAAGCCTTGAGCACACGGCGTCGCTTCAGACGCAGCCTCTCGGACTGAAGGCGATTCAGGAGCGCGTCGTGGACGACTCGACACTGCTGCTGGAGTATTCGCTGGGCGAGGAGAGAAGCTACCTCTGGGCGGTGACTAAGGGGACCATTCATAGTTATGAACTTCCGGGCCGGGCCGAGATAGAAGACGCGGCCAACCGCGTGAGAAGTTTGCTGGTTGCGCCGCAGCCGGTTGCCGGCGAGAGCGCCCGCGAGCGGCAGGCTCGCGTCGCGCAGGCGGAGGCGGACTACGGGCGCGAGGCCGAGCGTCTGAGCGACATGATTATCGGCCCGGCGTCGGAGCACCTCACGGGCCGAAGGCTTTTGGTGGTGACCGAGGGCGCTCTCCAGTACATCCCGTTCGGCGCGCTGACCGAGCCGGGCACGGAAGCGTCGGCGGGCGGCGCACAGGAGCGACCCGAAGCCCGCCCCGAAGGCAGCGCCCGCGTTCCCCTGTTCCTTCGACACGAAGTCGTCAGCCTCCCGTCGGCCTCGATTCTGCCCACGCTGCAAGGCGGGGCGGCCCGCTATGAGCAGGCCGGCCGTTCGGTTGCCGTCTTCGCCGACCCGGTCTTCGACAAGGACGACGCGCGCGTCCGCGGCGCGGACTCGTCGCGCCCCGATGCGGCCCCGCCACACGCATCGGCGGACGCCGTCGCGCATCAGGGCAAGCAGGAGGTGCACCGCGCCATCAGAGACGTGAGCGCGCTCTTCGGCGGCGAAGGCGTCCCGCGCCTGCTGGCCTCGCGCGAGGAGGCCGAAGCCATCGCGGCGGCGCTCCCACGGGGCGAGGTCGCGTTGGTCACAGGCTTCGGGGCCAGCCGCGCCGCGGCCGTCGAGCCGGGCCTCGGGCGTCACCGCGTCATCCACTTCGCCACGCACGGCATCCTCGACAGCGAACGGCCCGAAATGTCCGGCATCGTGCTGTCGCTCGTTGACGAGCGGGGCGAGCCGCAGGACGGCTTCCTCAGTCTTCAGGACATCTACAACCTCGACCTGAGCGCCGACCTCGTCGTGCTCTCGGCCTGCAACACGGCGCTCGGCCGCGAGGTGCGCGGCGAGGGTCTCATCGGGCTGACGCGCGGCTTCATGTACGCCGGCGCGGGCGCGGTCGTCGCCTCTCTGTGGAAGGTGGACGACGAGGCCACCGCCGAATTGATGAAGCACTTCTACGCTGGGATGTTCCAGCAGGGCCTTGCGCCCCCGGCGGCGCTGCGTCAGGCGCAGCTCGCCATGTGGCGGCAGAAGCGTTGGCGCGCGCCCTACTACTGGGCGGCCTTCGTCATCCAGGGGCAGTACGGCGAGTTGAAGGGCATGGGCGACGGGCCCGCCTACTTCGCGCAGTGGGGGCTGGCGGCTTGGGGCGGCGGGGCGGCTGCGATATCATTCGCTGCGCTCGGCGCGATCCGGCTGAGACGGAGAAGAAGGAACTCGGCCGGCGCCCGACAGGTGAAAGCTTGAAGAACTTTCGCCACGCGCACACACCCACACGCGCGTAGTAGTCGCCGCCGAGCCGCGAGTTTGCCCCCATGAAGAAAAACTGGTCTCTCACGCAGGAGGCGTTCGACCGCCTGCTCGCCTGGCTCGGCGCCGGCCCCGAAGAGGCGGGCCGGAAGTACGAGGAGATTCGCCGCTCCCTCATCAAAATCTTCACCTGCCGCGGCTGCCACGAGCCGGAAGACCTCGCCGACGAAGTTATCAACCGGGTGGCCGCCAAGCTCCCCCAGATAGAGGCCGACTACACGGGCGACCGTGCCCTCTATTTCTACGGTGTGGCCAACAACGTACACCTGGAATATTTACGCAGGAGGCCCGCCCCGCCCGCGCCGCACCCCGTCACCGCGCCAGCCGCGGAAGAGGAGGACGAGCGCGTGTATGAATGCCTCCTGAACTGCGTCGGCGGCCTTTCGTCCCACAACCGCGAGCTGGTCTTGCAGTACTATCGCGAGGAAAAGCGGGCGAAGATCGATAACCGCAAACATTTGGCCGAGCGACTGGGCATCGCGCTCAACGCGTTGAGGATACGCGCCTTCCGCATCCGTCTGGGCCTCCAGAAGTGTGTCGAGGAGTGTCTCACGCGGCCGGCGGCCGGGTGAAACGGATATGAGCAAAAAGACATCACAATCAGGGGGCGCTTTCGGGAGGGGCGCGCAATAGGTGGAACTAACGTCGGAAGCGATGGGCGCGCTCAGACAATACCTGCTCGGGCAACTAGCGCCCGAGCAGCGCACGCCGCTCGAAGAACGCCTGCTGACCGACGCCGCCTTCCACGACGAGCTTTCCATCGCCGAAGACGACCTCATCGACCGATACCTGTCGGGCGAACTCGCGGCGGCCGACCATCAGGACTTCGAGACACACTTCCTGCTCGCGCCCGAGCGACACAAAAAGCTGCGCTTCGCGCGCGCCCTGCGCCGCTACGTCGCCGCCGAGACGGACGCTCCCGGCAGCGCCGTCGCCCTCGCCTCCTTGCCCGCCGGTCTACGCGAAGAGCCGGCCGCGACCAAAGAACAAACTCCCGGCGACTTGGGGACTCGGCCCGCGACCCCCGGCAAGCAGAACCTTTTCCAACTCCTCTTCGCGCGTGGCCCCGCGCTCGCCTTCTCCCTCGCCGCCGCGCTGCTGCTCGCCGTCGTCGCCGTCTCCTGGGTGGCGTTCGACCGTCCGGCCCGCCGCGAGGTTGCGTTCCGTAATCCCTACGCCGTGACTCTCACGCCCGGCCTCACACGCGGCTCCGGCGAGCCGGCGCGAATCCAACTCCCCGCCGGCGCCGACGCCCTTCGCCTGCGTCTGGAGCTGCCCGCCGCCGAGCACGAAAGCTACCGCGCCGCGCTGCTGACCGCAGAGCGCGCCGAGGTCTGGGCCGCCGACGAGCTGCGACCGGCGGCCGGCTCCGCCGCCATCGACATGGACATTCCCGCAAGCGTCGTCGGGCCGGGCGATTATCATGTCACGGTCAGCGGCCGTGCGGCCGGCGGCCGTCTGGAAGACGTGAGCCGCTACACCTTCCGCGTCGTCCGCTGAAGAAGGCAAAAGTAAAAAGGCAAAAGGCAAAGTGCAGAGGCGAGGCGCTTCCTCACTTTTGCCTTTTGCCTTTTTACTTTTGCCTTCCCTCCGTCCTTCCCGCCCCGATTTCGTACCGCTTAATCACATAACGGATTTAATGACCGCGCGCCGGTGTTAATATCAGGCGCGCTGGTTTTGTTTTCCATTGAAGCGCGAAACCTTTCGAGGAGGCGAACGATTGCAACCCGCGATGACTCTCAGACTTCTACTGCTGGCCGCCCTCCTGTTCGACTGCGGCGCACTCGCCGCCGCGGCGGCCCGCCCGCAAACGCAAAAGCCGACGCCGCGCGTGTCGTCCGCCGACGCGGCCGCGCGCCTGCGCCGCCGGCTTCAGGAGAAGCTCGACGCGCTGCACGCGGCGGGCCGCTTTCCCGGCGCGACCGCCGGCTTCGCCTTCGCCGACGGCACCTCGCTGGGCCTCTCCGTCGGCACTTCGGACACACAGAAGAAGACGCCGATGAGGCCCAACGATTTGATGCTTCAGGGCAGCGTCGGGAAGACCTACGCGGCGGCCGTCGCCCTGCAACTCGTCGCGGAGAAGAAGATCGGTTTAGACGATAAGGTAGAAAAGTATCTCGGTCGCGAGTCGTGGTTCGCGCGGCTTCCGAACGCGCGCGACATCACCGTCCGCATGCTCATGAACCACACGAGCGGGCTGGTGCGCTATGAGTTCAAGGAGCAGTTCACGAAGGACTTGACCGCGAACCCCGACAAGGTCTGGAAGCCCGAGGAGTTAGTCGCCTACGTCCTCGACACCGCGCCGCCGTTTGCCGCAGGCCGAGGGTGGGACTACTCGGACACCAACTACATCGTGCTCGGCATGATCGTCGAACGCGTCACGGGCCGGCGTTATTACGATGAAGTACGACGCCGGCTGCTCGGCCCGCTCAAACTCCGTCGCACCGTTCCTTCCGACGCCCGGCGCATCCCCGGCCTCGCGCAAGGCTACGCCGGGGCCGACAACCCCTTCGGCGGCACGGACGCGATGATCGACTCGGCTGGCCGCTTTGCCATCAACCCGCAGTTCGAGTGGACGGGCGGCGGCATCGCCTCGACCACGGAAGACCTCGCGCGCTGGGCGCGTGCGCTCTACGAGGGGCGCGCCTTCGACCGCGCGCTGATGCCGCAGGTGCTCGACGGCGTCGCGGCCAAGCTCGGCCCCGGCACAAAGTATGGACTCGGCGTCATCATCCGCGAGACCGAACTCGGTGTGGTCTACGGCCACAGCGGCTTCTTCCCCGGCTACCTCACCGAGATGGCCTACTTCCCCGACCTCAAGGCGGCCGTCGCCGTCCAAGTCAACACCAGCGCCCCACGCTCGACGGGCAAGCCGCTCTTTCGCTTTCTCACGGACTTCGCCGCCATCATCCGCGAAGAGTCGCAGCAAGCCGCGGCCGGCAGGTAACACTCTTAACGACCTCGGTCTCACGAACTCAAACGCAGACGCGCGGGCGGTGCGTCTGATTCCTCGCCGTCTTGTCCCGGAAGCGTTGGGGCCGGGCGGGCGGCGCGGCGCGTCTCCGCGCGTCTGGCGCCCGCCTGCTCCCTCCTCATTTTGAACTTGGTGAGCACGAGGCGGCTCGCGTTCATCCCCAGGGCGTCGTCGAGCGCGCACAGGTCTCTGGCGAGCCTGCCCCCGACCGCGCGCTCGAAGACGCCCTCGATACACGACCGCGCGCCGGCCGCGCCCTCGCCGACGGCGACATCGACGTCGCGGCCCTCGCGGGCGCGGCGCCAGGCATACTCGTAGAGGCGCATCCGCCCCTCACCCTCCGCCGCGCCGGTGACGATGACGATGACATGGCGCGCCTCGATCTCGCCGGCCGCCTCGACCACGCGGCGGCTGAAGGAGGGCGACAACTCTCCATCCCTGAGGGCGAACAGGAAGGCGTCGCCGCAGACGTTGGCGACAAGGTGCGACTCGCCGCCCTCGGCGGGGGGGCCGGCGGCGATCTCGCTCTCGGGCACGCCGAGGTCGCGGACGATCTGGTAGACGCGGTTACGCAGCCACGAGCCGTCGGCCAAAAGCGCCGCCGCGAGGCGGGTCGGATTGTAGACCTCCTCGACGACCTCGTCGGCCACCTCCGTCGCGCACAGGCTGCAACGGGCGCGGCTCAGGGTGACGAGCGCGAGCGCGTCCGGCGTCGGCAGGTCGAAGAGCGGGTGCCTGGTCTTTCGGCACGTGACGCGCACCTCGCGGCGCATCAGTCCGGCCTCGACGAGTTCTTCAACGGGCACAAGCCCCTCGGGCGATGGGCTTTCGCCGGACAAAAGGCGCGGCGCGTAGCCCTCGACGCGCGCCTCCTGCTCGCGCCGGAGGAAGGCGCGCACCCGTTCGTCGGCGAGGAGTTCGGCGGCGCGCAGACGCTCGCGCGAGCCCTCCCTGAACATCATCGCGCGGGCGGCCTCCTCATCCTGCCGCGCGACGTAGCGCGTCAGTCCCCGCGGGAACCGGCGCACGTCGTGCGACTCCCACGGCGGCGCCACTAACTCCCCGGCCTCCGCCTCCGCTTCGCCCTCCCCGGCCAAGCGCATCGACTCGCGCACCCTCTGGCAGAACAACTCGAACCGGCGCAGGGGATCGACCGACTCCCTATCGTAGACGACGCCGGCGACGACGGCCTCGTGACCGCGCGCGGCGTCGTCGCCGAAGGCGAGATAGAAGATTGCGTCTTCAGAGCAGAAGAGGTCGCCCGGCGTGTAGGGGCCGGCCCGTTCGCGGAGGCGGGACGAGAGAGCCTGTCGTTCGAAGTCGTCGATCAATTCGGGGGCCGGGGGGAGGCCGCCCGCCGCGGCCAGCGACAGCTCGAAGGAGCGCCGCCGCGCCGTGCGGATGAGCGGCGCGAACTGAGCGGCGCGGAGCGCGTCGAGCAGTTCGAGACGGGCTGGCTCATCGACCGTGAGGCTCAGTGTTTTGCGTTCGACGAGGAGCATCTTCGCCTTCGAGTGGGGAGAGGCATTATTGCCGCACCTTGAGTTGCAGCGTGTCCTGCCCGTTGAAGTCTGCGGGATAGCGCCGCTGCCGTGCCATCCTCAGCGCGAGCGCCTCGTAGGACTCCATGCCGGGGCGCGAGTTCTGGACGACGGCCTGGAGCACGCGCCCGCGCTCGACGCGCAGAAGGATGCGTACAGAGCTTTCCCCTCGCGCATTGGCCGCCCGTTCGCGCCCCGCCGGCGGTTCGCCGCCCGCGCCGCCGACCCCGGCCTCCGCGCTCGTCTGCGTCTGCCCGACCGGCAGCGGCGCCGCACCCCTCGAAGAGGCAGCGCCGGCGGGCGAAGACTGCCGCGTCTCACGCGACGGGCGCTCGACGCGCGCCGGCTCGTCGCGCCGCGCCGTCGCCGGCACGTCGGCCGGGTCAGCGCCGCCCGAACTGTCGGCGGGGCGAAGCCGTTCGTCTGCCGGCGGCGAGGCGGCGTCCGGCGCGGTCTGTTGCACAGCCTGCGGCGGTGATGGAGGGGCCGCCGGGGCGACCGGGTTGCGCAGGCGCGAGAGGAATGTGAGCAGCAGGAGCAAGGCGATGACGGCGGCGTAGGCCGCGCGCTCGCGGCTAAAGCGGCGCGAGTGCGCCGCGAGGGCCGCGTTTACTTCGTAGACCAGACTTTCGTCCGCGGGCGCGGGCAGGGCGAGTCGTTCGCCCGCGGCCGGGGGCAGGGCGGCCCCGCGCAGGGGGACGACGCGCGGCGTCGTCGTCTCGGCCTCGGCGGGTAACGCCGATGACGCCGGCACGTCGAGCGCAGTGCCGGCCGGGGCGGCGTCGAGCAGCTCGCGGATAAATTGGCGCTCGCGCTCCTCGACCGTCCTCTCCGGCGGCTTGACGAGCGGGTTGAAGTTGAACGGGGCGCCGGGCAACGAGAGCGCCAGCATCAAGGCCTCGAGGCCGCGCAGCGCGCCGAGACGCGCGTCAACCAGTGAGCCTTGCTCGAAATGGAAGGCCGCCGGCGACTCGGCGTAATCCACCTGAAGGCGACCCGTCTTGTGCTGGGCGTGGAGCGTCCTGATGAGACCCGGCAGGGGTTGTTCATCGAGGTGTCCGGTCAGGACCATGAAGCGTGCTTCGCGCATCCGTGGTGTCTGTCGTGCTCCCGTCGCAGACCGCGGCCCGTAGGCGTTCGTTTTGTCCTGCGGTGTTGCCTCGGCCGCCACCGCCCTTAGCGCGGCTCGAAGGGGAAAGTGTATTCGAGCAGGCCCCGCGCCCTGACGGGCCGCCCGCCCTCGCGGAACGGGAAGAAACCCGCTTGCCGCGCGGCGCTCTCGGCCGCCCACCAAAGCACGCGCGGCCCCTCCGTGCCGCGCGCCGAAATCACGCGCCCGGTCTCGTCAACGACGACCTCGACCTTCACGACCACGGGGCTGGGCTGCGCGCTGCTTCCCACAAGATAGGCAGGCCTCGGCAGGCTGAGCGCCTTGTCGTTGATCAAGCCGGCGTCGAACATCGGGGCGGGTGGCTCGGCCTTTACTTCGACCGACGGCGCGGACGGCACGGACGCGCCGTCCGTGCCGTCCGCGCCGTCGTGCCGGTCGCTTGCAGCCTTTGAAGAACGAGGGGAGGTTGTCGGGCGCAGGCCCTCAGCCGCGCCTTCGGCGTTGACCGCTCGGCTGTCCCCGGCGGACGCCGGCGCGGCGACAGCATTGGCCGGGGCCTTACCCGCGCCGCGAGAGTAGTAAGTGATGACGCGATAGGTCACCTCGACGGGTTCGAGCATCTCCGCGCCGGCCTCGGAGACGGCGACCGAGGCCGTCATCTTCACCCAGTTGCCCGCCGTGTCGTACTCATAAGAGTAGACTGTGCGCGACAGGAAGGCGCCGGCTTCATCCTTGACGACGGTCGCCTGTAGTTGCCCGCGCTCGTCGTACTCGTATGTCTCGCCGCCGCCGCCGGCGCCGGCGACGGCGACCGGGTGGGTCCGGTTGGCGATTCTCTTGCCGCCAACGTCGTAGACGGTGATCTCCAGAAGCGAGCGTGGGCCTTCGGCAGACGCCGTCACTCCCGTGTCCAGGCGGGCGACTTCCGTGCGGACGCGACGCACGGGGCCGAGCAGCCCGTCCTTGCCGCGGTCGCTGTCGAGGATTTCGACGGATGCGCGGCCTGCTCCGGCGCGCACCACCCCGCTCCTCGTTTGTGAGCGAAGACCCTCGGCCTGAGACAGGAGACAGAGCAGCGAAAGCAGGATGGAGAACGGGCGTGTGATTGCTAGTCCGAATAGTTTCATCGAGAAGCTGGACGGTAGAACGAACGGGGGGCGAAGGCGCTACCGCGGCAACGGACGCAATCTAACACCCCGGCTCACAAACTCACAAGAACATTTTTCGCCGCCCGCGCCACCCGCCACGGCGTCCGAGCCTTCAGGCGGCGCGCAGGTCGGCCGTGCAGTCTTTGCAGCGCGTGGCCTTGAGCGGGATGGTCGAGAGACAGTGGGGGCAGTCCTTCGTCGTCGGGCCTTCGTCGGTGTCCTGCTTGCTCTTGAGGCGGTTGACCTGTTTGACGATGAGGAAGACGACGAAGGCGACGATGAGGAAGCCCACCACGTCGTTGAGGAACTGTCCGTAGGCGATGACGGGGACGCCTCTGGCCTTCGCGTCGGCGAGCGAGACGGGGACGCCCTTCGACGCGTCGAGTGTGTAGAAGAGGCTCGCGAAATCGACCCGGCCGAGGACTAATCCGATGGGCGGCATGATGACGCCCTCGACGAGCGTGGTGATGATCTTGCCGAAGGCCGCCGCGATGATCACGGCGACGGCCAAATCCATCACGTTGCCGCGGTTGATGAACTCTCGGAACTCTTTAAACATTCGTCGCCTCCAGTCGTCGTGATTAGCGCCGCCCCTTATCTGGAAGGGATGAGGGCGGAGGGATGAGGGATGAAAGAAGATAGGAAGCAGTGAGCAGTAAGCAGTCAGCAGTCAATGCCGGTTGAGCGTTCTGACTGCTCACTGCTCACTGCTTACTGCTTACTCCCTTTCATCCCTCATCCTTTTATTTGCCCGTCCGTCTTCTCCCACTCCTCGCGCGTGAGCATGGGCACGGGCTGCAACTGCTTCGCCGCGAGGGCCGCGTTGAGGCCGGACATCTCCCTGAGCGCCCACGCGTCGAAGTCTTTGATCACGTCGGCCGTCTGCGCGCGGGCGTCGGGCGCGGGCGCGAGCAGCAACAGCCCGGCCACAGCCAGCATGACTCTACGCATGATCTTTCTCCTCGGTTGAAAAACGCGGAAGCGGGACGACGTTACGGAAGAACACTTTTTCAGCAGTTGACGCGGCGGCATTTTAATCGAGTTTCTTTCCGCCGGCCAGAACTAAAAACAGCGCCGCCCTGATGTATACTTCAAAGCCGTGAATGGTAAATCGTAAGTCGTCAATCGATTGTCCATGATTCGACTTTCGATTCACTGTTCAAGGCTGCCGCCGCTTCAACCACGATTCACGATTGACGATTCACGATTTACTAAATTATGCAGACAGACTTCATCATCTACGGCGCCAACGGCTACACCGGCGCCCTCGTCGCGCGCCTCGCCGCTGAGCGGGGCTTGCGCCCCACGCTCGCGGGCCGCTCCGCCGAAGAGGTCGGCCGGTTGGCCAGCGAGCTAAAGCTCGAACACCGTGTCTTCGACCTCTCCGACGCGGCGGCCGTAGACTCCGCCCTCAAGGAAGCCGCGGTTGTCCTGCACTGCGCCGGGCCTTTCTCGCGCACCTCGAAGCCGATGGCCGACGCCTGCCTGCGGACGCGCACGCACTACCTCGACATCACGGGCGAGATCACGGTCTTCGAAGGCTTGGCCGCGCGCGACGCCGAGGCGCGAGAGGCCGGCGTGATGCTCCTGCCCGGCGTCGGCTTCGACGTGGTGCCGTCGGACTGTCTGGCCGCGCACCTCAAGCGTCGCCTGCCGGCGGCCGTGCATCTGACGCTGGCCATCAAGGGCAGCGGCCGTCTGTCGCGCGGCACGGCGACGACGATGACCGAGAACATCGACCGGGGCGGCCTCATCCGACGCGGCGGCAAGCTGACGCCCGTGCCCGCCGCGTGGCACACACGCGAGATAGACTTCGGCAAAGGGCCGGAGCCGGCCACGACCATCCCCTGGGGCGACGTGTCCACCGCCTTCCACAGCACAGGGATTGCGGACGTTGAGGTCTACGCGGCGATGCCTCCGTCGATGCGCTGGGCGATGGTCGTGAGCCGGCACGTCGGCGCGCTGCTCGCCTCGCCGTGGGCGCAGCGCTACATGAAGTCGCGCATCAAGTCAGGCCCGCCGGGGCCGAGCGACGCGGAGCGCGCCCGCGGCAAAAGCATCGTCTGGGGCGAGGCCGAGGACGCCGCCGGCAAACGTTGCGTCTCACGCCTCCAAGGCCCCGAGGGCTACACGCTGACAGCCATGACGGCGCTCGCCGCCGTCGAGCGCGTGCGCGCAGGGCAAGCGCCCGCCGGCTTTCAGACGCCGTCACGGGCCTACGGCGCGGATTTCATCATGGAGATTGAAGGCGTGACGCGGGAAGATTTGGAGTGAGCCGAAAAGCAATTCAAACATTAATTGACAGGATTAACAGGACGGGCAGGATAAGTAGATTTGAAATTTCAAATTTCAAATCTCAAATTTCAAGTTTCAAATCATCTCCTGCTCATCCTGCTCATCCTGCTCATCCTGTTAATTAGTCCCTCCGCCGGGGCGCGCCCGCGCGCATCATGCGAATCAGTTTAAAAACGAAGCGCGCCAGATGGCTCGCGGCCGCGGCGCTCGTCGCGGCCGTCGTCGCCGGCCTGTACGTCGCTCTGGCGCTACGGGAAGGGAGGCCCGTGGCCGAACACGAATACTTCGGCGGCGTGCGCCGCTCCCTCATCATCGCGCACCGCGGCGGCGCCGGCCTCTGGCCCGAGAACACGCTCCACGCCTTCGAGCGCGCGCGCGCCGCCGGCGCCGACGTTTTGGAGATGGACGTGCGCTCAACGGCCGACGGCGCACTAGTCGTCCACCACGACGAGACGGTTGAGCGGACGACCGACGGCCGGGGCCGCGTCAGTGAACTCACGCTCGCCGAAGTTAAGCGCCTCGACGCCGCCCACCGCTGGACGCCCGACGGCGGGGAGACTTTCCCCCTGCGCGGCGCGGGACACGGCGTCCCGACCCTCGAAGAAGTGCTCGCCCGTTTCGCGTCGGCGCGTTTCGTCATCGAGATCAAGCAGGACGAGCCGGCGCTGGCCCCGCCGCTCTGCCGGCTCTTGCGCGAGCACGCCGTGGAGAAGCGCGTGCTCGTCGCCGCGTTCCGACAGGCGACCCTCGACGACTTCCGACGCGCCTGCCCGGAGGTCGCCACTTCCGCCACTCTCTCCGAGGGCTACAAGTTCCTCGCCCTCTTCAAGGCGGGCCTCGGCGACACCTACCGCCCCGCCATGCAGGCGCTTCAGGTGCCCGAACACCTGCGCGGCTGGCGCGTCGTGACGCGGGAGTTCGTCGAGACCGCGCACCGCCTCAACCTACAGGTACACGTCTGGACGATCAACGACGCCGGCGACATGCGCCGCCTGCTCGACATCGGCGTTGACGGCATCATCACCGACTACCCCGACCGCCTCGCCGCCCTGCGCGACCAACTCTCCCCGCGCTGAACACACCTTCATCACGAAAGACGAACACGGCGCGGGGAACACGGCTGGGACGGATGAAGACGGATTCACACGGATTGATCCGTGCCGATCCGTTCTCATCCGTCTCATCCGTGTTCCCTCCGAAGCTTGAGCGTCACGGCCGGAAGCCGACGCTCCGCCATAGCGGCGCGCTCTCGTAGAGACGCCCGCCGGTGACGACGTAGCGCACACGCCGCAGGTTGCTGATGTCGGCGAGCGGGTCGGCGTCCACGAGAATCATGTCGGCAAACTTCCCGCGCTCGATTGTCCCAAGCTCTTTGTCCAGCCTCATCACGCGCGCCGGAATGATGGTCGCGGTTTGAAGCGCCTCGGCGGGCGTCATCCCGGCGCGCACATACAGCTCCAGCTCGCGGTAGATGGTGTGGCCGGGGACGACCAAGTCTGTGCCGGCGACGACGGGCACGCCCGCGCGCATGAGCATCACGGTGAGCCGCGCCGCGAGCGCGGCCGACGCGGCGGCGCGCGGCGCAACTTCTGGGGGCAGCCCCGTGTTGTTGAGAATCGACGCCAGCTCCTCCGGGGTCTTCGCCATGCCCGGCTCGAAATTGACGAACGGCATGTCGAGCGCGTGTCCGTTCAACTCGCCGCGCGCAAGCGTCGGGTCGATGACCGTGCCGCGCTCTTTGAAGAACTTGATGGCGGCGGCGGCCTCGGGCGAGTCGAGGTTGAGGGGCGGCGGGGGCGTGCCCGGCGTGGGTCGCCAGCCGCGCCCGCGCATCGCGCGCAAGATGAAGCCGACGTGGTTGATCTGATCCATCCCGGCCTCGACGGCCGCGTAGGCGTCCACGCCCGTCGGCACGTGCCCGGTCACACTCATCCCCAGACGGTGCGCCTCGGCCGCGACCACCGAGACGAGTTCGGGCTTGAGCGACTGATAGATTTTGACCTGCTCGTAGCCGTCGCGCTTGTAGCGCCCGACGATTGCGCGCGCAGCTTCGGGCGTCTCGGCGACGTTGTTGCCGAGCGCGCCGGGCGGGCTGTCGATGATGCCGGCGAGCAGCAGACGCGGCCCCGCGACCTTCCCTGCGCGCAGCGCGTCGCGCAGGGGCAGGATGAACTCCGGCTCGTTGCCCGCGTCGCGCATCGTCGTGATGCCGGCGGCCAGCGACGCCGGTATCCACTCGCCCTGCTCGGCGTGCGCGTGCATGTCCCACAAGCCCGGCAACAGGTATTTGCCGCGCGCATCGAAGACGTTCACGCCCTTCGGAATCTTGACCGACGCTCGCGGCCCCGCGGCGGTGATGCGTCCGTTCTCGACGAGCACGACCGCGTCGGCGACGGGCGGCGTGCCTGTACCGTCAATCAAGGTCGCGCCGACGATGGCGTAGCGCCCGGCGCGCAGGGGGCGGACGGCGTCGGAAATCTTCCGCAGGTCGGCCACCGAGTCGGCCGCCGCGCGCGCGACGAAGAGGGGCAGGAGGTGTTCGTAGCCCTCGCGCACGGCTTCGAGGCGGTCGAGTTCGGCGTCAGGACTTATCAGCGCGATGAGGCGCCGCCCCTCGTCGAACCACGCGGTCTCGCGCCCCCACACCAGCCCCGACACGCTGTAGCGCGTGAGGCCCACGCGCCGTCCGCCCGCCTCCACCTGTTCGTCCCCGCGCGGCTCGAAGCTCACGCGCCCGACCGGCAGCGTTCTGAGATTCCGCAACGCGCCGTGACGCGCCGCGTACTGAAAGAGCGCCTGCTGAAGAGAGACGGGAAGGAGACCGCCCGACGGGAAGATGCGCGCGCCGGCCGCCTGCTCCGTGCGTGTTTTTGTGCCTTCGCGCACCGTCGCCGCTCCGCCCTCGCCGACTTCAACCGCGGCGTTCGCCTCGGAGCGCGTCGAAGTCCGCCCCTTGATCTCGAAGCGCAGCGGCGCGAGGTCTGCGGAGCGCGTGCGTAGAGTGGCCGTGAGCGGCACCTTGTCGCCGAGATAGTTGATCTCGAACTTCGCGCTCAGAACGTGCGCGCCGCCCTCGCGCGCGATCTCGTAACTCTCCTCGCCCACCGGGTATTGCAGCTTGTAGATGCGAAACTTTCCGCGCTCGACGACCTCGGCGGGCGACGACCCCTGCGGCGGGGTGACTACACGGCCGCGCGCCGCGCCCTGAAGCAGAAGCGACGCGAGGAGGACGAAGACCGCGAGCGGCGTCCGCGTGTGTGCGCGCCTCATTTGATCGGAAGCCTTCCGCGCTTCACCCACTCGCCGCCGCGGAAGACGGCCTCGGGCGGGAACTTGGTTTCGAAGTCGGGCGCGTCCCAGTCGAGACGCGCCGCTTGTGTCTTCGGGTAGAAGAGCAGCGTGGCCTCGCCCCCGTTGCGGAGCATGCCGCCCGTGGGGACGGTCACGTAGTATTCGCGCGCGTCCACTTCCGAGAGGCCGCGGAAGACGGAGAGGTCGCCGATGTCCTGCACGGAGGCGCGGCGCGCTCGGCCGTCGCGGCCCGCGTCGATGTTGACGGCGAGGTCTGTCGCGAATGGCGGCGCCGTTGTGGTCTTGCCTTCGCGCACGCGGTTGACGACGTGTGCGCCGCGGACGACGAGGTCGTAGATGCCGCCGCCGTTCATCGGCAGCGCATCGTAGACTTTGGGGTCGGCGCGCTCGTAGCTACCGTCGGCGAGCGCGCGCAGGGCGGAGGCTATGGCGACGAAGTTGAGGCCGACGAGGTCTTGATTCGTGCGCCCGCGAAGCGCGCCGGTTTCGATGAGAATGACGGGCGTGCCCCACTGGCTAATCATGTCGCCGAAGGCGCGCGGGTTGAACTCGTCGTCGTAGCGGCCGACGTGGCCCTCGATGAAGGGCGCGAGCGAGGCGACCATCACGGCGCACAGGCGCTTGTTGCGGACGCGGCCCGGAGTGTCCGTGCCCGCAGCATCAGACACGACGGCGAGCAGTGAGACGGCCGCTTGCTTGAGAGTGTCGCCGACGGCCGTGCGCGAGTTCTGGTTGTGGAGGTTGAAGCCGATCTCGGGCTGCCAGTCGTCGCGGAGTTTTTTGAGGAGGCGGCCCTCGGGAGTGGTGAGCGTGCGGGCGTCGCGGTTGATGTCGATTGACTGGAGGTTGCGGCGCGTGAACAGTTCGGCGCCGTCCGGGTTGAGCATCGGCACGGCGCGCAAAGTGATTTTCTCTTCCACCGCTTTGACCCAGGGGAGCTGACGGTTGGCGTGGAGATAGGCGAAGAGATCGACGAGGGCGCTCGTGGCCGTCGGCTCGTCGCCGTGCATCTGCGACCACATGAAGACCTTCAGGGGGCCGCGCCCGAACTCCAACTGGTAAATCTCGCGGCCCGCGAGACTGCGGCCGACTTCCGTGACGGGGACGCCGCGCGCGCGCAGAGTGGCGAGATATTTTTGCAGGTCGGCGTGTTTGACGAGCGCGGGGTCGAGGTCGGCGACGCGCTGCCGCTGCCACTCGGCGTGGAGCGCGCGCGCGGCCGTCTCCTCCTGCGCGCTCGCCGGGGCGCACGCCGCGAGACAGGCCAGCGCGAGGAGCGCCGCGAGCAGTCGCGTCCTCGGGTCGGGATGGTTGATTCGCATGTTGGTTCGTCTTCTCCTCAGAGGGAGGCCAGCGTAACCCGTCTACGCCGACTCTGACAAGATGGTTGTGATTCGGGCTCCCGCTGCTCGAAGTTGAGTGTGGGGTGGGTGAGACTCACCGCAAAGGCGCGGAGGTGGCAGAGTTCGCGCAGAGGCTTGACCCTTTCATACGTAGTTGAATCAACTCAACCCTCTGCGCCCCCTCTGCGTCCTCCGCGCCTCTGCGGTGAACTCCGCCTGCCCCACACTCAGGTGTTATCATTCCGCGCCATGAGCCATCCAGAAGACAGACTGCAATCGCTGCTGTCACAAATTCGCGAATTTATCATCGCTGAGGCCATCCCGCTGGAACAGGACTTCGCGCGCCGCCCGTTCCGCGAGCTGCTCCCGCGACTCGCGGCGCTGCGGCAGAAGGTCAAAGAGTTGCGCTTGTGGGCGCCGCAAATCCCGTCGGAGCACGGCGGACTCGGCCTCACGCTCATGGAGTTCGCGCGCGTGAGCGAGGAGCTGGGCCGCACGCCGCTCGGCCACTACCTGTTCAACTGTCAGGCGCCCGACGCCGGCAACATGGAAGTGTTGATGTCGCACGGTACGCCCGAGCAGAAGGAGACGTTTCTCGCGCCGCTCGCGCGCGGAGACGTGCGGAGCTGCTTTTCGATGACCGAGCCGGAGCACGCCGGCTCGAACCCCGTCTGGATGAGCACGACGGCCGCGCGCGACGGCGATGATTACGTCATCAACGGTCACAAGTGGTTCACCTCCGGGGCCGAGGGCGCCGCCTTCGCCATCGTCATGGCCGTGACGAACGCGGACGAAGCGAACCCCTACAAACGCGCGAGCCAGATCGTCGTCCCCACGGACACGCCGGGCTTCCGCATCGTCCGCAACGTCTCGGTGATGGGCGAAGAGGGCAGCGACTACGCGAGCCACGCCGAGGTGCGCTACGAGGACTGCCGCGTGCCCCGACGCAACCTTCTGGGTCGCGAGGGCGAAGGCTTCCGCATCGCGCAGGAGCGTCTGGGGCCGGGCCGCATCCAGCACTGCATGCGCTGGGTGGGCGTGTGCGAGCGCGCGTTCGAGATGATGTGCGAGCGCGCCGCACGCAGGGAGCTGGCGCCGGGAGTGCCGCTCGGGAGCCGGCAGAGCGTGCAGGAGTGGATCGCCGAGAGCCGGGCCGAGATCAAGGCCGCGCGTCTGTTAGTTCTACACACGGCCGAGCGCATCGACCGCGAGGGCGCCGCCGCCGCGCGCGAAGATATCTCGCTCATCAAGTTTTTCGTCGCCGGCGTGATGCACCGCGTCCTCGACCGCGCGGTGCAAACGCACGGGGCGCTGGGCCTGACGGACGACACCGTGCTCGCCTACTGGTACAGGCACGAGCGCGCGGCGCGCATCTACGACGGCCCCGATGAGGTACACAAGTCGGTGGTCGCCCGAAGCGTGCTCAGGAAGTACGGCGTTGACATAAGCGTCTGAAGAGGGCGACCGAGGAGGCGAAGGTGGACGCTGAAGAAGAGCTACTCGACAAACCACGGGCCGTGCGCGCGGGCGAACAACTGAACACTGACGCGCTGCTCGCATACCTGCGCGCTCGTCTGCCCGGCGTCGAGGGGCCGCTCGTGGTCGAACAGTTTCCGGCCGGCTACTCGAACCTCACTTATCTGGTGCGCGCCGGGGCGCAGGAGTTCGTGCTGCGCCGGCCGCCGTTCGGCTCGAAGGTCAGGACGGCGCACGACATGGGGCGCGAGTACGC
>DASVES010000319.1:0-2369 GCA_036380435.1 Pyrinomonadaceae bacterium | reverse complement strand
CGTGGAACAGCGGTGAGAAAATTTGGTAAGCCCCGGAGGGGCGAAAGAATTTCGACGGGCATCACGCTCAACGTCGAGATTCTTTCGCCCCTCCGGGGCTTCGAATTATTTTGCGTCCTATTCCCACGGCTCGCGCCGTGGGCTACATTCTTCCGCCGCTCCGCGGCTGGTTGTGCGCTCCTCTTTTTTGCGGCGCGATGTTTACCTTCTCCGTTCCAGTGTCACCGGCACGCCGCCCCGTCCGGGCCGCAGCGTGATGCGCGGGCTGGTCTCGACCGTGCTGCCCGGCGCGAGGCGCATGCGCCAGCGCGAGGCGAGCGTGGCGAGTATCAGCGTCGCCTCCATCCATGCGAACGCCTCGCCGACGCAGCGGCGCGGGCCGCCGCCGAACGGGAAGTAGGCGAACTGCGGCCGCTGGCCGCGCGCCTCCGCCGTCCAGCGTTCGGGGTCGAAGCGTTCGGGGTCGGGCCAGAAGCGTGGGTCGCGGTGCGCGACGTACTGGCTGACGAGGATGAGCGAGTTGGCGGGGACGTGGTAGCCGCCGGCCTCGTGATCCGCGATGGCCCGGCGGCCGACGGCCCACGCCGGCGGGTAGAGACGCATCACCTCGGAGACGACCATCTCCGTGTAGCGCAGACGCGGCAGATCGTCCACCGTTGGCGCGCGCCCATCTTCGAGCACCGCGTCGATCTCCGCGTGTAGCCGGCGCTCGGCCTCGGGGTTCCGCGAGAGCAAGTACCACGTCCACGCCAGCAGGTTGGCGGTCGTCTCGTGGCCGGCGAGGAAGAGCGTCATCGCCTCGTCGCGCACCTGCTCGTTCGACATGCCGGTGCGGTCGCCCTCCTCGTCCTCGGCGAGCAGCAGCATCGAGAGCAGGTCGCCGCGATCCTCGCCGCCGCGGCGTCGCTCGTCGATGATGCGATAGACAACCCCGTCGAGGCGGGCGCGGGCGCGGTTGAAGCGACGCACGGGCGGCAGGATCGGCACCTTCTCCATCAACTCGGCGAAGGGGAACATCAGGTAGCCGAACAAGTCCATGATCTCCGAGAGCGCGCCGCCCACCTCCGAGGCGTCGTGCTCCACGTCGGCGTCGAAGAGTGTCTTGCCAACGATGGAGAGCGTGAGGCGCATCATCTCCTCGGAGATGTCGAGCGCCTCGCCGTCGCGCCAACGCTCCGCGGCGCGCTCCGCGTAATCGACCATCACGCGGCCGTAGCCTTGCAGACGTTGGCGGTGAAAGGCCGGCTGCGCGAGGCGTCGCTGTCGTTGCCAGTGCTCGCCCTCGCTCGTCAACAGTCCCTCGCCGAGCAGGCGCTTGGCGCGTTGGAGGGCGCGGCCCTTGTGGAAGCGTTCGTGGTGGGTGACGAGCACGTCGCGGACGAGGTCGGGGTGGTTGAGGAAGTAGAAGACTTGCGGCCCGACGCGGAAGCGCGACACGTCGCCGTACTCGCCGGCGATATGCGTCAGAAACTTCAGCGGGTCGCGGCGAAAGGCGAACATCTGCCCGCCGGGCAGCCGTCGCTTCGGGCCGGGCGGATACTTTGCGTTGGCGGCGGCCGTCGCCGCCGCGGCTGTCGTCAAAACCATTCTTTGAAAACTCCCTGCCTCGTCGATTCCAACTAACGCCGACTCTTGACGCTCGCGAGAAGGATGCGCCCGGCTCGTCGAAAACACAAAGTTAGACGCCCCGGTCGCCGGGGAACACGGATAAGACGGATGAAAACGGATGAGCACGGATTCGTGCCGAGCCGTGCTCATCAGTTTAATCCGTGTTCCCTCTTGACCACCCGGCACACTCGACGCACGCCCTGCGCACAAACGAAATTTGCCCTAAACGTTGACACGCGCGCGCGCCGGCCTGTAACTTTAATTTGTCGGCCGAAAGCGTCTCGACGCCCCGCTTCGGCGCCTCATTGTTTGTACGCCACGCCACAGCCCACGCCCCAACGGCCGCGCCCAAGATTCAATGGAAGACTCGATGAGCCTCGAAAAATACTACGGGGTGCTCGGCCTCAAGCCCGACGCCTCCGAGCAGGAAGTGAAAAACGCCTACCGCGATCTGGCGAAGGTCTGGCACCCCGACCGCTTCGCCCACGACCCGCGCCTCCAACAGAAGGCGCAGGAGAAGCTCAAAGAGATCAACGAGGCATACGAGGCGATCAACTCCCCGGCTTCCGGCCGCCGACACCGCGCGCGCCGCCCCACGCCTCCTCCTCCGTCATCGTCAACGTCAACCTCCGCCCCGCGCCCGCCGCGTGGCGGCCCCGCCGACTTCACAACCGTCGTCGCACGCCGCAGCGACGCTGGTGCCGGCGCGTCACGCCTGACGCCGGTCGCGTTAGCAGTGGCCGCGGTCGTTATCACATTTT
>DASVES010000318.1:0-3840 GCA_036380435.1 Pyrinomonadaceae bacterium | reverse complement strand
TTTTTGTCCCGAGCGCTCAGCCCATCTTCGTGCCACATTCGGGGCAGAATTTGGGCACGCCCTCCGGCTCGTGGCCGCAGGAAGAGCAGGCGGGGCGCGCCGCCTTCGCGGGCGTCCCGCACTCGGGGCAGAACTTCGCCTTGCCCATGGCGGCGCCGCACGAGATGCAACGCGCGGCGGCCGTGGCCTCCTGCTGCTGCTCGGCCAGCGCGGCGCCCGGCGCGCTCTCTGTCGCGCCGGCGCTCATGTCGGCGGCGGCGGCGTAGTCGGTCGCGCGCGCCTTCTCGTCGAGTTGTTGGCGCGCCGCCTGTACCTTCGCCTGCGCGTGCGACGAGGCGAACTCCTCCGTGTAGTCGGGCGCGCACCCCTCACACTGCCCGGCCGACGCGTTCCAGCAGACCTCGGGGCAGACCCAACGCCCGCAGCGCGAGCACTGGTGGAAATGCTCCTTGCCCTCCTCGACCGCCTTGCGGAGCGCCTCGTCGTGCGCCTTGCCGCCGACCGAACGCTGCATCTCATAGGCCGAGTTGCCGGCCGAGCTGGCCCAGCCGCCGAAGATGTCGCCGGCCGCGCGCAAAAGCGACCCGGCCGTGCCCAAAGTCGAAGGCTGATAGCGCGACATGAAGCCGTTGCCGCACTTGTCGCAGTGGAACTTGAACTGGTAGCCGCGGTCTGTGGACAGGTCTTCGTAGTTGCTGACGAATTGAATCATCGACATCTCGCAAAACCCCCGGAGCGGTGAAGAGTGATGAGTGATAAGTGACGAGGAAGAAGCGCCGTCGGCGACCCATTGCCGGCCCCGTAAACTTAGCATCTCGGCCCCGATTTTGTCACTCACCAACTCACCAACTCATCACTCATCACTCATCACTCATCACTCATCACTTATCACTCTTCTTCGCTTCCTGCCAGAGCGCTTCCATCTCGTCGAGCGTCGCGGAGCCGGGTTCGCGCCCCGCCGCGTGAAGGCCGTGCTCGACGTGTCGGAAGCGGCGGCGGAACTTGCGGTTGGTGAGCTTGAGCGCGGCCTCCGGCTCGACGCCAAGGTGGCGCGCGATGTTCGAGACGGCGAAGATCACGTCGCCCAACTCCTCGCGCATCCGCGTGTCGTTTGCCTCGGCGCGCGGGGCGGCGTCGCCGCCCGCCGGAACATCCGCATCCGCATCGCCGGCAGCTTTGGTCTGCGTGTCCCCGTGCTCGCGGATGGCTTCGCGCAGCTCTTCGATCTCCTCGTGGAGCTTGTCGAAGATGTCTTCGACGTTCTGCCAGTCGAAGCCGACGCGTGCGGCCTTCGTCGCGAGCTGGTGCGACTCCATGAGCGCCGGCAGACGCGCCGAGACGCCGTCGAGCAGGGAGGCGTCTTCAGCCTTCGCCTCCTTGCCGGCGGCGCGCTTCTCCTCGGCCTTCATCGCCTCCCAGTTGCGGAGCAGCTCCTCGTTGTCGCGCACCGTCGCGTCGCCGAAGACGTGCGGGTGGCGGCGCACCATCTTCGTGTGAATCTGTTCGATCACGTCGGCGATACGGAACTCGTCGCGCTCCGAGGCGACCTGCGCGTAAAAGACTATCTGGAAGAGCAAATCGCCGAGTTCGTCGCGCAGCTCAAGGGGCCGCCCCTCGCGCGCGTCCTCCACGGCGTCGAACGCCTCGTAGGCTTCTTCCAAAAGCATCGGCGCGAGCGTGGCGTAGGTCTGCTCGCGATCCCACGGGCACCCGTCGGGCGCGCGCAGACGCGACATCAGTGCGACAAGGTCTTCAAAGTTGGCTGGCATGACGTTAGGATAAAGTTCAAGGTTCAAAGTTCAAAGTTCAGAGATTCGAAAACTGAGGGCAAGCGCCGTCGCCATCAATCCCACTGTGAACGTTGAACTAATTATTTGGACTTGTTTACAGGCGGTGGGACGTTTGTAAACGATAAGTAAAAACTTGTCTCGTGTTTGTAAATTGAGGTGCGTGGGGCCGACACGCGGGCGGCTCTTGCTGTAGAATGTCGGCCGCAGCTTGCCGCCACGCACATGAAGCCCTTCGCCGAAGCCCTCGCCAGACAAGTGACGGCGAAGCCCGGAAAAACGCCAGCCTAGTACTTCGGAGGAACCATGACCCGTAACCGCACCGCCAGCCTCGCGGAAAAGATGTCTCCCCTTTTCTCGCCGAAAGCCATCATCCGCCGTCGCGCCCGCGCCGTCGCGCGCTTCGCCGTCGCGCTCTTCGCGCTCGCTCTGTTCGCCCCGGCCGCGCTCGGTCAGGCGGCGGCGCCCGTCTACGACACCGGCGTGAGCTTCAAGCTCAAGTCGGAAGTGCTCGGTGAGGAGCGCACGATCCTCGTCCGCACACCGGCCGGCTACGACCGTAGCGACGCGCGCTTCCCCGTCCTCTACATGTCGGACGGCGACGCGCACCTGCAACACACGGCCGCCAGCGTCGCCTTCCTCGCGCGCAACAACCGCATGCCCGAGATGATCGTCGTCGGCGTCACCAACACCGACCGCACGCGCGACCTCACCCCGACGAAGGTCGAGCGGATGTCCGGCAACCCCAACGCCCGCTTCCCGACGAGCGGCGGCGCCGACAAGTTTCTGAAGTTCATCGAGACGGAGCTGATCCCGCAGATCGAGTCGAAGTACCGCACTTCGCCTTTCCGCGCCTTCGCCGGCCACTCGCTCGGCGGCCTCTTCGCCGTCCACGCGATGGTCTCGCGGCCCGAGTTGTTCAACGCCGTCATCGCCGTCAGCCCGTCGCTCCAGTGGGACAACTTCGTCACCATCGACCGCGCGAAGGAGTTCTTCAAAACTCGCAAGGACTACAACCGGACGCTCTTCGTCACCCTCGGCAACGAGCAGGGCGACATCGAAGACGGCTACAAGCTCCTCAAAGACATCCTCGACAAGCAGCAGGTGAAGGGCTTCGCGTGGGAGGCCGTGCACATGACGGACGAGGATCACGGCTCGGTCGTCATGCGCAGCCACTACGCCGCCCTGCGGAAAATCTACGAGGGCTGGCAGTTTCCCCGCAACCCCATGACGGGCGGGATGAACGTCACCGGTCTCAAGAGCGTGGAGGACCACTACACCAAGCTCTCCGACAGGTTGAGCTACAAGATCGTCGCGCCTGAGCCGCTGATGAACCAGCTCGGCTATCAGTTGATGGGCGAGGGCAAGATGGACGAGGCCATCGAAGCCTTCAAGCTGAACGTCGAACGTTACCCGAAGTCGGCGAACGTTTACGACAGTCTCGCCGAGGCTCACGAGAAGTCGGGCAAGCTCGACCTCGCGCGCTCTGGCTACGAGAAGGCGGTCGCCATCGGCAAGGAGACGGCCGACCCCAACCTCGCCGTCTATCAGACGAACTTCGACCGCGTCTCGGGGCTGCTCAGCAAGGGCACCACGTCCGAGGCGAAGCCGTAACCGCCGCGACGAGCAACGGCCCGGCGCACGAGCGCGGAATAGACTAAGGGCCAGCCCCGTCAGGGGCGACAGAATGTAGCCACGGGCGCCAGCCCGTGGAACAGACGCGAGAAAAATCGAAAAGCCCCGGAGGGGCGAAAGAATCGCGACCGGCGCAACGCGCAAGTCTGCGATTCTTTCGCCCCTCCAGGGCTTCTAATGTTTTCTGGCGCCTGTCCCCACGGCTCACGCCGTGGGCAACACTGCTGTCGCCCCTGACGGGGCTGGCCCTTAGTCTATTCCGCGCGTGCGCCGGGCCGTCGCTCGTCGCGGCGGTTACGGCTTCGCCTCGGACGTGGTGCCCTTGCTGAGCAGCCCCGAGACGCGGTCGAAGTTCGTCTGATAGACGGCGAGGTTGGGGTCGGCCGTCTCCTTGCCGATGGCGACCGCCTTCTCGTAG
>DASVES010000317.1:0-18398 GCA_036380435.1 Pyrinomonadaceae bacterium | reverse complement strand
GAGCATATTCAACCTCGATTTTCTTTCGCCCCTCTGGGGCTCCCGATTTTGTAATTAACCTTTACCCACGGCTCACGCCGTGGGCTACATTCTGCCGTCCCTCCGGGACTCAAACTCGCGGGGCGGGATCGGTAGGCGTCGTCAGCCCCTACACTACAGCGAGAAGTTGAAGTTGATGTAACCCGACACTTTCACGGGCTGGCCGTCGATGAGGGTCTGTCTGAACTTCCAGCGGCGGACGGCGTCAGTGGCCGCGGTCTGTAGTTGTGCCGGCCCGTCGGCGCGCTGCACCGACTCAACCGTGCCGTTCTCGTTTAGGACGAGGAAGACCGTGACCACGCCTGTGATGCGCGCTGACTTCGCCAGACTCGGGTAGCTTGGCGAGACCTTCTTCGCGGCCAGACCTTGCAGCGACCCGACGGAGAACAGCCCGCCCTGCTTCGGCGCGGCGGCGTCGGCCGGCTTCGCGCTCTCCGCCCTCAACTCCGGCCGGGGCGCATTATCATTCGACGCGGCGGGCGCCGTCTTCTTCGAGGCGTTCGCGGCGCGCTCCTTCGGCGCGGGCTGCGCGGGGGCGGGGCCAGTCGTCGAAGCCGGCGGCACGTAGACGTTGTTCGCGGAGACGCCCGCGGCCGGCGCGGCGGCGGAGACAATGTCGCTCACCTTCGTGATGCGCGTCTCGGCGGCGACGAGCCGCTGGCGCGCTTCCGAAACTTCCTGCCGCCAGCGCGCGCGCTCCTCATCACCGCGCGCCAGCCGCAGGCGGACGTTGGCCGCCTCCTCGATGAGCGCCGTGGCATCCGCACCCCGGTCGCCGCTGCCGCTTTTCTGCTCTTCCTCGCGCACGGATTTGGCCTGCTCCCACACACGTTCCAGCAGCGCGCGCATCTGTTCAAGATCAGACTTGGCCTCGGTCGGCAGGTCTTCGTCCACGACGTTGATGCCGAAGGAGCGGTAACGCTCGACGTGTGCGCGGACGCTGCCCACGGTCTGCCCCGCGAGCGCGTAGTGGGAACGCACGGCAGCTTCCGAACGCGACGCGCGGCCCTTGAAAGCCTCTTCGAGCAGCGTGTGGGCGCGCGCGTAGTCCGGCATCTCGACGTAGATGTTCATCAGGAGGATGCTGGCCACGTCGCGCACGGAGTCGTCCGCGGCGGTCGTCCTCAACTGTTCTAAATCCTGAGCGGCGGCGGCGAGTTTGCCGACGGCGGCGAGGGCGCGGGCGCGCGTCACGCGGCGCTGGACAACGTCGGCCTCCGGGGCTTCTTCGGCGGGCGCCTGCTGCGCGCGCAAGTCTGTGTGGGGGGCGAAAATCAGAGCGAGGCTGAAGGCGGTGATGGCGAAGCGTGCTCCGCGAAGTATACGGGTTCCCTTCACGTGGTCTTACTCCTAATTTTTCTCTGTTGAGAAGGCGAGCCGGAACGAGCGCTCGCCTGTAGGCTCTGACCCGCTTGAAGGTGCGTATTATGGCCCGCACGGCCCCATTTAAGCAACCCGTTAGACGCCGTCGGGCCGCTCTCGGGCGCCTCGACAACTACTTGAGACTGTTGGAGATGCGTTCGCGAAAGACGCGCGCCTGACGTTTAACTACTGCCTCGTCAAGCGTTAACAAGCGGCGGTCGCGCATGACGACGCGCCCCTCGATGACGACCGTGCGCACGTCCGAAGCTTTTGTCGCGTAGACCAAGTGCGAATAGACGTTGTAGAGCGGCGTCTGATGCAGGCCGTCGATGTCCACGACGACGAGGTCGGCGCGCTTGCCCTCCTCAAGCGATCCGATCTCCTTCTCCATGTGCAGCGCGCGTGCGGAGCCGAGCGTGGCGAGCGCCAGTGCGAGATCGGCCGGCAGCACGCGCGTGTCGTTCGCCGAGAGCTTGTGGAGCTTGGCGGCGAGGTCCATCTCCTCCCACATGTCGAGGTCGTTGTTCGAGGCCGCGCCGTCGGTGCCGAGGCCGAGCCTCACCTCGCGGTTCAGCATCGACATGACGGGCGCGACGCCGGACGCGAGCTTCATGTTCGACGTGGGGTTGTGAACGCTCCCGACGCCGTGCTCTTTCAGCAGACCGATCTCGCGCTCGTTGAGGTGGACGGTGTGCGCGGCGATCACGTCAGGGCGCAGGAAGCCGATGCGCGCGAGATACTCGGCCGGCGGCACGCCTTTGAGCTTCGTGATGTCGGCGACTTCCTGACGCGTCTCCGCGAGGTGAATGACGATGGGCGCGCCCGTGCGGTCGGCGAGCGCGCGCACTTCCTTCAGGTGCTCCTCCGAGACGGTGTACGGCGCGTGCGGCGCGACCGCCGCCGTGATGAGCGGATGGCCCTTCCACTTTTTGACGAAGCGTTCGCTGTAGGCCATCGCCTCGGCCCACGTCTTGTTGTCGGCGACGGGGAAGTCGATGACCGTCTCGCCCAGCACGCCGCGCACCCCCGCGCGCGCCGTCTCGTCCGCGATGGCGTCCTCGAAGTAGTACATGTCGCAGTAGGTGGTCGTCCCGCCGCGAATCATCTCGGCGAGGGCGAGGCGTGTGCCGACGCGGACGAACTCCTCCGTGACGTTTTTGGCTTCGGCCGGGAAGATGTATTTCGTCAGCCAGTCCATCAACTCAAGGTCGTCGGCGAGGCCGCGGAAGAGCACCATCGGCGCGTGCGTGTGGCCGTTGATGAGACCGGGGATGACTACTCGGCCCGCGGCGTCGATGCGCTCGCCGCGCGGCGCGAGCCTGTACCGGCGCTCGACCTCGGCGCGCGCTCCGACGGCGACGATGCGCCCGCGCGCGACGGCGACCGCCCCGTCCTCGATGACGCGCTTGCGCTCATCCATTGTGACGATTGTTCCGCCGACCACGAGCATATCGACCACCGTCGTAGCGGCAGACGCCCTGCGCCTCTGCGCCTCCGCGGGTATGAGCGGCCACAGGACGACGCCGGCCAACACGACGCAGAAGAGTCTTCGACTGAGCTTTGACACTTTGACGATCTCGCCTTTCGGTAAATTACTTTTTCGTTAAGCTACTTGGGCTTGCCGGGCAGATAGTAGAAGCGCGCGATGAGCAGCCCGGCGAGGGCGGCCACGGCGAGCAGCAGGTCGAGGGACGAGAGGTTCGGGCTGACGATCTTGCGCGCGATGACGAAGATGATGACCTCCACGGCGGCGCTCGTCCGGTGGAACAGCAGCAGCAAACCTAACTCGGCCGCGATGGCGATCAGCAGGATGTTGCCGATGATGTCCTGCAAGACTTTGTACTCGTCCGTGGGCGCGAGGAGCTTCGGGAAGTCGCGGACGAGCGTCTCGTAGGTGGCGAGCACGGCGGCGGCGATAATCAGGATCGAGAGCAGGGAGAGGAACAGGTGAATCGTGTCGCCCATGTAGCGGTTGATGACGCGCTCGACGACCGTCTCCGCGCCGCCTTCGGCCTTTCCGCCTTCGGCCTTCTCGGGTTCGGCCTCGTCCGCCTTCTCCTTGTCTGACATCGCGTGCCGCCTCCTTAACTTTGCGTGCTGGCCTCTTCGAGAAACTTGGCGTCGAACGGGCGCGGCAGAAGCTCGCTCATCTGTAGGGTCTCCGTGTCGCCGCGCAGGTTGGCGAGGATGACGGGGATGTCGCCGCAGAACTCCCAGACGAGCTGGCGACAGGCGCCGCACGGCGGCGTCAGGCGCTCCGTGTCGGCGACGACGGCGATGCGCGTGAAGCGACGCGCGCCTTCCGAGAGCGCCTTCCAGATGGTCACGCGCTCGGCGCACATCGTTAGCTCGTAGGCCGCGCTCTCGACGTTGCAACCCGTAAACACGCGCCCGTCGTCCGATTCGATGGCCGCGCCCACGCAAAAGTTCGAGTAGGTCGCCAGCGCGCAGTCGCGCGCCGACGTGGCCGCGTCAATTAATGCCTGATCTTCGATAATGCTCACTTCCCTTCTTTCGTTGCTTTGATAATTATGCGCCCGCGGCCGCCTCGGGGCGGCGGCGCTCTTCGCCCAGACGCTCGCGGATTCGGCCGCTGATGAGATCGACGCTGACGAGGTTGCGACCGCCTTCGGGGATAATCACGTCCGAGACGCGCTTCGACGGCTCGACGAACTGCATGTGCATCGGGCGTACCGTCGTTAGATATTGCTCGATGACGGACTCCACGGTGCGCCCACGCTCGGCCACGTCGCGCCGGAGGCGACGGATGAAGCGGATGTCGTCGGGCGTGTCCACGAAGACCTTGATATCCATCTCGGCGAGCAGGCGCGGATCGGCGAAAATCAGGATGCCCTCGATGATGGTGATCGGCTTCGGCTCCACGCGCAGCGTCTCCGCCCGGCGCGTGTGCGTCTTGAAGTCGTAGACGGGCAGCTCCACCGACCGCCCCGCTTTCAACTCGCGGACGTGTTCGACCAGCAGATCGTTGTCGATGGAGTCGGGGTGGTCGAAGTTGACCGTCTCGCGAAAGACGAGCGCGAGGTCGGCGAGGTTGCGGTAGTAGGAGTCCTGTTGGAGGAAGACTACCTCGCACGCGCGCACCGACTCCAGGATGCGTTTCGCCACGGTCGTCTTCCCCGACCCTGTACCGCCACAAATGCCGATGATCATCGTCGCTTCGCTCCGATGACGTGATAAGTGATGAGTGATAAGTGATAAGAAAGAAGCGGGCCACGCTTTTTCTTATCACTTATCACTCATCACTTATCACATCAATTTAGGTATTACTCGCCGCAGCAGCTCCGAGAACTTCTCGCGGACGCGCTGGCCCGTTTCCATCACTTCGGCGTGGTCGATGGGGCGGTCGAGCACTCCGGCGGCGAGGTTGGTGATGCAGGAGATGCCGAGCACGCGCAGGCCCATCTGCCGCGCGACGATGGCCTCGGGGACGGTGCTCATGCCGACGGCGTCGGCGCCGAGCAGGCGCAGCATCCGAATCTCGGCCGGCGTCTCATATGACGGGCCGGCGAGTGCCGCGTAGACGCCGCGCCGCAGCTCAAGGCCGCACGCACGCGCCTCCCGGATGGCCGTCTCCTGATACTCGTGGTCGTAGACGGCCGTCATGTCGGGGAAGCGCGGGCCGAAGCGTTCATCGTTGCGGCCCTGGAGGGGGTTGACGCCCATCAGGTTCAGGTGGTCGGAGATACAGACGAGCGCGCCCTCGGTGTAGGCGTTGTTGAGGCCGCCCGCCGCGTTCGTCAGGACAAGCGACTTAACACCAAGCAAGCCCAGAACGCGGATGGGGAAGGTCACCTCTTCGAGTGTGTAGCCCTCGTAGAAGTGGAAGCGCCCCTGCATCACGGCCGTCTCGACGCCGCCGACGCGCCCCAGCACGAGGCGTCCCGTGTGGCCTTCAACGGTCGAGCGCGCACATCCCGGTATCTCCTCGTAGGGGATGGCGAGCGAGTCTTCGAGGTCGTCGGCGAAAGCGCCGAGACCGCTACCTAAAACAAGCGCGGCGCGCGGCTCCTCGGCGCGGCGTGAGCGGATGACGCGCGCGGCGTGCTCGGCGCGTTCGTAAAGCGTCTCAGGCGATAGGCTCTCCATTGGTTTCACGTCGTGGTCACAAGTGTCAGCGCCGAATCTACGGCGCGGCGTTCGGCCCGTCGTCTTTCTTCTTCTCGTCTTTGAAGAGGATGTTGTAAATCAGGATGAGACCGGCGCCGGCGGCGATGAGAAAGAAGATGATGGCGAGGCCGGGGTAGCCGAACAAAGTAAAGCTGGTCTGGATGTCCATGATGAGCGCGGCCCCGACGATCAGGGCCGCGATGACCAGGCCGACGGTGATGCGGTTGGCGATCTTCTGGAAGCCTTCCATGAGGCGGGTCTCATCGATGGCGTCGATCTTGATCCGCACGTCGTTGTTGGCCACGGCGTCGAGCAGGCGGTTGACGCGGGCCGGGAATTTCTCGACGAAGTCCTTGACCTCGATGGCCGACATGAAGAGGTTGCCCGGCGAAAGGCTCTTCATCATGCGCTCGCGCATCATCTCGGAGGCGTGGCGGCGGATGGCGTCGTTGGGGTCGAAGACGGGGTCTAAGGTCTTGACGATCTGGTCGAGATTGAGGAGCGCCTTGGCCATCATCGTGAAGTCCGAAGGCAGGCGGAAGCAGTTCTCCCCGGCGACGCGCGTGATTTCGAGTCCGACACGGCCCGCGTCCATGTTATCCAGACTCGACCCCTGATGCTGTGCGACTAAGTCGCCGACCTGTCGCCGGAAGTTCACCTCGTTGAAGTCGGGCAGCGCCTCGCCCATCTTGATGGCGATGTCGGACACGTCGTCGCCGCGCCCCTCGCTGATGGCGAGGAGGATTTGCAGCAGGCTCTCCTGAAAGCGCGGGGTGAGGCGGGCGACCATGCCGAGGTCGATGAGGGCGATGGAGCCGTCGTCGGTGAGGAAGACGTTGCCGGGATGCGGGTCGGCGTGAAAGAAACCGTCCACCAGAATCTGCTTGAGGTAGGCGCGGAACAGATCGTCGGCCAGCTCGTGCCCGTCCACATCCATCTGCGCGAGCGGGCCGAGGTCGGTAATCTTGCGGCCCTGCACGAAGTCCATCGTGAGGATGCGCGAGGTCGTGTAGTCTTCGAGGGGGACGGGGATGATGATGCGCTCGAACTCGGAGAGGTTTCGGGCAATGGTGGTGAGGTTGCGCGCCTCGGCGCGGTAGTCGAGTTCGCGCAGCAGAGTTTTGCGGAACTCTTCGAGCATCACGACGAAGCCGTAGCGGCGGCCCGCCTCGGTGTGGCGGTCGAGGAAGCCGGCGATCTCGGCGAGCGCCGCGAGGTCATCGACGATCTGCTCGCGGATGTTGGGGCGCTGCACCTTGACGACGACGTGGCGGCCGTCGCGCATCGTGGCGCGATGCACCTGCCCGAGCGAGGCGGCGGCCACGGGCTGCGACTCAAACTCCGCGAACGCCTTCGACAGACGCACGCCCAGCTCTTTAGAAACTATCTCCTCGACCTCGCCGAAGCTGAACGGCTCGACCTTGTCTTGCAGACGGGTGAGGGCTTCGAGGTAGGGCGTGGGGAGGAGGTCGGAGCGGGTCGAGAGCAGTTGGGCCAGCTTGATGAAGGTCGGCCCCATGCGCTCGAAATCTTCGGCCAGCTCGCGCGCCTCGGCCGGCACTCCGTCTTTAAATTTCTCCGTCTCCTCGGTGAGCGCCTCCTCCAGCCCCGCCTGCTTGACGAGGTCGGAGCGCCCGTACTTCATCAGCAGCCAGGCGATGTCCTTGTAGCGTTTGAGGTGCTCGGTCTTCAGCGAGATGGCCATAAGCGCAGGAGTCAGGTGTCAGAAGCCAGAAGTCAGAAGTCAGAATGTTCGTCGGTGACGAGATTGTATCTCTCAACCGCGAAGTTGTCAGGTCTGCCGCAGGGCAGTAATGCCGCACGAGGCGTTTTATTCTGACTCCTGACTCCTGACTCCTGACTTCACCTCTCCTTCTGGTACGGGATGCCCAACGCACGCGGCGCGCGCGAGTGGCCGACGAAGCCGGCGAGCACGACGATGGTTAGGACGTAGGGGATGAGGTGGATGAACTGCACGGGTATCTCTTCGTCGCCGGAGATTTTGACGCCCTGAAGCTGCGTGGCCAGCGCCTCGGTGAATCCGAAGAGGATGCAGGCGAGCATCGTCTGCACGGGTCGCCACTTGCCGAAGATGAGCGCGGCGAGCGCGATGAAGCCGCGCCCCGAGGTCATGTTGCGCGTAAAGAGCGACGACTGACCCGTCGAAAGATACGCGCCGCCGATGCCGGCGAGCGCGCCCGAGAGCAGCACGCCCGCGTAGCGCATCGCCTTCACGCGCACGCCCGCCGCGTCGGCCGCCTCCGGGTGCTCGCCCACGGCGCGCAGGCGCAGGCCGAACGGCGTTTTATAGAGCACGTACCACGTCACCGGCACCAGCAGGAACGCGATCACGACGGGCGTCCACGGTATCAGATTCTCCTTCGGAATCTGCGGCGTCGAACCCGACGAGAGAAAGGCCGCGCCGCTCACCACCGCCGGCACGCCGATCATCAAAATGTTGATGGCCGTCCCACTCACCACCTGATCGGCCTTGAACTCGATGCACGCGACGGCGTGAATCAACGCCACCCCGACCCCGGCCAGCACGCCGGCCAGCAAACCCACGTAAGGATTGCCCGTGTAGTGCGTCACGGCGGCGGCCGTGAACGCGCCGGCCAGCATCAAGCCTTCGAGCGCGATGTTGATGACGCCCGCGCGCTCCGAGTAGAGACCGCCCGTCGCCGCCAGCAGCAGCGGCGTCGCCTGCCGGATGGTCGAGGCGAGGAAGAAGACGATGGTGGCGGCGATGGTGTTATCCATAGGAAGTCAGGAGTCAGGAGTCAGGAGTCAGAAGAAGCAGGAAGTCGTTTTTATTCTGACTCCTGGCTCCTGGCTCCTGACTTCTTCTTTTCAAATCTTCGACCTCCTCAGCAACCCGAAGCGGCCGAAGGTGCCGCGGAAGAATGCCTCGCAGGCGACGAACAGGATGACGATGGCCTGGAGAATTTGCACCAGGTCTTTCGAGACGTTTTCGGTGAAGGCATCCACGTGGATTGAGCCGCGCTGGAGCATGCCGAACAGCAGCGCCGAGAAAATGACGCCGACGGGGTGGTTGCGCCCGAGGAGCGCGACGGCGATTCCCGTATAGCCGTAGTTGTCGGAGAAGTTGTCGTAAAACCGATAGCGGTAGCCGAGCACTTCGTTAATGCCGACCATGCCGGCGAGTCCGCCGGAGACGGCCATCGCCAAAACGATCTGCTTGCGCGTCGAGATGCCGCCGTACTCGGCCGCCGTCGGGTTGGCGCCCGTCGCGCGAATCTCGTAGCCCCAGCGCGTGCGCCACAGGAAGACGTAGACGAGCGCGCACGCGAGGATGGCCAGCAGGAAGGCGACGTTTAAGGGGATGCGCTCGGGCAGCCCCGGCACTAACTGGCCGAGGCGCGGGATGTGCGCCGCCTCGCCGATGGGCACGGTCTGGAGGATGGGGTCGCCCTGAACCTTAAAGTGGTACTGCGTGAAGTAGCTGACCAGAGCGACGGCGATGAAGTTCAACATGATCGTGTTGATGACTTCGTGCGACCCGAAGCGCGCCTTGAGGAACCCCGGTATCGCGCCCCACAGCGCTCCCGCGCCGACGGCGGCGAGCACCGCCAGCGGCACGAGGACGACCGCCGGCAGACTCGCCCAGGAGTAGTCCACGTTCGTGCCGAACACGTCCACCTGCGTGCCGCCCAGCTTGATCGCCACCCACGCGCACGCGAACGCCGCCACGTAGAGCTGACCCTCGGCCCCGATGTTGAGCAGCCCGCAGCGGAAGGCCACGGCCACGGCCAGCCCCGTGAAGATGAGCGGCGTGGCGTAGAAGAGCGTGTAGCCGATGCCGTCCGGCCACGACAGCGCGCTCCCGATCAGCAGGCGGTACGTCTGGATGGGGTCTTCGCCGATGAGCAGCACGACGAGGCCGCCGATGACGAAGGCCGCCGCCACGGCGATGAGCGGAAAGATGAGTTCGCGAAACAGACGCATGGTTTTAATGGTGATAAGTGATGAGTGATGAGTGATAAGAAAAACGGAAGCTGTTAGCTCTTAGCTGTTAGCTAATCGCCAAGAGCTAACAGCTTCTTATCACTTATCACTCATCACTCATCACCCTCTTTACTCCCTCCCGTCATTAGCAAACCGATCTCCTCCTGTGTCGCCGTGCGGGGATCGACTTCGCCGACGACGCGGCCGTGATAGAGGACGAGGAGGCGGTCGGCGAGCGAGGTGATCTCTTCGAGTTCGGCGGAGACGAGGAGGATGGCGCAGCCACTCTCGCGCATCTCGACGAGCTTGCGATGGATGAACTCGATGGCTCCGATGTCCACGCCGCGCGTCGGCTGCGAGACCAGAAGCAGCTTCGGCTTCAACTCGAACTCGCGGCCGATGACGAGCTTCTGCTGGTTGCCACCCGAAAGCGCGCGGGCCGGGAGGTCGGGGTTGGCCGGGCGCACGTCGAAGTCGTTGATGATTTCGAGGGCGCGTCCGCGGATGCCCCCGTTGTCGAGGAACACGCCGCCGGGGCCGCCGACGGCCGGGCGCCGGTAGTGGTCGCCGAGGATGGAGTTCTCCGCGAGGTCGAAGTCGAGCAGCAGGCCGCGCCGATGCCGGTCTTCGGGGACGTGCGCGATGCCCGACTCGCGACGGCGCCGCGCGCCCATGCGCGTGATGTCCGCCCCGTTCAATTCCACCGCCCCGTGGATGCGCTCGGGCGCGACGAGTCCGGCCAGCGCCTCCATCAACTCGGTCTGCCCGTTACCCTCGACCCCGGCGATGCCGACTATCTCACCCGCGCGCACGTCAAACGTGACGTCACGCACGCCGCGCCCGCCCTCGTCGGCCACGACCGAGAGGTTGCGCACGCTCAGAACCGCCTCGCCGGGTCGGCCTTCGGCCTTCTCGACCCGCAGCAGCACCTCGCGCCCCACCATCATGCGCGCCAGCTCCGCCGCGCTCGTCTCCGCCGTCTTCACGCTCCCGACGACGCGGCCGTCTCTCATCACCGTCACATCGTCAGAGATGGCCAGAACCTCCGAGAGCTTATGCGTGATGATGACGACCGTTTTGCCCTGCTCGCGCATCCGCCGGAGAATCTGGAAAAACTCTTCGACCTCCTGCGGGGTCAAGACGGCCGTCGGCTCGTCGAGGATGAGCAGACGCGCCTCGCGGTAGAGTGCCTTGAGCAACTCGACGCGCTGCTGCTGCCCGACCGAGAGGTTTTCGACGACCGCCTCGGGATCGACCGCCAGCCGGAACTCGTTCGAGAGCGCGCGGACGCGCACGCCCGCCTGCTTGAGATCAATCGCGGCGGCGCTGCCCGGCTCGGCCCCGAGCACGATGTTCTCGGCCACCGTCATCGTCTCGACCAGCATGAAGTGCTGATGCACCATGCCGATGCCGAGCCGGATGGCGTCGTGCGGCGTGCTGATGCGCCGCACCTGTCCATCGACGAGGATGTCGCCCGCGTCGGCCGTGTAGAAGCCGTAGGCGATACGCATGGCGGTGGACTTCCCCGCCCCGTTCTCGCCGACGATGGCGTGAATCGTCCCCGGCTCGACGCGCACACTCACGCCGTCGTTCGCCAGCACCTCGCCGAATCGTTTGGTGATGTCTCGGAGTTCGAGCATAAAAGCAGAGGTCAGAGGTTAGAGGTTAGAGGTTAGTTAAAAAGCAGGTCTTTGACTGACCTCTAACCTCTGACCTCTGACCTCTTCGTTCTTACGATTCCAGACGCGCGTCCATCGTGATCTCGGCGTTGAGCACGCGCGAGACGGGGCAGCCGGCCTTGGCGTTGCCGGCGGCCGTGTTGAAAGCCTCCTGGCTCGCGCCGGGGACGCGCGCCGACACGTCGAGGTGGACGGCCGTGATGGTGAAGTTTCCGTCAACCTTGTCCAACGTGACGGTGGCGGTCGTCTCGATGCTCTCGGCCTTGAGGTCGGCCTTGCCCAACTGACCCGAGAGCGCCATCGAGAAGCAGCCGGCGTGCGCCGCCGCGATCAACTCCTCCGGGTTGGTGCCCACGCCGTTTTCAAAACGGGTGCTGAACGAGTATTGCGTATCGGAGAGGACGCCGCTGTCGGTAGAAATCGCCCCCTTGCCATCCTGCAAGCCACCCTGCCAACGCGCCCGTGCTTTACGTTTCATATGTTCTCCTTGGCTATTAGCTGTTAGCTATTAGCTGTTAGCTCACGGCATGCGCCGTGACGCGCGCCGCCGCTGACAGCCAACGCGCCGGTTCGCTCTCTTCCGGCTAAAAGCTAACAGCTAATAGCTAATAGCTTCGTTACTTCGGCCCCATCGCGTCCACGACGGTGATCTTCTTGTCGATGATCTGCTGCTTGGCGGCTTCAACCTCGGCGAGCACGGCCGGGTCGATGAGTTCGCGGTTGAAGTCGTCGAGCGAGTAGGCAACGCCGTCCTTGTCGAGACCGAAGACCTGAACGCCGGGCTTGAAGTTGCCGTCAACTACTTGCTTGACGGCGTCGTAGACGGCGTTATCGACGCGCTTGACCATGCTCGTTAAGACGAAGCCCGGTTTGACGCCGTTCTGGTTCGAGTCAACGCCGATGACGTAGCGTGTGGCCTGCCCGGTCTGCGGGTCGAGGCCCGCCTGCTCGGCCGCGTCGAACGCGCCGAGGCCGGAGTTGCCGGCGGCGGTGAAGATTACGTCGGCCCCGCGGTTGATCTGCGACAGCGCCAGCTCCTTGCCCTTGCCGGGGTTGTTCCACGCCGAGTCGTTGATGCCGACGTAGTTGGCGAACACCTGAATGTTCGGATTCACGGACTTCGCGCCCTGCTCGTAGCCCTCTTTGAAGCGGTGGATGAGCGGGATGTCCATGCCGCCGACGAAGCCGAGCACGTTCGTTTTGGTTTTGCGCGCGGCGATCATCCCGACGAGGTATGAGCCTTCGTGCTCGCGGAAGACGAGCGAGGCCACGTTGGGCAGTTGGCTCACGCCGTCAATGATGGCGAAGTTGATGTGCGGGTACTCCTTCGCCACCTGCTCCATGATGGGCGCCTGCGCGAAGCCGATGCCGATGATGAGGTCGTAGCCGCGCTCGGCGAACGCGCGCATCGCCGGCTCGATGGAGGTCGGGTTGCCCGGCTCCACGTCGCGCAGCACGATGGGCAGATCGGCGGCGGCGCGTCTGACGCCCTCCCACGCGGCGGCGTTGAACGAGCGGTCGTCCTTACCACCGATGTCGAAGACGATGCCGACACGCTTCTTCGACCTGTCCTCCGCGGCTCCGGCCTCCCCGCGACAGGATGAGGCGACGAGCGCGACGGCCGAGAGCAGCGCGACGCTTGCGAAAACTTTGAGCTTCATTCCGGTATTGCTTCTTTCTACAAGCTCTGGACTTCAGTCGTCGATAACTTCCCGGAAGAGTTCCGGGACGGCGGACGGCGCCCCTTCCATGATTTCGTAAGCCGCGAGGATGCGCGCGGCCGTTTCTTCGGCGGCGGCCGCGCCCCGGCAGTAGAGGAGTCCGAGCACCTGCCCCTCCGTCACACGGTCGCCGACGCGGGCCTCCGCGAGATAGCCCACCGCCGGGTCAACAAGGTCGTCCATGCGGACGCGTCCGCCGCCGATTGAGGCGACCGCGCGTCCGACCTCGGCCGCGTCCACCCTGCCGACGAATCCCGCGCGCGGCGATTCTACCCTGACTTCATCGAGCGTCAAATCCCGAAGACGCGCGGGGTCGTCGCACACACTCACGTCTCCGCCCTGCGCCTCGACGTTGCGGCGGAAGCACTCCAACGCCTCGCCCGACTCCAGCGCCGTCGTCACACGCTCGCGTGCCGCCTCCAGATTCTCCGCGACGCCAGAGAGCGCGACCATGCGCGCGGCCAGCTCCAGCGAGAGTTCGCGCACGGGCCGCGTCGCCTCGTCCTGCTCACCGCGCATGATGTCGAGACATTCTTCGACTTCGAGGGCGTTGCCGACGGCGCGCCCCAGTGGTTGACTCATGTCCGTAATCAGCGCCTCGGTTCGGACGCCGCACGAGTTGCCGGTGGCGACGAGCGCGCGGGCAAGCTCGCGAGAGTGTTCCTCGTCGCGCATGAAAGCGCCGCTGCCGGTCTTCACGTCGAGAACGAGTGCGCCCAAGCCCGCCGCGAGTTTCTTCGACATGATCGAGGCGACGATGAGCGGGATCGACTCGACGGTCTCGGTCGCGTCGCGTAGCGCGTAGAGAATCTTGTCGGCCGGGGCGACCTCGCCGGTCTGCCCCGTCATCGCAAAGCCGACGCGCTCCAGCACCGTGCGAAACTCCGCGAGGTGGAGATCGACGCGGTAGCCCGGAATGGATTCGAGCTTGTCGAGGGTGCCGCCCGTGTGGCCGAGGCCGCGCCCCGAGATCATCGGCACCGCCACCCCGCACGAGGCGGCGAGCGGCGCGAGGATGAGCGAGGTCTTGTCGCCGACGCCGCCCGTTGAATGCTTGTCAGCCTTCGGGCGCGGCACGGAACTGAAGTCCAGCACCTCGCCCGAGCGCAGCATCTCCTCGGTGAGCGCCTGTTGCTCCCCATCGCTCATGCCATTGAGAAAGATCGCCATCAGCAGCGCCGACGCCTGATAGTCAGCCCACGCGCCCGTCGTCACCCCGCGCACGAAGAAGGCGATCTCCTCGCGCGTCAGTTCGCCCCCGTCCCGCTTTCGACGAATAACCCTCTGTGGTCGCATAGAAGGATGGCAGCGTCCGCTCTTCAGTCCTTATCTTCCTCGAAAATGCCCACGCCGAAAACGTCTTCAATCGGACCCATTCCAACAAGCTTCGTCGCCGCGTTCAAATGATTGGGCACATGCGCGAGGAAGCCGTAAATTGCCTTAGTGACCTGATCGTCGCCAAACTGTGCGGGGTTCTTCCAGACGGCGGCAAGCTCCTCGAAATCCTTGACCCAATCCGTCATGTGGAAGGCAACATCATTCGCACACTTCTCTTTCATCTCAAGAGAAAGCAGCGCACGTGTGATTCTGTCCCTCAGCTTTTGTTCGTCTACCATCCGACTTCCTAAGTCCGTTCGAGAAGGACGACGGCCAGCGCCGTGACGGCCGCGCCGGCCCCGACGGCGTCGAGGCCCTCGCCCGTCTTGGCCTTGACGCTGACGCATTCCAAATCGACGCCGAGCACCTCGGCCAGCTTGCGCCGCATCTCCGGCATGTAGGGACGCAGGCGCGGGCGTTCAAGCATCACCGTGGCGTCGGCGTTGACGACGTGGAAGCCACGCTGGCTGGCGAGCCACACGACGCGGGCCAGCAGTTGGAGGCTGTCGGCGTCCTTCCAGCGCGGGTCGCTGTCGGGGAAGTGGACGCCGATGTCGCCCTCGCAGATGGCGCCGAGCACGGCGTCAGTGAGCGAGTGCGTCAGGGCGTCCGCGTCCGAGTGTCCCTCGCCGCCGCGCTCGGACTCGATAACGACGCCGCCGAGGATGAGGGAGCGGCCCTCGCTCAGACGGTGCGTGTCGTGTCCGATGCCGATGCGGAGCATACTCAAGTCAAGGGAGTCAGGAGTCAGGAGTCAGAATGAAGATGGCGCTGAATGAAGTGGGCGCTCTTGCTTTTATTCTGACTCCTGACTTCTGACTCCTGACTTCAAAAGCATTTCTGCCAGCGCCAAATCCTGCGGGGTGGTGATCTTGATGTTGCGCGCGCCGCCTTCGACGATGGCGACCGAGATGCCGAGTCGCTCGACCAGCGAGCTGTCGTCCGTCGCCTCGAAGCCGAAGGCTCTGGCGCTCTCGTAGGCGCGCCGCAGCAGGTCGTAGCGGAAGCACTGCGGCGTCTGCGCGTGCCAGAGGCGCGAGCGTTCGAGCGTGCGCGCGACCGTCTCGCCGTCCGACTCCTTGATGGTATCCACGGCGCGCGCGGCGAGGACGGCGGCCCCCGTCGCCTCGGCCGCGCGAACGGTCGCGTCGATCTCCTCGGGCGTGACGAGGGGGCGCACTGCGTCGTGTATGGCCACGACGCCCACGTCCTCAGCCCGCAACTGCTGGAGGCCGCGCCAGACAGACTCGGTGCGCGTCTCGCCGCCCGCGACGACGCGCGCCAGTTTGCTCAGACTGAATTTTTCTGCGAGTTCGAGAAAAGCTTGTACTTCCCCCTGGGGGACGACGACGAACACTTCGGCGATTGTGGCGCACATCTCGAAGCGCCTGAGCGTGTGGACGACGACCGGCGTGCCCGCGATTTCCAGAAACTGCTTCGGTGCGCGAGCGCCGCCGCCCATCCGCGCGCCCCGCCCGCCGGCGGCGATAATGGCAACGTTCATAAAAGCCGTGAATCGTAAATGGTAAATCGTAAATCGATTGTCCGTCGTTCGACTTGCGGCTCATCCTTCAAGTTGAGCCGGCCTCAACCGCGATTCACGATTTACGATTTATGATTCACGATTTACGTCTTTATTCTCCGCTCGTCTCGCCGGTAGTCGGTCGCGCCGCGTGGGTGGGGGGGCGCAGGTCGCGCCCGGTGTTGCCGCGGCGCTGGCCGGCGATGGCGCGGACTTCGCTCGTGCCGTTCTCGTGCGCGTCTTCCCAGAGGCGTCCGAAGATCATCTTGCCGGCCGTGGTCTGAAGGACGCTGGTGACGGAGATGTCGGCGTTCTTGCCGATCATGCGGCGCGCGTTATCGACCACGACCATCGTCCCATCGTCGAGGTAGGCGACGCCCTGGTTGTACTCCTTGCCTTCCTTGAGGATGAAGACGCGCATGCCTTCGCCCGGCAGCACGACGGGCTTCAGGGAGTTCGCCAGCTCGTTGATGTTCAGGACAGAGATGCCGTGGAGCTGCGCCACCTTGTTGAGGTTGAAGTCGTTGGTGACGACGACGGCGTCGAGCGACTTCGACAACTCAAGGAGTTTCAAATCGACTTCCTTGACGGCCGGGAAGTCCGTGTCCACGACCTGTATGTCGAGCTTGCCGTTGGACTGGAGGCGGTTGAGCATGTCGAGGCCGCGGCGTCCGCGCTGGCGCTTGGAGGAGTCGGGCGAGTCGGCCACCTGCTGGAGTTCGCGGAGGATGAATTGCGGGATGACGATGGTGCCGGAAAGGAATCCGGTCTCGGACACGTCGGCGATGCGGCCGTCGATGATGACGGAGGTGTCGAGTATCTTGAGGTCGCGGCGCGCGCCCTTGTCGCTGAAGATGCCGCCGAGGGCGGAGAGTTCTAAGTAGTCGCCCTTCGCGGCCCCGACCATCAGGCCGATGTAAGCCATCAGGAAGGCGAGCGCCAGAGTGAGAAACGTCTTCGTGTTAGCGCCGACTGCGCCGGACTCCTGCGAAGTTATCAGGAAGCCGATGAGCACGCCGCCGACGATGCCGAGCACCGAGCCGATGGCCGCGCCGATGAGCGTCTTGAGCGACGCCCTCTGGATACGCATCTCGAAGAAGATGATGGCGGCGGCGACGAGCAGGGCGACGAGGGCGGAGGCGAGTTGCGACGAGGCGAATTGATTGCCCGGCACGGGGCGGAGCACGTAGCCCGCGCCGACCAGGATTGCGATGAATACCAACCGAATGAGGAAAGTATTGGTCCGCATGACGCCGAGGATATTAACACGCGCCGAACCGACGCGTCACGAATAAGTTACGGGGGCGTGCTGAGCGCAGTTCGGGCGGCCCGGAGTCCGTCTGCCGTCAATGTTCCCCTCACCGCCCGCCCTGGCAACGTCTAAAACAGTTCGTCGAGCGCCTCTTCGACCGAGCGCACGCCGACCACGCGCAGGCCGAGCAGGCGCTCAAGGCCGGCGGTGTTCGAGGCCGGCATGACGATCTTCTTGAAGCCGAGCGTCTGGGCCTCGCGGGCGCGCGCCTGCGCCTGCATCGCACCGCGCACTTCGCCCGTGAGGCCCACCTCGCCGAAGACGGCCGTCTGCGCGTCTATCGGCAGACTCTTGAAGCTCGACGCGATGGCCGCGACCACGCCGAGGTCGGCCGCCGGCTCGTCGATCTCCAGCCCGCCGGCAACGTTGAGAAACACGTCGTCGCCGATTAAGTGGAAGCCGACACGCTTCTCCAGCATCGCGATTAAGAGCGCCATGCGGTTGGCGTCGAACCCCTGCGCCATGCGCCTCCCCGTCCCGTACTTCGACCCCGAGACGAGCGCCTGCACCTCGACGAGCACGGGCCGCGTGCCCTCCATGCAGGCCGTCACCACCGAGCCGGCCGCCCCTTCGGGTCGCTCCTTGAGGAACATCTCCGAAGGGTTCGCCACGGGCACCAGCCCCGCCCCCGTCATCTCGAAGACGCCGACCTCGTTGGCCGCGCCGAAGCGGTTCTTCGTGGCGCGCACGATGCGGTGGTTGTAGTGTCGTTCGCCCTCGAAGTAGAGCACCGTGTCCACGATGTGCTCGAGCGCCTTCGGCCCGGCAATCGCTCCCTCCTTAGTCACGTGGCCGATGAGGAAGACGGGTATCTCCCGGTTCTTCGCGAGCATGAGAAACTGACCGGCGACTTCCCTCACCTGCGAGACGGAGCCGGGCGCGGATTCGATCCGCGACGAGAAGACCGTCTGAATCGAATCGACGATGACGGCCGCCGGCTCCGCCCGCTCGATCTCGTCCATGATGCGTTCCAGATTAGTCTCGGGCAGCAGGTAGAGGTTCTCGGCCTTCAGCCCCAGACGCTCGCCGCGCATCTTGATCTGTCGCTCCGATTCCTCGCCCGAGATGTAGAGCACCTTCAAGCCCTGACCGCTGATCTTATCGGCCACCTGCGCGAGCAGCGTGGACTTGCCGATGCCGGGGTCGCCGCCGATGAGAACGAGGCTGCCGGGCACGATGCCGCCGCCGAGCACGCGGTCGAACTCGTCGATGCCGGAGGGGACGCGCGCGTCGTCCTGCGACTCGATGTCGCCGTAAGCGACCGGCTTCACCTCGCGCAGACGCACGCCGCC
>DASVES010000316.1:0-15589 GCA_036380435.1 Pyrinomonadaceae bacterium | reverse complement strand
ACACCAGCAGGCGCGGCCGCCGTCGATTCCCTCAAGCTCGGCGGCGCGCGGTTGCGAGTCCCACAGCGCGCCGAAGTCGAAGTCGAAGTCGCGGAGGCTCGCGAAACTCTCGCGCAGCTCGCAGGCGCGCACGTCGCCGTTGTAGTCGATGACGGCTGTCGTCTCGCCCGCCGTGCAGGGGAAGGGCCACGCGGCGGGGCCTTCGAAGTTCGCGCGCTGCGTGCGGTAGTGGGTCGTAATGGCGCCGACGTAAGCGACCTGCTTGACGAAGCGGGAGGCGCCGTCGTCCGCGGCGAACATGCGGCGGCCGTAGGCATCGGTGAGCGCGGCGGCGCGCTCGTAGATTTGAGACAGCGCACCGGGCGGCACCTGCTTGATCTGGTCGCCGGCAAGCGCGTCGCCGCGGATGATGTTGAAGTAGTGTCCGTCGAGGCGGAAGTTCTCCCACATGAAGCCGGCGAGGCGGTCGATCTCTGTGTAGTTCTCCGCGCAGACGACCGTGTTGACGTTCAGACGGAAGCGTTCACTGAAGCGGTCTTTGAGGGGATAGAGCGAGCGGATACAGTCGAGCGTCTTTTGCCAGTTGCCGGGGACGCCGCGGATGCGGTCGTGCGTTTCGCCGTAGCCGTCGAGCGCGACATTGAGGTAGAGGTGCAGCTCGGGATGACTCTCAAGCGCGCGCTCGACGATCTCGAAGGCGCGCTGCTTAATGAGGCCGTTGGTGGGGATGATGAGGCGGCGGACGCCGTTGTTGCGGACGAAGAGGTCGATGACCTCGGAGGCGTCGTGCCGAAGCGTCGGCTCCCCGCCCGAGAGCCAGAGGTCGGTGATCGGCGGCATCGTTCGGGAGACGCGTTCGATCTCCGCGAAGGTGAGGTCGCCGGGGCGGTTCAGCTCCTCGTGGTAGAAGCAGGTCTCACAGCGCGCGTTGCAGCGCGAGGTGATGAAGAAGATGACCGTGCCGAGCCGCCGCTCGCGGCCGGTCGAGCGCAGGAGCTTGTAGAGTTGCACCGCTTTGTTTGACATGAAAAGCAAGGTGATGAGTGATAAGTGATGAGTGATAAGAAAAAGATTAGCGGCAGTCGTTTCCTTCTTATCACTTATCACTCATCACTTATCACTCTGAATGATGGCAGTTTCCGTCGGCGATATCAATTCGTAGGTGATGCCGCGCCAAGTGATGCGGCGCGAGCGCGCGGCGGCAAGCGCGTTGTAGAGGAAGAGCGCGGCCGTCAGCGGCCACAGGAGCAGATGCGCCCAGGCGCCCCTCCAGATTCGCGCGCGGTGCGGCGCGAGCGAAATGGCGACCGCCCGCAGGCGGACGAAAGCCTTGAGCGCCCCCGTCAGGAAGATCGCGCACAGGAGGGCGAGCGGCGCGGCGAAGGGCAGACCGAGCGCGGCGCGCGCGGCGACCAGTGCCCCGCCGCCGAAGAAGGCGAGCGTGAAGAGCAGGTTTGAAAATAGAACTATCTTCCACAGGTGCGGGGCGTAGACGCGCGTGATCTTCAACTGCCGCGTCGTGAACTCGAAGAGTTCGCCGAAGGTGCAATCTTCGAACGAAGGCGTGAGGCACGTCGGCACGAAGTGGATGGGGAGGCCGGCGCTTTGAAGTGTGCGCGTCAGCGCGTAGTCGTCCGAGAGCGCCCCGCGCCACGCCTCGGCGACGCCGAGCCGCTCGAAGGTCTCGCGCCTGACGGCCGTCGAGCCGCCCCAACAGAAGTTTCGGCGCGTGTCAGGGCCGAGGGCCGAGGCGATGGAGGCGTTCCAGACGGAGCGCAGGTGCGAGGCGAGTCCCCCTCGGACGGGGATGAACCAGCGGTAGCCGGTGGCCGCTCCCGTGCCAGAGTGGGCCAGCGGCGCAATCAGCGAGCGTAGCCAACCTGCCTGCGGACGCGCGTCTGTATCGACGAAGACGAAGACCTCGCTGGCCGCATCAGCTTCGCGTACCGCGGCCAGCAGGTTGTAAACCTTCTGCCCCGACTCCCGCGCGGCGCCGGCGACGACGACGCGCGAACGCGTCACCCCGCCGCCCCGTAGACTCCCGCGCAACTCTTCCGCCAACGCCAGCGCCGGGTCTTCGCGGCGGTCGCCGACGAAGACGATTTCATATGCCGGGTAGTCCTGCGCGAAGAGCGCGGCGAAGTTTTCAGTGAGACCCTGATCGATGCCGCGGCACGGCACGATGACGGAAGCGAACGGTGTGTAAACGGGCGGCGCGGCTCCTGCCTCGCGGCGGAAAAAGGCGAGGTAGCGGAAGCCGCCGCGCAGGGAGACGGCGCTTTGCAGTAGGACGAGTCCGGCGATGACGTAGAAGAGAATCATCAACAGAGATGGGCACAGTGCAGCAAGCGGTAGCGAGCGGGTCTAACGCGCGCGTGGCGGGCCTCTCATCATGGCTGCAACCGCTCGCTACCGCTCGCGGTACTGTCCGCGCCCTCGTGCGTCTTAGCGGGCGCAGGTCTGCGCGCGTCCGCCGTCGATGGAGTGGGTGGCGCCGGTGATCCAGGAGGCGCGCTCGGAGGCGAGAAAGAGGATGAGTTCGGCCACCTCTTCGGGGCTGCCGACGCGTCCGAGCGGGTGTGTCTGCTTCGAGTGTTCGAGGAAGGCGCTGTAGGCGTCCGCCTCCATGCCGCCGCGCAGGTGTATCCCGGTGGAGACGACGCCGGGGTTGACGGCGTTGACGCGCACGCCCTTCGGCGCCAGCTCCAGCGCGGCGCAGCGGGTCAACTGGTCGAGGCCCGCCTTCGAGACGCAGTAGGCCAGCACGCCGGGGAAGGAGCGCAACCCCGTGACGCTCGACACGTTGACGACGTTGCCGCGCGTCTTCTCCAGATGCGGGATGGTCAACTGCATGAGATGGAAGACGGCGCGCAAATTGACGTTCAGCATCTCGTCCCACGCATCGAGCGTCGTCGTCTCGACGGTGCCCGTGCCGAGGATGCCGGCGGCGCTGACGAGCACGTCCAGACGCCCGAACGCCGCCGCGGACTCGGCGACGGCGCGCGCCGCATCCTCCTCCGACTTCACGTCCGCGCGCACTTCAATCGCCTCCGCGCCGCGAGCGCGCGCCTCGGCGGCGACCTCGGCCAGCGCCTCCACGTTCCTGCCGACCAGCGCGACGCCGGCCCCCGCCTCGGCGAAGCGGAGCGCGGTCGCGCGCCCGATGCCGGAGGTCGCGCCCGTCACGAGAGCGGCCCTTCCCGCAAGCTCACGTTCCATCAGAGTTGTTCCTCTCCTCGGCTATCGATTACGGCGCGGTTATTGTCGTCGCAGGGCGCGGAAGTTTCAATGGCTCTGCGTCTTGAGTGTAATACAAGTCGGTTCACCACGGAGGAAGGCAAAAGTAAAAAGGCAAAAGGCAAAAGTGAAGAGGCAGACAACGCAGCACGCCCTCTTCACTTTTGCCTTTTTACTTTTGCCTTTTTACTTTTACCTGTCAGTTGATGTTCGGCCGCTCCAGTTTCGACGCCTTGTCGTTGACGTACACGTCGAAGATGGCGAAGAAGGGGCCGGGGTTCGGGAAGAAGACGGCGTGGTTGGTGACGAGCAGCGAGCGCGTCTGGTCGTTGAAGGCGATGGCCGCCGGGTTGGCCCATGGCAGCGGGTCGAGCACGCCGCCGGGGTTGGCCGACGGGCCGCCGTATCTCACCTCTTCCGTCCCGTCGGGCCGGAGCACGCTGATCTGATTCGAGGCGGCGAGCGCGACGTAGAGGTTGCCCGACTTGCCGAAGGCGATGCCGTCCGGCCCCTCGCCCGCGTTGTACTGGTGGAAGAGCGCGAGGTCGCCCTGCGTGGGCTGGGCGACGGCCGGCAGCGTGTAGATGAAGCCCTGCCCGAAGGCGTTGAAGGTGACGGAGACGTAAGCGCGCTCGCCCTTCTCGTCGAAGCGCATGCCGTTGGGGCCGAAGTCGGTGTCGAAGGTCGGCGACTGGAACCAGATTTGCGGTGCGCCGCCGCCTTCGGCTACTCGCCAGATGGTCGCCTGGAACGAGTCGGTGATGTAGAGATTGCCCGCGTGGTCGAAGACGAGGTCGTTGATGAGCGGCGGCCGGTCAATGGCCGTCGGTGAGCAGGGGGCCGGGGCGGTCGAGCAGGTCGGGAGGTCGGGCAGCGCCGTCGCGTACACATCCTGCGGCGCGCCCTCCTCCTCGACGCGGATGCTGATGACGCCTTGCTGGAGGTCGCCGACGTAGAGCACGTCGTGGTTGTCGAAGGCGAGGCCGGTGCCGGCCTGCGGCGCAAACGGGTTCTGGCCGGCGAGCGGGTACTGCGCGACGACCGCGCCGGTGTCGATGTCGTAGGCCACCACGACGGGCTGGAGGAAGTTGCCGAACTGCGCCGGGCCGGAGACGTAGACGGTGCGGCCATCGACGGCGATGCCCTCGGGGTAGCCGGGGTTGGCGGGGAACGGCGCGAGCACACGCGAGTCGCCGAGCGGCCGGTCGTGCGGGTTGTCGGCCCTGACGGCGGCGGCGGGGCCGGCCAACAGCACGACGAGCGAGAGCGCCAGCGCCGGGAGGCGAAGGGCCGAGAACTTTTGTGAGTGTGGGAGGGTGGTCTTAGGCGTCATCGTTTTCTCCTGTTTCATGGGTTTCCGCCTTGAAGGCCGGGGAGGCCGGCGTGTCACCTCAGGGATCGCGGGCGCGGCCCGCTCTCCGAGTTGGAAAAGCTCAGACCCCGTTCGGGGTTCACCTACTTAAAGCGGAAAAAGGAGGGCGGAGGGATCAGGCGGGGTGAAAATATTTTTGACGCGGGTGGATAGACTCTTCCGCGCGCGGCGGAGGAAAGCGACCCGCGTTCAGCGTTGCAGAGCGACGGCGCCGGCGGCGGCGAGGGTTTCGAGCAGGTTGTGAGCAAGCGAGATGAAGGGCCAGGGGTAGACGCCGGTCGCGATGACGCCGACGACGCAGACGACGAGCGCCGCGGAAAGCGCGGGCGACAGCGACAACGGGCGCGGCTCGGCCTCGCGCTCGCCGAGGTACATGGCGCGGATGAAGCGCACGTAGTAGTAGAAGGAGACGACCGTGTTGAGGGCGGCCCACGCGGCGAGCCAGTAGTACCAGTTTCGGCCCTCGTCGGCGCCGCGCTTGAGCAGGCCGCCGAAGAGGAACCACTTGCCGATGAAGCCGCCCGTCAGCGGCAGGCCGCCGAGCGAGAGCATGAAGACGGTCATCATCAGCGCCATGCCCGGCGCTTTCTGCGCGAGGCCGTTGAAGTCGTCAACCTCGTCGCCGAGGATGCCGCGCCGGCGCAAGCTAATGATCACGCCGAACGCGCCGACGTTCATAAAAGTGTAGGCGATGAGATAGACCACGAGGCCCGTGTAGCCGAACTCGTTGGCGGCGACGAGGCCGAGCAGCAGATAGCCGGCGTTCGAGACGGACGAGTAGGCCAGCAACCGCTTCGAGTTCGCCTGTGTGACGGCTGCCCAGTTGCCGACCAGAATCGTGAGTGCGGCGACAAGACCCAAGAGCGGCGCCCAGTCGGCGCGCATCCCGCCGAGGCCGTCGATGAAGAGGCGCGCGAAGAGCGCGAAGCTCGCCGCCTTCGACCCCGTCGAGAGGAAGGCCGTGACGGGGGTAGGCGCGCCCTGATAGGCGTCGGGCGCCCACATGTGGAAGGGCACGGCCGAGACTTTGAAGAAGAGACCGGCGGCGAGCGCGATCATCGCGAGGATGACCATCGGCCGGAGCTGGAGGCCGGCGAATGCCGCGTCGGGGTTGACGATGACGGCCTGCGCCACCTTCGGCGCGATCTCGCCGAGGTTCGTCGAGCCGGCGACGCCGAACAGCAGAGACATCCCGTAGAGCAGCACGCCCGAGGAGAAGGCCCCGAGCAGGAAGTACTTCATCCCTGCCTCGTTCGAGCGCAGGCTGCGCCGGTTGTAGGCGACGAGGACGTAGAAGGTGAGCGCCATCAGCTCCAGACTGATGTAGAGCACGATGAGGTCGTAGCCCGAGGCGAGGAACATCATCCCGACGGTGGCAAAGAGGACGAGCGCGTAGAACTCGCCCCGCTGCTCGCCCTCCACGTCAAGATAGCGCAGCGAGACGGCGACGGTGAGCGCGGCGGCGGCGAGGAAGATGAGCTTGAAGACGACGGCGAAGGCGTCAACGCGCAGGGTGTTGTAGAAACCCGTGAGCGGCGTGCCGGCCTGCCCCGAGAGAAACGGCCAGCCGAGCATGACGACGGAGACAATCGCCAGCGCCAGCCCCGTCAGCGCGAAGTAGCCCGTCCAGCGGGCCTTCCGGTAGGGCAGCACGACTTCCATCACCAGCGCGACGCACGCGCAGATGGTGAGAATGATTTCCGGCGCGATGAGGCGCAGGTCGCCGAGGCTGAACAACTCGGTCGTGGAGGCTTGAAGAAGGAACATAGTTTATGGATGGGGCGCGGGGCGGCGCGCCGCGCTCCCCCTGTTTTTCTGCAACCTCGGCGGCGGCTTCAGCCGTGCGCCGTCAGCGGATTCTGACCGCGAGCCTGTAGGTGTCGCGCCGGCCTTCGCGGTTGAAGACGGAGATTTTGTAGTCGCCCGTTTCCGTCAGGTCGAACTCCATCTGCCCGCTGCCGCCCTCGCCCGCCATGTTCTCGCCGGTGGGTGACGAAAGACTGAGGACGGTCTGCTCGCGGGTCGCTATCAGGTCCAGAAACAGCTTCTGACCCGAACGGGCGCGCAGCACGTAGTCGCCACCGCTGTTCCTGCGCGTCAAGACGCCGCGAACGGCCGTGCTGGTGCGCCCGCGCGGGATGCGGATGCGCGTGCTCCTCCCCTGCGGCACGGCCGCCGCGGCGGGGATGGAACTGAGAGTCAGCAGCAGCACGCCCAACGTGCTCGCGATGACGCTTCTTCTTCGTGAGAACATCGTGGTCTTCCTCCGTTCGTGAGTATTTAAGGACGGCGCCGAGCGTGCAGTGTCCGGCGTCACTTGTTGACGGCCCGCTCCGCCGTGGCCCGCGCCGCGGGCGCGCCGGGAATCGGATAGTTAGGCCGTATCTGGCGCACCACTGAGTTGACGGGGCGCTGGATGTATTCGAGGAACGGCTTCGGATAGACGCCGATCCAGAGCGACAGCACGAGCAGCGGCAGCATGTAAGCCCACTCGCGCCCCTTCATGTCGCGCAAGTGTTCGTTCTTCGGGTTGTCTATCTGGCCGAAGAACATCCGCTGGTAGAGCCAGAGCATATAGCCGGCGTTCAAGACGATGCCGAGCGCGCCCCAGCCGGCCCACCACGGGTTCGCCTCGAACGCCCCGCGCAGGGCGAGGAATTCCGAGATGAAGACGCACAGCAGCGGCAGGCCGATGGCCGTCATCGCCATCGCCAGAAAGACGGCCGCGTAGCCGGGCATGACGTGCGACAGACCGCCGAACTCCGACACCTTCCGCGTGTGCCGGCGCTCGTAGATGATGCCGACGAGGAGGAAGAGCGCGCCGGAGTAGATGCCGTGGTTGATCATGTGGAGCACGGCGCCGTTGAGGCCGTTCGGGTTTAAGGCGAACAGCCCCAGCATGACGATGCCCATCGAGGAGACGGACGAATAGGCGACGAGTTTTTTCACGTCGCCGTCGCGCTTGACGACGAAGTACATGGCGGCGAGCGCGCCGTAGATGATGCCGATGATGGCGAGCGTGACCATCACGTTGCGGACGCCGAAAGACCCCCAGTAGGCGGTGTCGGCCGAGGCGCGGGGGAACATCGGCAGGTTGAAGCGGAAGAAGCCGTAGGTGCCGAGCTTGAGGAGGATGCCGGCGAGGATGACGGAGCCGGCCGTCGGCGCTTCGACGTGCGCGTCCGGCAGCCACGTGTGGAACGGCCACATCGGCACCTTGATGGCGAACCCCAAGGCGAACGCGAAGAACAGCAACACCTGCATCGTCCCCATCGGCAGCACCGAGCCGAGTGATTGCAGGAACATGATGTTGAAAGTGCCGGTGCCCGCGGCGCGCGCCTGCGCGGCCGTGCTGTTTAAGAGCGCCAGCGCCTCCGTGTTCCCCGCGACGTTGAGCTTCGTCGCCTCCGTGATGGCGCCGACGAGCGCCGCGTCCTGCGTCAAAAAATACAGCTTGATGACGCCGAGCAGGAGCGCCACCGACCCGACGAGCGTGTAGAGAAAAAACTTGATGGCCGCGTAGAGACGATTGTCGCCGCCCCAGATGCCGATGAGGAAGTACATCGGCACGAGCGACACCTCGAAGAAGAGGTAGAACAGAAACAAGTCCATCGACGCGAAGACGCCGACCACGGCCGACTGCAACAGCAGCAGCAGCGCGTAGTATTCCTTTTCGCGCTTCCCGATGTACTCCCACGAGGAGAGCGCGGCGATCACGCCGAGCAGCGTGGTGAGGATGATGAGCAGCGTCGAGACGCCGTCCACGCCCATCTGGTAGCGCGCGCCGATGGTGGGAATCCACTGCGCGTCTTCCAAAAACTGCATCCCGCCCGCCGCCCGGTCGTAGCCGAGCAGGCCGAGGGAGACGAGGAAGGCGAGGCCGAACCACGCGGTCGTGAACTTCTTGATGGCGTCCGCCTGCCCCTTCTTAAAGAGGGCGAGGACGATGACGGCGCCGACGGCCGGGAGCCAGGTGATGATGGAGAGAAGGTAAGGGATTTTCACTGAGACACTCCCGAAAAAATTATTAACATGGATGGACAGGATGGATAGGATTTAAGATTTCAAATCTCAATAGTCAGAGTTCAAATCCTGTCCTTTTTAATCTTCTATCCTCCCCATCCTGTCCATCCATGTTAATTTTTCCGACTAACCAAACATAGCGGCCCAGATGTCCCGCCAGAAGAAGAACGCCACCGAGGCGACGAGGCCGAGCACCATGACGAGCGCGTAGTTGGGCGTCAGTCCCGTCTGCGCGGCGCGGATGAGCGGCGACATCAGAATCTTGACGAAGCCGGCGACGCCGTTGACAGCGCCGTCCACGACGATGCGGTCGGCGTTGCCGGTCAGCGTGCTCAGCCGTCGGGTCAGCGACGCCGTGCCGTTGACCGCGCCGTCCACGACCTTCGAGTCGATACTGTAGATGCCGCGCGCCGCGTCCATCGTGCGGCGCGTGACGAGTGCGCCGTACAGCTCATCGACCCAGTACTTGTTGAAGCTGGCGCGGTAGAGCGGGCCGAGTCGCGCGGCCCACGCCTCGGGCAAGCGCGGATTCTTCACGTAGAAGAGAATCCCGAGGCCGATGCCCAGCGCGGCGACGGCGAGCGAGATGATGATGAAGAGCCATTCGGCCGCGAGGTGGCTGCCGAGCGCCTGCTCGGCCGAGTGCGCGAGGTTGAAACCCGTGTCGCCGTAGGGCAGCGCGTTGTCGCCGTGGCCCGCTTCGCTCTCGGCCTTCTGCGTTGCGCCCGACGGATCACTCGAAGCGAGAAGCCCGCTGGCCGCCGACTTCTGTTCTCTGACCTCCCCGTGCTCCGCGCCCTGTGCTTCGCCGAACCGTCCCGTCGCGGGGTTCCAGATGACGGGCTGGAGCCAGTTGACGATGTTGGCGCGGCCGCCGATGTGCCGACCGCCGGTGAAGGCGGTGCTGATGCCGACGAACCCGCCGACGACGGCGAGAACGGCGAGCACCGCCAGCGGCACCCACATCGAGGCCGGCGACTCGTGCGGGACGACGGAGCCGTGCCCGCCATGGCCGTGCGCGTCGTGTGCGCCGGCGGCATGCGGGTCGTGCGATCCGGCATCGTCGTGTACGTCGCGGCCTTCGGCGTCGAGGTGTTCACCTGCGTCGAACTGCGCCGTGTCGTGCATGTGGACGACGCCGACGTGCTCGCCCGGCTCGTGGTGCGGGCGGTCGCCGGCCGACTCCGTGCGGGCATCGTGCGGCTTGGCGGCCTCGTCGTAGCCGTGGGCGTGGGCCTCGTCGGCCTGTCCGCCGGCGGGGACTTCGAGGAAGCGTTCGCGGCCCCAGAAGGTCATCGCCACGAGCCGCGTCATGTAGAAGGCCGTGCAGGTGGCGGCAATCGTCGCCACGAGCCAGAGCAGCCAGCCGTAGGGAATGTATGTGGTCGAGGCGGTGTTCCACAGAATCTCGTCCTTCGACCAGAAGCCGGAGAACGGGATGATGCCGCAGATGGCGAGCCAGCCCGCGAGGAACGTCCAGTAAGTCTTCGGCATGTACTTCCGCAAGTTCCCCATCCGGCGCATGTCCTGTTCGTGGTGCATGCCGTGGATGACCGAGCCGGCGCCGAGGAACATCAGCGCCTTGAAGAAGGCGTGCGTCATCACGTGGAAGATGCCGATGGCGAACGCGCCGACGCCGCAGGCGAGGAACATAAAGCCGAGTTGCGAGACGGTCGAATAAGCCAGCACCTTCTTGATGTCGTTTTGCGTGATGCCGATGGTCGCGGCAAACAGGGCCGTCGCCGCGCCGACGACGGCGACGACGAGCATCATCGTCTGCGAGTGCTGGAAGATGACGTTCGTGCGCGTCACCATGTAGAGACCGGCCGTGACCATCGTCGCCGCGTGGATGAGGGCGGAGACCGGAGTCGGCCCGGCCATCGCGTCGGGAAGCCAGACGTACAGAGGTATCTGTGCCGACTTGCCGCACGCGCCGATGAAGAGGCCGAGCGCAATCCAAGACATGATGCCCCACGTGCCCAGCAGCTCAATCGGGTAGGTGCGCGCCGCCTCCATGACGGTCGTGTACTGCGTGGAGCCGAAGACGGCGATGACGGCGAAGACGGCGAGCGCGAAGCCGAAGTCGCCGATGCGGTTCGTGATGAACGCCTTGCGCGCGGCGTCGCCCGCCTCCCTGCGGTCGAAGTAATAACCGATCAAAAGATACGAGCAGAGACCGACGCCCTCCCAGCCGACGAACATCATCAGGAAGTTCGACCCCATCACGAGGATGAGCATCGAGAACATGAACAGGCCGAGGTAGGCGAAGAAGCGATAGAAGCCGGGGTCGCCGTGCATGTAGCCGGTGGCGAAGACGAAGATGCACAGGCCCACGCCCGTCACGACGAGGATGAAGATCGACGAGAGCGGGTCGAGCTGGTAGCTCCACTCCACGTCGAGCAGCCCGCCTGGCGCCACCACCACGCGCGCCGCGCCCGTCTCCGCGCGCACGCCTTCGCTGTGCTGGACGGGATTAATAGACCGCTCCGCCGCGCCCGCCTGCGCCGCCCCCAGCGTCTTCTCGACCGCCCCGCCCGGTATCCACGTGTGGCTGTACGGGAAGCCGCCCTCCTCGCTCGTCACGTAGGGCCGCGGGTAGACGGCGTGAGCGCCCCACCCATAGGAGACCACGGCCGCGACGCCGAGCAGGAACGCCAGCGCCACCGAGCCGACCGCCACCGCCCCGATCACCCTCTCGGAGAATCGGAACCGGCGTCCGAGCAGCCCGTTGATGGCGGCGCCCGCAAGCGGCAGCAGTGGAATGAGCCAGATGAATCTATGCATAAGTTCAAGGTTCAAAGTTCAAAGTTCAAAGTTCGGAAAGTCAGGTCTTGACTTTGAACTTTGAACTCGGAACTTTGAACTACCACTTCAACAGATCAATCTTGTCCGCGAAGATCGTCTCTTTGTTCCGGTAGAGCGCGATGACGATGCCGAGGCCGATGGCCGCCTCGGCCGCGGCGACGACGATGACGAAAATCGTGAAGACCTGCCCGGCGACGGCGTTGGGACTACCCGTCTCCTGAAAGTAGCGTGCAAACGCGATGAAGTTCAGGTTCGCGGCGTTCAGAATCAGCTCGACCGACATGAAGATGACGATGATGTTGCGCCGCACGAGCACGCCCGCCACGCCGATGACGAACAGCAGCGCCGCGATGACGAGAAACTTCGACGTGTCCGGGTACTGGAGGCTCTGCCAGATGCGCTGCGTGGCGGTCTCCTGCAACAGCAGCGCGGCGAGAGTTGCGATTGAGCTGTTCATAAGTTTTCGACGCCCGCCCGTTCGCCTTCGCCGCGTGTCGGCGCGTCCGCCTCGGCGGCTTGCGCTTCGGCGTCATCGACGGCCGCTTCCTGTTTGGTCGTGCGCGCCAGCAGCACGGAGCCGACGATGGCCACCAGCAGCAGCACGCTGGCGATCTCGAAGGGCAGCCCGCCGTAGCGGTAGAGACTCGCGCCGACCGTCTCCGTGTCGCGCGACAGACGCGACGTGCGCGTCTCGGCCAACGGCAGGCGACGGTCGCGCGCCGCGCGCTGCCGCCCCTGCGCTTCGGCCGCCACCCCCTGCCGTCCCGCCTCGGCCCCCACCGGCCGGAACCTCCCCGCCGACTGGTTGATCGCGTAGATCAGCCCGAAGACGAACAGCAGCAACACCACGAGGCTCGCCCCGACCTGTGTGGGGTGGTTGAACAGGTTCTCCTGATTGCGCTCCTCCGCGCCCACGTTGACGAGCATGATGACGAACAGGAACAACACCATCACGCCGCCCACGTAGACCAGAATCTGCACGCCCGCGATGAACTCCGCTCCCAGCAGGATGAAGAGCGCCGCCACCGACACGAGCGTCGAGATCAGAAACAACGCCGAGTGCACCGCGTTACGCGCCATGATCGTGAGCAGGCCCGCGACCAGCGCCGCCACCGCGAACACCCAGAAGAAGATTGCTTCCCAACCAGAGAGAATCATAGTGATAAGTGATAAGTGATGAGTGATAAGTGATAAGAAAGTGAAAGACGATTTTGTCTTATCACTTATCACTCATCACTTATCACTACGCCTCGTATTTGGGCTGCTCCCTGCCCTGTTCGAGCATCTTGCGGTTCCAGACGAAGCCGGCGCGCGAGTAGGTGGCCAGCTCGAAGTCCTGCGTCAGCTCCAGACAGGCCGTCGGGCAGGCTTCCTGGCAGAGCGCGCAGAACATACAGCGCGAGGTGTCGAAGATAAACTCGTCGAGAACCTTCTTCTTGCGCGCCTTGCCGCCGACTGTCATCTCGATGTCCATGGGGATCACGTCGATGCAGTCCTCGGGGCAGGCGAGCGCGCAGAGGTTGCAGGCGATGCACAAGCTTTCGTGCGTCTCCGGGTCCATGTTCAGACGCGGCGCGCCGTGGAAGCGCGGCGCGACGATGGGGCGCTCCTTCGGGTACTGCTCCGTGTAGATGCCCCGGCCCGCCACCGAGTCCTTGTCCGTGAACGCGCCGATGTTGTACTTCAACGTCAGCTTCAGCCCGTCGATCAGGTCGAACAGAAAGAAGCGTTTCAGCTTCTCCCTCCACGTCGGCTGCGGCACAGTCACTTCAGGCATAAATCTCTCCCCCGGTTCCGCTCACGTTCCTACACGTTGTCTGGCACCGCCGCGGGTGGCGCGGCCTGTCTGGTTGCGGGCGCGCTCACGAGACGCACCTGCCGGCGCTGCTTCTTCAAGTTGAAGTCGCGCGAGCGCGAGTTGATGGCCGAGAGCAAGCCGGCGGCGACGAACAGACCGGCGACGCCGAAGGCGATCATGATGGCCGTGCCCGTCCGCGTCAGCTCAAGTCCACGGCGCAGGGAGACGACCGTGTCGAGGCCGCGCCAGCCGTCGAGCGCCTGCACGGTGAAGATGGCGACGGCCGTCCAGAAGATGTTGATCAGCGACGCCGGAATCATCCACTTCCAGCCCAAATCCATCAACTGATCGTAGCGGTAACGCGGGAACGTCCAGCGCAGCCAGAAGTAGACGTAGAGCAGCACGGCCATCTTCACCATGAAGATGACGAGTCCCGAAACGACGTAGAGCGTGTGATAGCCGCGAGCTTCCGTCAGAGCGTAAACGCCGGGGAAGTACCAGCCGCCGAGGTAGACCACGGTGACGATTGCGGAGACGACGACCATCGCCGCGTACTCCGCCATGAAGAAGAGCGACCAGCGCATCCCCGAGTATTCCGTGTGGAAGCCGGCGACCAGCTCCGACTCCGCCTCCGGCAAATCGAACGGCGCGCGGTTGTTCTCGGCGATGCCGCTGACGAGGAAGATGACGAAGCCGAGCGGCTGGTAGAAGATGTACCAGATGGTGTCGCCGCCCTGCGCGTGGACGATGTTGGCGAGGCTAAGCGAGCGCGCGAACATTAGCGCGCCGATGAGCGACAGCCCCATCGAGACTTCGTAGGAGACCATCTGCGCCGACGAGCGCAGGCCGCCCAAGAGCGCGTACTTCGAGTTCGACGCCCAGCCCGCGAGAATCAGCGCGAGGACGCCCACCGACGACACCGAGAGGACGAAGAGCAGCCCGATGTTGATGTCGGTGATGACGCCCCAGTCGGGCGCGAAGGGAACGACGGCGAAGACGACGAAGGCGGCGACGACCGCGATGTAGGGCGTCAGGCGGAAGATGTGGTGGTCGGCCTTGTCCGGCTCGATGTCTTCCTTCGTCAGCAGCTTGATGGCGTCGGCGATGGGCTGCAAAAGCCCCCACTTCCCGACCCTCATCGGCCCGAGACGCGCCTGCATGAAGGCCGAGATTTTCCTCTCCAGATAGGTGGCGTAGGCCGCCCACGCGGCGATGGCCGTCACCACCGCCCCGATCTGGAGGAACGGCCAGACGACGTTGTTGACCGTCTGCGGCTCGAAGAGTTTCAGCAGCAGGCCGTCGATGGCGGTCGGTGGCGCAAACAGCGCGAACACGTCCATAGTTATTCCAGAATGCCCGTTTTTCTTTCGAGCGCGTCCACCCTTTTATTCATGTCGTGGTAGTCGCTCCGCAGTTCCGTAGAGTCTTCCGAGACGAGGTCGAACTTCCGGTTCAGGCGGCGCACGTCGGAGCGGAATTCGTCGAACTTCACGTTCATCGCTTCGAATCTGGCGACCATCGAGGTCTCTAAGCGACCCACGTACCCCTCAAGACTGTCGAAGCGGCCTTCGAGCTTGTCCATCCGGCCTTCGAGCTTGTCGAGACGAGCCTCGATGTTATCGAGACGTACTTCGATGTTATCGAGTCGTACTTCAATGCTGTCCAGGCGGACTTCGATTTTGCCGACGCGGGCTTCGAGGGCATCGAAACGAGCGTTGGTCTCCGAGCGGAACGCGCCGATGTCGCGGCTCATCGCGCTGAGGTAGTTGAGTATTTCGGTGAGGCGTTCTGTACTCATCTTTACATCCTTTCTCTGAGGTGAGGTTCAGATTTCAATCTCGAACGCGCAGCCGCGCGCCGTCTTCAGGTCAACCAGCTCGTAATCGTCGTCGAGCGTGCCGGCGCGGTCGATGACGAGATATGAGTACCACTCGCCCACGGCGAAGGGCGGCGTGTGCCACGTGCCCTTGTGGTAGGCGTAGGGCAGGCGGCCCTCGACGCGGAACGCCACCACCTTTTCAATTTCGGGAGCGCCCTCCTCGTTCGGCGGCGCTACACAGATGATCGCCTCCAGCGAGGCGAGAGGCGCGAACGCCTGCATCGTGCGCGTGTGGCGCGCCATGAACTCGAAGCCGAAGGGCCGGCGCTCGGCGGTCGCGCCCGTCAGACTCGGGACGCCGCCGCCGAGGTCGATCTCGCGCGCGCCGCGGCTATCAATCAGCATCCCGAACGGCGCGAACGCCTCGCGCGTCATCTTCTGAACCGGGAGGCGGATAACATTCATAAAAGCAGTGATGAGTGATAAGTGATGAGTGATAAGAAAGAGAAGACGGTTTTTGTCTTATCACTTATCA
>DASVES010000315.1:0-6020 GCA_036380435.1 Pyrinomonadaceae bacterium | reverse complement strand
CCCTTTAGCGATATTGAGGAACAACAAGTATTCTTTGCGCGAAGACCGCTCAAAGCCCTCGGCGATGTTAGTCGGAATCGAGACTGCGGCACGTCGAATCTGATCGCGCAAACCAAAATCTCTGCTGAAAGCGCCGGCGCTAGTTTGCAGGTACACCTGCTTGACCAGCTCAATCCCACGCTGCCACACCATTAGGTCTTCAAAACTCTCAATCCGTCTTTTCTCCATTACCCCTTCCCCTTTCCCCCTTACCCCTTTACTTATGCCGCGCCGTAGCGTTTGAGCTTGCGATAGAGCGTGGAGAGGTCGATGCCGAGGATGTTGGCGGCGCGGGTCTTGTCCTGATTGACGGAGGCGAGGGTGTCGAGGATGTGGCGGCGCTCGACCTCTTCGAGCGTGGGGCGGAGGCCGTCGGGGTCACGCAGGGGGAGTTGGCCGGCGGCCGCGTCGCGCACGCGCGGCGGGAGGCTGTCGGGGTCGATGGAGTCGGCGCTGAGAGTGAAAGCGCGCTCGACGGCGTTCTGGAGTTCGCGGACGTTGCCGGGCCAATTGTAGTTGATGAAGGCGGTCATAGCCTCCGGCTCGACGGCCTTCTCGGACTGCCCCTGTTCGCGCGCCGTGCGTTTGATGAAGTGGCGGACGAGGAGCGGGATGTCCTCGCGCCGCTCACGCAGGGGCGGCAGGTGAACTTCAATGACGTTGAGGCGGTAGAACAAGTCTTCGCGGAAGCGGCCTTCGCTCACTTCCTTCTCCAAATCGCGGTTGGTGGCGCAGATGATGCGCGCGTCGAAGCGGACGGCGGCGCTCGCGCCGACGGGCGTCACCTCGTGCTCCTGCACGGCGCGAAGCAGGCGCACCTGCATCGTCGGGCTGACCTCGCCGATCTCGTCGAGGAAAATGGTGCCGCCCTCGGCCGAGCGGAAGAGGCCGGGGCGCGCGGCGACCGCGCCCGTGAACGCGCCCTTCGTGTGGCCGAAGAGTTCCGACTCCAGAAGCATCTCGGGCAGCGCGCCGCAGTTGATGGCGACGAAGGGGCGGTCGGCGCGCGCGCTGTTGTGGTGGATGGCGCGCGCTACCAGCTCCTTGCCCGTGCCCGACTCGCCGTTGATGAGGATGTTCGTGTTTGTGCCCGCCACCTTCTCGACGAGGCGGAACACCCTCTGCAAGCTCTCCGACGTGCCGATAATCTCCGAAAAACTGTAGCGCCGATCAAGCTCGCGCCGTAGCGCGCGGTTCTCCCGAAACAGCTCGCGCTGGCGCAGGGCGTTCTTAACGGACTGCAAGAGGTCTTCGTTGACGAAGGGCTTGGTGACGTAGTCGTAGGCTCCTTTTCGCAGGGCCGCGACCGCCGAATCGACCGACGAGTAGGCCGTCATCACGACGACGAGCGCCTCGGGGTCAACGTCCTTGATGCGGTCGAGCAAGGCGAGGCCGTCCATCCCGGCCATGCGAATGTCGGTGAGCGTGACGGCCACGTCTTCGGCGGCGAAAGCCTCCAGCGCCGCCTCCGCGCTCGCCACCGCCGAGACGCGGTAGCCCTCCGCTTCGAGCAGGCGCGTGATGATGGCGCGCATCAGGTCTTCGTCTTCGGCGACCAGAATCAACGGCCGTGTGCTCATGTGTGTTTACCCCGTGAACCGCCCGCCTCGTCCTTCACCATTGCCTCGGCCTCACGCTTGAAGTGCCGGTTGTGGCGGACGAGGAAACGCGTCATGTAACTTTCGAGCAAGACCGCATCGACCAGTTTGCCCAAAACACCAAGCGGCGAGGCGAAGTCCACGTCGTCTATGATGAGCGTGCCGCCCGGCCGCTCGACGAAGCGGTGCGCGTGCCTCCAGCGCGCGAACGCCCCGCGTTGCATCTCGTCGGTGAACATCCGCGGCCGCTCGTAAGCCACGATCTTCGACGTGAGACGCTGGCGGACGAAGAAGTGTACGGCCTCCCATGTCACCGTGTCGCCCAGTTGCAGCCGCCCCGAAGTGACCCCGCACACGGCGCGGCCGTGGCCCGCCCGCTCGTGAAAATTTACGTCGAGACAGAGGTCAAAACAAAGCTCGGCGGGCGCGGCGACGAACGTCTCAAGGTGAAGCGTAGGCATCGCTATCCGTGAAGCGCGTCGGGGCGCGCGGGCAGCGTGACGCGGACGGTCGTGCCTCGTCCGCCGTTCGGGACGATGTCGATGCGCCCGCCGTGTGCGTTGACGATGCCGTAGCAGACGGCGAGGCCGAGGCCGGTTCCCGCGCCGGCGGTTTTCGTGGTGAAGAACGGGTCGAAGACGCGCGCGCGGTGTTCCGGGGGAATGCCGTGGCCGGTGTCGGAGATTTCGACGGCCAGCTCGCCGGCGCGCGCTTCGAAGCGCGTGGCCACGCGCAGCTCGCCGCCGTCGGGCATCGCGTCGCGCGCGTTCAGGAGGAGGTTGAGGAAGACTTGCTGGAGCTGGTCGGCGTCGGCGGAAATCATCGGCGCGCGCTCGTCCCAGTCGGTCGTGAGTTGAAGACGCTTGAACGACTTGTCGAAGCTCGCGAAGCGAAGACCCGACTCGACCACTTCGCGCACGTCGAGCGGGGCGCGCGCCGGGGGGCGCGTGCGGGCGAAGTCCATCATGTCGCGCAGCACCTGCGAGATGCGGGCGATCTGCGTCTGGACGAGTCGCAAGGTCTCGCGCGCCTCCTCGTCAGGCGTGCCGTTCGTCGTCCTCGATTGCAAAATCTGGATGAGCGATGAGATGGAAGCGAGCGGGTTGTTCACCTCGTGGGCGACGCCGGCGGCGAGCGTCCCCGCGGCGGCGAGTTTCTCCGTGCGCGCGAGCTGTTCGCCAACCGCGCGCAGTCGCTCGATGTCGTCGGCCATCTTGCGGCTCATCTCGTTGAACGATTCGGCGAGCAGCCCCACCTCGTCGTTGCTCTGTAGCTCGACCTGCGCGCCGTAGGAGCCGCCGGCCACCTCGACCGCCGCCTCGGTCAGACGCCGCAGCGGGCGCGAGATGATGCGGATGACGAGGGCGACGAGAATCAGGTTCGGCAGCAGCGCCGAGATGACGCTGAAGACGACGTAGCGGCGCCACGCGTCCGAAGTCTGCACACCGAAGCTCCAGCGGACGACCGGAATTTGCAGCAGCACGAAACTGAGCACGGCCACCGCCGCTATCGAGAGCGCGACCTTGTAGGCGATGGGGAAGAGTCGGAACTGATCGAGCGCGGACTGGAGCGAGAAGAGCCGAAAGCTCGTGATGGCGTAAGCATAGATGACCACGCCGGCGAGGACGAAGGTGGAGCTGAAGGGCAGCAGGCGGTAGTCGCCCGCGAGCGGCAGCGCGACGTTGGCGACGGTCTTGAGCGCGCCCGTCACCACGAGCGCCAGAAGTATCGCGCCGAGTTGTTTGCCCCAGAGCGTCCCGCGGTGCCGGGCGTACTTGCGTGCGAGTAGATAAAAGCCGTAAGCGAAGAGGCCGTAGATGTAGAGGCCGAAGGCGTAACCGAGCAGCGACAGGCGGATGTAAAGCTCGCCGCCCGAGACGCCGACCTCCTCCCAGAGCAAACCCGCCAAGGCGGCCGGCACGAGCACCGCCCCCGGCGCGAACATCACCGCCGCGCGCCCGCGTGGCACCCGCCCGCCTTCGGGGAAGACCCACGCGAAGACGACCAGCGCATACTGCAACAGCAGCGCCGTCACGAAGCTCACACTCGCCCAACCGGCGGCTGCCCCCGCCGCCGCCTCGCCGAAGCCCCACATCACGATGTCCTTCACCGTCCACAGCGCGAGGCACGCGACGAAGGCCGCGAACGTCTGGTGCGCGCGGCTGCGCGGCGCGGCCACGAAGACGTAGAAGCCGAGCAGCACGAGCAGCAGGAGCGACAGCAGCAGGAGCGCGAGCAGCATAAGGCAGTGAGCAGTGAGCAGTGAGCAGTAAGCAGTGGAAGACGAGTGAAACGTGGCCGGTGTTCAGTCTAGTCGGCCATTGCTTTTTACTGCTTACTGCTCACTGCTCACTGCTCACCTAAAAGACGTGCGGGCTGGCGATGAGCGCGGCGATCAGCCCCGTAACGCCGAAGACGAGCGGCCAGGCGTGCCGCGCCTCAATCATACCATCGCGCGCGAGCAGCCGGTGAAGCGGCGCGAAGAGCGCGAAGGCGAGCGTGCCGACGGGCACGGCCGCCGCCGCCCCCACGGGCGCTCCGAACCCGAAGAAGACCGCGCCGCCGAGGCCGCCCGTCACCACTCCCCACAACAGGCCCAACGCGGCCGACGCCGCCAGCGCGAGCGGCCAGGACGGTCGCCCCAGCCCGTCGATCTTGCGGCCGACGAACCTGCCCATCGCGCGCCCGACGGCGAAGCAGACGATGTTCATTCCCAGACACAGCAGGAAGACGACGAGTCCGTGTCGCGGCGTGAAGCCGTAGTGGAACAGTCTGAAAAAGATGACCGCCGGCGGGAAGAGGCCGAGGAACATCCCGAGCACCGCGAACGCCTCGGGGGTCGGCATGGGATCAAGCATTCGACGGGCTTCACTCTCTTCGTCGGGGCGGCGGTACAGACGGGCGCGCTGCTCGGCGCGCGTGATCTCGGCGCGCAGCCAGCCGATCCTGTGCATCAGGTACGGGTCAGTGAAGGGGCGCTCATCACAGACGCTGTAGTTGCCGCTCGTGTCGTACATAATCTTCCTCAAGCAGCGCCGCACTCCGGCGCGAATCGGACGACTCACCGGCCGGGCCGCGAAGGTGCGCGCGCTCAGCGTCGATCAGCCGCCGGACGCCGGCGACGGCGCGCTCGTCATCAAGCCCCGTGAGAACTTCGAGTGCGAGGTCGTATGCGCGCAGAATCGCGTCGGAGAGTTCGCGCGGAGTGGGCCGGCGAGGCGCGTGCGCTTCGTGGGCGAGCCTGCGCGCCGTCTCGCTCACTTCCGCGAGCGCATGGAGCATCTCGTTGCGTGCTCGCTCGCGGTGCAGGAGCAGGCGAAGGACGTTACGTCGGTGCGTACAGCGCCCGGCGAGCCGGAGGTCTTCGCCCGTGCGACCCGCCGCGCGGCACAACTCCAGCTCGCGCGGAGCGGCCGCGGCCGACACGCTCGCCCCCTTTGCGACCAGCGCGAGCCCCGCGAACCTTTCGACCGCGCGCCGCGCCGCGAAGAGCACGTAACTCAAACGCTCGTCCTTCTCAACAGACGTGGCTCCGCAGAGTTCCCCCACGTCGGAGAGCGCGGAGGCCACGGCGCGCACGCCGCGCTCGACAGTTCTTTCCTCGGAGGTCTCGGCCTCCTCGCTCGACCTCGACTCTCCGCCGCCAGTGGATTTTCGCGAGAGCATAAGGAGTGTGGTCGCGGGCCATGCGAGTCCGGCCAGCGCGGCGAGCGCAAGAGCACGCGGGCGCACGCGCGGCGACACGTGCCGGCGAAGGAAGAAAGCGACGCCGAAGGGGGCCGCCGCCGCGAGGTAAAGTGTGATGGCTTCGCTCAAGCGCATGACGACACGCAACAGGGCAACGGTCGTGCCGTCCGTGCGCTGCTTCGGCGCGCGTTAGCGCACGCGCGCGGCGCCTCTTCATTTCAAAGATTTTGCGGGCCGATGGCGCGCGGGGTTGGTGAAGTGTGCTTGTGACGCGGGCCGCGTGGGTTGGCAAAGAGCGGCGGGCCGGCGCAAGCGTTGGCATTCTGCAAAGCATTGCTCGTTGGATTCAAGCGCGCCGTCGCGACCACATACGGCAATCATGTCGGAGGTCGCGTGTCGGCTGACGTGAGTCTTCGCCAGCGCAGCATCGTGTTAACTTCGCTTATCCGGAGAGCAATGGTGTCGTCGTCAATGCGGCGGCGGCATCGATGGCGTCGGCACGCCCGGAGTTACATGAAAATGAATTTCCGCACTGAGTGCGGAACCGGGCGGAGCGAACTGTACGTATTGGAGCCACGCGCGATGGGAGTGTGTTCGTAGCTATTGCGCGGGCGGCAGCGGCGGCGCTGTCGCATTTCGGGGACACGGGAAACGAAAATGTCACACCCGGCATCCCACCTCTGCCACCACGAAACG
>DASVES010000314.1:0-11033 GCA_036380435.1 Pyrinomonadaceae bacterium | reverse complement strand
GTCTTCAACGACCGCTGTCGTGACGTGAGGCGGCAGGGGCGCGCCGGGGCGCTCGCGCTGGTGTGGTGCGAGGCGCTCGTCGATCTCGCAAAGACGGCGGCCGCGGAGCGCGCGGCCCTGTGGGCCGGAGGAGGAATGATGAGAATCCTGAGAACAGTCGTTTTGGCGCTCGCCGCCTACGCCTTCGCGCTGTTAGTCGCCGCGCCGCTCTACATGCGCAACCGTGAGTCGCTGCCGTCGTTCGTCGGCAACATGGCCGACGCGCTCATCGCGACCGGCGTCGTCTTCAACGTCGTCTTCCAAATCCTGACGCTGCCGCGCTTCGTCGAAGGCGTGCGCGCCGTGCGCCTCGCCGGCCTCCTGACGGCGCTCCTCATCGGCGGCCTCATCGTGTTCATCGCGATGACCGGCGGCCCGCCCGCGCGCCCGCACCTCTCAGTCATCGTCGCGCAGGTGTTGAGCTTCTTCATCTGGTACGGGGCGCATCTCTGGTGGGTGCTGCGCCGCCGCGACGCTTCGGCGCCGCCCGAGCCTGCCTGAGCGGGGCCGGCGGCACGGGCGAGCTGAAGCTCTACTCGCCGAAGAAGTCCGAGCCGATGACGCTCCGACTGACGAGAGAGTAGGACACCCGACGCAAACCACGAAACGCGTGCGGCCCTCAAGAGTAGCTGTTTCAGCACATTCTTGAGGGCCGCACGCGTTTCGGTCGCAGACGGCCGTACATGGGCCGTGGCCCACGGCGCAGACCATTTCATTCCACCCCTTTTTCCGTTATCCTTAACAAGAGCCGGGAAGCAGACGGACGCCGTATGAAGGTGCGCGACGTGATTAAGTTGATCGAGAAGGACGGCTGGTATCACGTCGTCACCGAGGGAAGTCACCGCCAATACAAGCACCCGGCCCGGCCGGGCCGCGTGACGATTTCGGGCCACCCGCGAGATGACATACATCCGAAGACTTTGAAAAGCATTCTGACGCAAGCCGGGATTAAGGAGTGAGGAGGCGCGGGCACATGCGTTATGCCATGATCATCGAGAAAGGCGAGCGGAACTATTCCGCATACTTACCTGATCTGCCCGGGTGCATTGCCACCGGCAAGTCGGTCGCGGAGATCAAGCAGCGGATGCGCGAGGCTGTCGAGTTGCACCTGCGCGGCCTGCGCGAAGACGGACTGCCCGTGCCAGAACCGACCAGTATGGCCGAGTATGTCGAGGCAGCCTGAACCTTCCGCCGGCGATAAGTCACGTATCGATTCTCGCAGAGTCGAAACCAGTTTATGCGCGTCACCATCGGGCAGATTAACACGACGAACGGCGACTACGAGGGCAACACCGAAAAAATCCTGCGCGCCATCGAGCAGGCGAAGTCGGAAAAGTCAGACCTCATCGTCTTCCCCGAAGTCTGCGTGCAGGGTTACACCTCGCTCGACTGGTTTCTCGACGCCGACATCGCCCGCTCGGCCCTCAAGCCGTTAGAGCGCATCATCCCCGCCGCCGAAGGAATCACGGCCGTCGTCGGCACCGTCCGCCCGACGGGCCAGACTTCGGGGAGAAAACTTTTCAACTCCGCGGCCGTCATCTCGAACGGCCAGCTCCTCGGCTTCGCCGACAAGACGCTGCTGCCCGTGTACGACGTGTTCGACGATCCGCGCTACTTCGAGTCGGCCACGGAGCGCCAGCTCTTCGAGGCGGGCGGCGAGCGCCTCGGCGTCCCCGTCTGCGAAGACTTCTGGAACGACAAGACCTTCTGGCGCGAACGCCTCTACGCGCACGACCCCACCGACGAGCTGATCGAGATGGGCGCGAGCCTGATCGTCTCGCCCAACGCCTCGCCCTTCAACAAGTCGAAGATGGGCGAGCGCTGCAAGATGGTCTCGCACCGCTCGAAGGCGTCGGGGCTGCCCATCGTCTACGTCAACTTGGTCGGCGGCAACGACGGCATCATCTTCGACGGCGCGTCGCTCGTCACCGATTGCCGTGGTGAGACCATCCTCCAGGCCCCGCCCTTCGAGGAGTTCATCGGCACCATCGAACTCGACTGCGGCACAGCCGACGACCGCTGCCTGCCCGGCGACGACATCGAGACCGTGCGCAGCGCGCTCGTCCTCGGCCTTCGCGACTACGCGCACAAGAACCGCTTTCGCCGCGCCCTGCTCGGACTCTCCGGCGGCATCGACTCGGCCGTCGTCGCCGCGCTCGCCTGCGAGGCCCTCGGCGCGGAGAACGTGCTCGGCGTGATGATGCCCTCGCCCTTCTCCTCGCGTGGGAGCGTCGAAGACTCCGTCGCCTTCGGCAAGAGTTTGGGGATGCCCGTCATCAAGCACCCCATCATCGACGCCTTCGAGGTGTTAACGAAACAACTCGGGCTGACGAGGCCGACGCGCGGCGGCGAAAGCCTCGCGGCCGAGAACTTACAGTCGCGCCTGCGCGGCAACATCCTGATGACCATCTCGAACGCCGAAGGTCGTCTGCTGCTCTCGACCGGCAACAAGAGCGAACTCGCTCTCGGCTACTGCACGCTCTACGGCGACACCAACGGCGGACTGGCCGTCATCGGCGACGTGCTCAAGACCGAGGTCTACCGGCTTGCGCGCCACATCAACCGCGAGCGCGAAATCATTCCGTGGGCGATCATCAACAAGCGCCCGTCCGCGGAGCTTGCGCCCGACCAGTTCGACGACCAAAGCTTGCCGGCCTACGACGTGCTCGACCCCATCCTGCAAATGTACTTCGAGCGCAAGGCGACGCCCGAGCAGATCATCGCCGAAGGCTCCGACGCGGCGCTCACCTACGAAGTCCTCAACCGCGTCGAGTCGCCGGCCAACGAGTTCAAGCGCCGACAGCTCCCGCCCACCCTCATCATCTCGCGCAACGCCATCGGCGTCGGCCGCCGCCGCCCCGTCACCCACCGCTACCGTCGCCAGCCCGAGACTCCGGCCGAGCGCGCCGCCGTGCAAGAGGCCCCACACGAGTTGCCCGAAGGCCGCGCCGCCGAGCCGGTCTGACAAGAGCGCCCGTGAGCGCCGAGCATCCCTGCCAGCGCCCCGAGCCGGTATGAACAGTACCGCGAGCGGTAGCGAGCGGGTCGGACACGCGCGAGGCGAGCCGTCATTGCAGGCAGACCCGCTCGCTACCGCTCGCGGTACTGTTGCTCACAGTCAACGACAAAATTTTCCACGTCACGCAAGAGTCCCGGCCAACGCGCGTTCAGCCCGTGTAACAAGGGTCGTGTGTTTGATCGGTGAGAAGCCACGGATCGAACTGCCGCAGGCGGCCAGGCCCCTCGCGCCCGCCGTCCCGATGTGTTCGGGGCCGACCTCCAACAAAGACAACGGAAATCCGAGGAGGAAGATTATGAAATCGAGTTTTGTTTCGACGCGGGGGTGGCTGGCGCTGTGCCTTTCAGTGTTGATGTTGGCGGGGGCCGCGGCGGCGTTGCCGACGGGCGACGGGCCGCCGAAGAAGTCGGGCTGGCAGACACAGTCCGTCGGCCGTCCCATCAGCTACAAGAACCTCACGCTGTTCCCCGTCTACTCAAGAGGCGCCACGGCCGACGCCGACGCCTACATCACACTCGACGAGGGCATCCGCGCCGGCACGGTCATCATCACCGAGCGCGGCGGCGGCGACACCGCGGCGACTCTTCAGCGCCGCCCGTCGGGGCGCGGCAGCGCCGCCGTGCAGCAGGCGTCGATGCGTTCTGACAACGCGAGCGTCAACGAGTTGTCGCTCACCAACCGGTCGGGCAGGAAGCTCATGCTGCTCGCGGGCGAGGTGATCGTCGGCGGCAAGCAGGACCGGATAGTTCAGGATGATGTCGTCATCCCGCCCGTCAGCGTCCCCATCAGCCTGAGCGTCTTCTGCGTCGAGCACGGGCGTTGGAGCCAGCGCACGTCGGCCGAGGCGAGCGGCGGCGGCGGCGGCGGTGCCGCGCCTGCGCCGGTCATCGCACCGTCGGGCGCGCGGAAGTCGGAAAACTTCTACAGCCTCGGCGCGGTGGCGCACCCGACGTTGCGCGCGGCGGCGCAGGACAAGAAGCAGCAGAGCGAGGTGTGGAAAGAGGTCGGCGAGAACAACGCGAAGCTCGGCACCGGGAGCGGCACGGACACTTACCAGCAGGTCTACGCCAGCAAGAAGGTCGCCGACAGCGTGGAGAGCTACGTGGGCGCGCTCCGTGGGCGTCTGTTGGGGCCGGGTGTCGTCGGCGTCGTCGTCGCCCGAAACGGCGAGGTGGTCTGGGCCGATGTCTTCGCCAGTCCCGGTCTCTTCGCGCGCTACTGGCCGAAGCTCCTGAAGTCCTACGCCGTCGAGGCGCTCGCCGAGCAGAGGAGCGAGCGAAGCCCGACCGCCGACGAGGCGAGCCGCTACCTCTACGACCGCGCGGGCACGCGGCAACATTCGGGCAGCGCGGGCGTCTTCGAGTTGGTGAAAATCGAGAACCCGCGCCACGCCATCTTCGAGCTGTGGGACATCTCACTCGCCGAGCCGCTGCGGCTGCACTTCAACAAGGTGCGCCGGTAGGGAAGGAAACGGGTAAGGGGTAAAGGGGAAGGGGTAAGGGAAGAAGGCGCGAATGCGTTTCCCTTACCCCTTCCCCTTTACCCCTTACCCTTTACCCCTTACCCCTTCAGCCCGCGTAGCGGGCGTAAACGTCCTTGGTTTTTTCGAGGAGGTCGCGGCGGTCGATGACGTAGTGGAGTTTGACGGCCGCGTCGCCGCCGGTGAGTTGTTCGACGAGTTGTTCGAGGACTTCGAACTGGTCGCGGTCGGTGATGCCGTGGGCTTCGAGGTGGCCGCTGTAGCGGAGGCGGCGGACGAGTTCGACGAGGGTGAGACGGCCCTCGAAGGTGCGCCCGCCGTGGCGGTGCGAGCGGCTGACGAGATACTGGACGAGCAGCACGTCGTTGTAGAGCGGCGGCGAGATGAAGAGACGATTGCCGTCGCGCTCCCAGCCCTCTTCGAGACGCTGCGAGCGGCGCACCTGCCTGACGCCGTCGAAGACTTCGGCCCAGTCGGTCTTCGGCTCGCGCCGCTGGAGGTAGGCGCGCGTCGCTTCCAGCATCCATGAGCGGTCGTCCTCAAAGTCCAGCGCGCGGCCCAAGTCGTCGAGCCACTCGAAGAAGACAGCCTTCGCCGTCGCCTTCTTCTCCATGACCTCAAACTGTCCTTCTGATTTCGGCAGCTTCTTGACGAGCGCGCGGCGCGCGGCGTCCGTCGTCTTACCGCCTTCGATGCGGTAGGTCGTCAGGCGCGCGTGCCAACGCTTCGTAGAGTCGCAGTGTGGACAGTGCGGATGCTTCTCCGCGGAGTCGAAGTAGGGGCGCGCCGGCTCGCGCGTCGTCAACTCCTCGACCGACGGGCTGTGACGTTTGATCTCCGTGTAGGCCGTGCGCGGGGCGACGCCGAACTGCTTGGTGAAGATGTTGAAGATGCAGGCGAGACAGAGCTGCGTCTCATACTCGATGACGGCGCCCGCGGGGAAGGCTCCCCAGTCCAGTTCTTTGTGTTTGGTCGCGGCCGTCGCCATCGTCGCCCACCCGTCCCCCTAGCCGATTGAGACGAGCGCCGGCCGAAGCTCTCCGTGGCTGGGGTCGGCGTGCCCGATGGCGATGTCGAGTTCGGCCTCCACGTCGCCGGTGGCCGCGCGCAGATTCTTGAAGTCGAACCAGTTCGGGTCGAGCAGGTGCGAGGGCGTGATGTTGGTCAGCGCCGTGAGCATCGAGGCGCGGACGTGGGGAATCTCGCGCTCCAGCTCCGAGATGAGCCGCTTCATGCGCGCGCGCTTGAGATCAGACTGCGAGCCGCAGAGGTCGCAGGGGATGATGGGGAACTCTTTCTGCGCGGCGTACTCCGTGAGGTCGGCCTCGCGGCAGTAAGCGAGCGGGCGGATGATGGTGTTCCGATTGTCGTCGGAGCGCAGCACGGGCGGCATCGCCTTGAGCTGTCCGACGAAGAAGAGATTGAGGAGAAACGTCGTGATGATGTCGTCGGCGTGGTGGCCGAGCGCGACCTTCGTGCAGCCTTCCTCGACGGCCGTCTGGTAGAGGATGCCGCGGCGCAGGCGGGCGCACACCGAGCAGTAGGTCTTGCCTTCGGGGACGAGCCGCTTGACGACCGAGTAGGTGTCGCGCTCGACGATGCGGAAGGGGACGCCGCGCCCTTCCAGGTATTCAGGGAGCACGTGCGCGGGAAAGTTCGGCTGTTTCTGGTCGAGGTTGACGGCGAAAATCTCGAAGGAGACGGGCGCGCGCTTCTGCACGTCGAGCAGGAGGTCGAGCAACGCGTGGCTGTCCTTGCCGCCCGAAAGACAGACCATCACGCGGTCGCCCTCTTCGATCATCCCGAAGTCTTTGATGGCCTCGCCCATCTGCCGCAGCAGCTTGGTCTTGGTCTTACTTTCGACGAACATCTTGTAAACCCATGATAAAGAAAATTTGGGTCTGGAGTCGCAGGCCCACAACGCTTGGAGTTGGTTGCGGACTCGCTGCCCAGACCGTTTATGTTTTAAGTCATCCACCGACCAGATGCAACCCGGCGTCACCGGCGCGCCCCGTTTGTGAGATACTTGCGCTCATGTTCCGGGTCGGAAACGCGCCCCACGCGCTCGCCTGTCTTCCGCTGCTGCTGGCCGCCGCCCTGCAAAGCGGCTCCTGCCGCGCCGGCGACGTTGTTCCCGGCGGCGGCGCGGCCGGCGTCGCCAACGGCAACGTTTCGGAGCAACGCGCGCGGCCCGCGGCCAACCGCGACGACAACGCCAACCCGAAAGCGAAAATGGAAGACTCACAGGAAAGAAAGGACGCGCGCGCCTCGGACGACACGTGGGGCGGCGATCACATCCGCCTCGTGGTGCGCGAGGGCGGCGCGGACATCGAATACGACTGCGCGCACGGGACGATGGACGCGCCGCTCGACCCGGACGACGCCGGGCGCTTCGACGTGGCCGGCCACCACGTCAGGGAAGGCCCCGGCCCCATCCGCTTGGGGAAGGCTCCCCCGAGCCGCCCGGCGCGCTACACCGGACAGGTCAGCGGGCCGACGATGATGCTCACCGTCACCCTCACCGATACGTCGCAGGAGGTCGGCGTCTTCACGCTGACGCGGGGCCGAGAGGGGCGCCTCAGGAAGTGTCGCTGACCAAGCCCTCGCGGCCGGTGGGATGCTCACTGGCGGCAGGCATCGCGCTGTACGGGGTCGTGCCCGAAGCCTCGAATCAGTGTGGGAATTAAATCCGCCATCAATACGACATTAAATTGACACGACGCGAGAGCTGAAGGTAATCTTCGTTCGCGCCATTTTTGCCGGAGCGCCGCAGACGGCTGGCTTCGCGTCATAAGATTTCGCTCCGACCGCCGTTTCCTTCTTGCCTATCCTCAACAGTTTCTCGCCCATCACTTTCCGCGCTATCGAGTCATCCCTAACTTTCCTTGTCAGCGCCAAGGACCGAACGGCTCACACACGCGAGCCATTACATAGCCGGAGGAATCAAAAGGAGATTTATGAAAAGCTTGCTCCCCCACTCCCACAGGTCAGGTTCGTCCGCGCGCGGATATGTCGCGCTGGCGTTGTGCGCGATGTTGCTGACCTCGACCGTCTCGCCCGCTTTCGCCCAGAGGCGCACCTCCATCCGCACCGCCACCGGCGAGGCAAAACAGCCCACGGCCGCCCCCGCGTCTCGGAAGAGTGAGCGGGAGAAGCAAGGGGCCGCCCGCGCCCGTTTAAAGGCCGGGGCGCAGCAGGAGGGCATCCGCCTCGGCCGCCCGGCCCCCGCGGGTCAGGACGGCGAGAGAATCGGCGTGCCGTGGGTAGGCGAAGCCGGATTGCAGAAGACCTCCGACGAGATCATGACGGAGCAGTCCGTCGCCGACACCAGACCGGCCAAGACGCCGAGAGTCGGCAAAGGTATCAAGCACAAGGAAAAGATTGACAAGACCGGACGCCCGCAAGACCCGAACGCGCCAGCCGTGGCGAGTTGGCCCTTCATCTCGGCCGCCCCGCCGAAAGGCCCGGCCGTCAGAACGCGAGCTAAAAGTGGTGAGGGCGAGGAGGCCGCGGCCGCGCCGGCCCCCCTCGCGCCGCAAACCATCGGCATGAACTTCGACACCGTGACCGGCCCGACCGAGACCGGCGCGTTCCCGCCCGACACGATGGGCGCCATCGGCCCCGCGCAGTTCTTCGTCTTCCTCAATGGGCGGCTTCGGACTTTCAACAAAACGACCGGCGCGGCCGACGGCGTCATCAACGTTGACTCCGACGTTTTCTTCGCCTCCGTGATGACGCCCGCGCCGCCGCCGCTCGCCATCAATTTCACGAGCGACCCGCAGGTGCGCTACGACCGCCTGACGGGACGCTGGTTTCTGCTCATCATCGACGTGCCGAGCGCCAACGACATCGGCGACACCCCGAACCGCATCCTCCTCGCCGTCTCCGACGCGGCCAGCGCCGGCGTCATCTCGGCCGGCACGGTCTGGACGTTCTACTTCGTCCAGCAGAACACGGTCGGCGGCGGCGACTCGGGCGGTTTTTGCGACTACCCGTCGCTCGGCGTTGACGCCAACGCCCTTTATACGGGCTGTGACGAGTTCGGCGCCGCGTCCGGCGGTTTCAACAACACCACGGCCTTCGTCATCCGCAAGAGTTCCGTCCTGAGCGGCGGCCCCGTAGTCACGACCGCCTTCCGCGACCTCATCGGCACGGACGGGCCGTTCGAGCCGCGCGGCGTGGACAACTACGACCCGGCGGCCACCGAAGGCTACTACATCGGCGCCAGCGCCGCCGCCTTCGGCCGGCTCATCATGCGCCGCATCGCCACGCCGGGCACGACGCCCACCATCTCCGCCAACATCTCCATCACAGTCCCCGCGACCTCCTTCCCCAGAAGCGTCGATCACCTCGGCGACTCCGGCGGCACGGGCACGACCGGCAACCTCGACGCGCTCGACGACCGCCTCATGGCCGCGCACATCCGTGCGGGCCGCCTGTGGACAGCGCACGCCATCTCGGTACTTGCTACGGGCGTCGCATCCGGCACCAGCGCGCAACGGCGCGACGCCGTCCGCTGGTATGAGTTGATCGTGCCGCCGACGACCGGCACACCGACCGTCAACCAGTCGGGCACGATCTTCGACTCCGCCGCGACGCTCGCCGCCGCGCGCCAATACTTTATTCCGTCCATCATGGTCTCCGGGCAGGGCCACGCCGCGCTCGGCTACAGCACCTCCGGCACGCCCTTCCGCGCCGACGCCGCAACCAACGGCCGGCTCGTCGGCGACACCCTCGGCACACTCGGCGCGGTGAACATCTACACGGCGAGCACCACGGCCTATAACCCGCCGGGCGATCCGGGCAGCCCGCGCCGCTGGGGCGACTACTCCTTCACCAGCCTCGACCCGCTCGACGACATGACGATGTGGACGGTTCAGGAGTACTGCAACGGGACGGGCACCTACGGCATTCGCGTCGCCAAGCTCAACGCGCCGCCCCCGGCGACGCCGACCGCCGGCGTCCCCTTAAGCGTCCCCCAGAATACGCCTTCAACCAACGTGGTGATTACCGGCACGCAGGTCTCCGGCTCCGGTTTCTACGATCCGGGCGCAAACCTCGCGCCGCCCGCGCTGCCCTTCAACCACATCAGCGCCAGCGTCACGGGCGGCGTGACGGTCAACAGCACCACCTACAACAGCCCGACACAGGTGACGCTCAACGTCTCGACCGTCGGCGCGTCGCTCGGCTCGCAGACCGTCACCATCACCAACCCCGACGGGCAGAGCCTTTCGGGTACGGCCACCATCACCGTCACCCCGCCGCTCGCGCCCGCCGCGACCGCCGGACAGGTGCTCATCAACGAGTTCCGCTTCCGCGGCGCGGGCGACGCGGCCGACGAGTTCGTCGAGTTGTACAACAACACGAACGGGCCGCTCGACATCAGCGGCTACACGCTCCACGCGCTGACCGCCGCCGGCGCTCAGAATTTGAGATTCACCGTCCCCGGCGCGCTCGCCAGCAACACCACGGTCATTCCGGGGCGCGGCCACTATCTCATCACCGGCGCGAGCTACAGTCTCGCCGCGGTCGCCGCTTCAAACGGGACATTGAGCACGGGCATCGTTGACGGCTCCAGCATCGGCTTCTTCGCCGGGGCGACCCCGACGGCCGGGACACGCATCGACTCCGCCGGCTTCGACAACCGCGACGCCCTCTTCTTCGAGGGCACGGTCATCACGCCGGGCGGCGCGGGCACCGGCGGCATCACCGTCAACGGCGAGTACAGCTTCGTGCGTAAGGTCCCGACGCTCACCAGACTGCCGCAGGACACCGGCGACAACAACGCCGACTTCACCTTCGTCTCCACGACCGCCGGGACGTTCAGCACCCGCGTCTCCGCCCTCGGCGCGCCGGGGCCGCAGAACCTCGCGAGTCCCGTCTTCAAGTCGTTCAGTCAATTCATCGAGACGCTCCTCGACCCGACGCAGGGCTCGACGCTCGTGCCCAATCGCGTCCGCACGTCCCGCGCGTCGTGCCCTGGGTGCGACAACACGAAGTCCAATCTCGGCACGGTGCAGTTCAGGAGGAAGTACACCAACAACACGGGCGGCCCCATCACGCGCCTGCGTTTCCGCATCAGCGAGATCACGACGCTCAACAACCGCCTCGCCACCGAGGCCGACTACCGCGCGTTACACAACACCGGAAATATACTGGTGAGCACCAGCGGCGGGAATGTCACGGTCGAGAGCCTTCAGCTCGAACCGCCGTCCGACGCCGTGACCAACGGCGGCGCTCTCAACTCGACGCTCTCGGCCGGCACCATCACGGTGGGCACCCCGCTCGCGCACGGGGCTCACATCAACGTCAACTTCCTGTTCGGCGTCCAACAGATAGGCGACTATCGCGTCTTCATCACCATCGAGGCGCTTCCGTAAAAAAAGGCCGCGGCGTCGCTAGCCGACGCGGCCGTCGCCGGAAGGCGCGCCGCACACCCCTCGCGAGGGTGAGCGGCGCGCCTTCCGCTTTTTTACGAAGGAGTTTCCACGCGGC
>DASVES010000313.1:0-15341 GCA_036380435.1 Pyrinomonadaceae bacterium | reverse complement strand
CGCCCTGCCCTGCGGTGGCCGCCCGCGGCGACCCGGCCCGTCCCCCCCGGGCCTGCCGCCTCCTACGGTCGCACCGCCTCCGAAGCCCGCGCGCGACGATCAATGAATGTCTAAATATTAGACGACGGCCTTTGATTCGGGGCAGCGTGTTAACACCTAAAAACCGTAGGTGTTAACACCCGAATTATTGATTGAAGGAAGTGAGCGGTTACTGGTGACGAGTACGACCATCGTAAAGCCGGCGAGCAGCCGTGTCATCACCCATCAAGGACAGGTGTTTTCACGCTATCTCCTGTCTTATCTTTCGGCTAAGTTGCTAACGAGCAAAAGAAACGCTCGCGACGAACGGGGCGTTGTAAGGAGACACCATAAATTATTGAAGGAGGCAATCATGGATCTAAGCGCAATTATCGTTGTCGCACTCGGCATACTCATCTTTTTCGGCGGCGTGGCGTGGCTTGAAATGCGTTCACGGAAAAGCAATCGCCCCGCCCGGCAAGACGCGCAGCCGCAACAACCCGATGACTTAACCACGTCCGCACGTCGGACGGTGAGCAGGCGCGCGGCGATGAGTGAGTAACGCCCGCCCGCACAGCGAAACGCCGGGAGAATTATGAGACAATGAGTTGGGAAAGGAGAACACGGCGATGCCGGATCCGATTGCCAGAAAGCGTCTGAAGAAGAAGGTACTTGACCGGTGGGAGAACGAGGGCGGGAGGATTTCCGCCGACCCGACAGGTGTGGATGAGAGCACACCGGCGAGCGGCCATGAGGGCGAGGGTAAACAACTATCAGCTTCGCAGGATAACTCGGCGGTCGATACTCCCGCCTCTCCCACAAAGAAGCGAAAGCCTACCCGGCAATGAGCAGCGCTGAAGATGCGGCGTGCAGAGTCCGCGGCGCTCGGGTTACGATGCGCGTAAACCTTGCGACCTTGTGTTGAGGTCTGATGGACGAAGGGCTGGTACGGTTCGGTCTGACGGCTTTCGTCACACTCCTCGTGGTGGTTGACCCGCCCGGAGTTGTGCCGATCTTCGTCGCGCTCACCGAAGGGGCGGACGCCGCGAAACGGCGCGCGACCGTGAAGCGGGCGGTGATCATCGCCCTCCTCGTCGCGCTGTTTTTCCTCGTCGCCGGGCGCAGCTTGCTTTCATATTTGGGCGTGACGATTCACGCCTTTGCGATCAGCGGCGGCGTGCTGCTGTTTGCAACCGCCCTGCCGATGCTCTTCGGTCATCGCGGCGGACTCCAAGCGCCGGAACGAGAGGAGCGCCCGACGGCCGGAGAAGACATTGCGATCTTTCCACTGGCGATTCCGCTTCTATCGGGACCCGGCGCGATTGCGACCATCCTGTTGCTCACCGCCCAAGCGAACGGGGACACCCGCCGCCTCGTCGCGTTAGGTTTAGCAGTTGTTCTTGTGTACGGGGTCTCGCTCATCATGCTGCGGCTCGGCGGGAGTTTGATGGCGCGCATCGGCGAAGGCAAAGTGCACATCGTCACGCGCGTCATGGGCATCATCCTGGCGGCCCTCGCCGTGCAGTTCATCCTCAACGGCATCACCGCTTATTATGAGTTGCTCACGGGTCGCTGAGTGAAATCGCTACTGAGAGTTCAATTTGATTCTGCCGCTTTAACCTTTGTGAGTGCTTTGATGCAAAAGTGCAAGACTTGCACGACTTTTGAATCAGGTGATGGTTCTGATGCAAAAGTCACCCCAGTGCCCATGCTCGCACATGTACTTATTGATTTGCCCTGTCGGTTGGTATAAAAGGCACTGCGACACAGTTCCCCGAAAGGAGGCGCGCTCATGGTTAGCCCAGATGAAGGCCGCCAAGCAGCGACCGATCCCCAAGTTGAACAGGAACTAAGGCGGGTGAATGACGAATGGGCCAAGGCTTTAGCGCAGCGCGACAGAGCAGCGCTTGACCGTATCATGGCGGACGACTTCATGTTCGCGTATCCGTTCGAGGGCGATGATAAGGAGCAGTTTATCGCCGACATTGTAGCGGGTGAGGTCAGGGTGGAATCGCTCGAACCCCACGACGCTACTGTGCGCGTCTACGGAGGGGCGGGTGTGATCTTTGGAAGTGAAACGGCGAATTGGCAGTACAGAGATCGAGATTTTTCGGGCACCTACAAATTTTTCCGCATGTACGCGAGGCGGCAGGGGCGCTGGCAGATCGTCACTCTTCACCTGTGCCCCGCCGCTCATCGCTGATCGCCGACCTCCGGCATCAAGTGCGTCTACTTTTACATCAGCTGTCACTGTTGACTCAAAGCCTTTGTGAGCTGAGACGTGCTCTCACCTGACGACGATGACGCGCGCAGGGCGGAGCAATTCGCCGTTCCAGAGGTAGCCGCGACGCTCTTCCTCGTACACCGTGTCGGACTCGTGTCCGTCGCTCTCGACCACGCTTATCGCCTCGTGCACCGTCGGATCGAACTGCTCTCCTGCGCTTTGGAAAGGAGTGACCCCGTTTGAGTCGAGTACGCGGCTCAAACGCTGGTGAATCAGCCTCAACCCGTCGGCCACCGCGTCGGGAGCATCGCTGACGTGCGCGAGGGCGCGGTCGAAGTCGTCCATCACATCGAGTAGCGCGAGGATGATGTCGCGCTTTCCGGCTTCTTCTGCGCTGGCGCTCTCGCGCCTCACCCGCCGGCGGTAGTTGTCAAATTCCGCCAGCGCACGCAGGCCCCGCTCGCGCTCGGCCGCCAACTCCTCTTGTAAGCGTTCGACCTCCAGTTCTAACGGTTCGGAGCTTTCCACGTCCTCGACCGGATACTGCCCGTTGCCGGCATCTGCCGTTGCTATTTTGTGCTCACCGCTTTTCATCATCGAATTCACCCCGCGTTGTTCTTATTAACTCTATTGCCCCGATGCTGCCTGAGCATCGGACCGCTACGTCCCGCTTTCAGCGCTCACGGGAAAATGCCCAACTCGGCGTAAGAGGTGGCGATCTTATTTATCGCGCTGATGAAAGCCGCGGTCCTCAGGCCCGGAATCTTCGAGTCCGCTTTCCATATCTCATGAATCTGGTGGTAGGCGACCACCATCGTCTCCTCAAGACCCGAATTGACCAGGTCGATCTCGTCCGCGCCGCGCGCGATCCTCTTGATCTCCTCGTCGGAGAGCTTCTTCCCCGTAGTCGTTTCCACCACCCGCAGCATGTTCTCGAAAGTCGTCTGGTCGAACCGCTTGCCCATCCTGCCGAAGCGGACGTGCGAGAGGTTCTTCAGCCACTCGAAGTACGAGGCGGTGACTCCGCCGGCGTTCAGATAAATGTCCGGGATGACCAGCACTCCCTTGCGCAGGAGAATCTCTTCGGCGCCGGCGCTGGTCGGCCCGTTGGCCGCCTCGGCCAGTATCTTCGCCTTGACGCGCCCCGCGTTCTCCTCCGTGAGTTGGTTTTCGAGCGCCGCCGGAATCAAGATGTCGCACTCAAGCTCAAGCGCCTCCTCACGGCTGCCGAGGTTGCTCGCTCCCGGAAAGTTGAGGAGCGAGCCGGTCTCCTTCCGGTGCTTCATCACGGCCTCTAAGTCCAAGCCTTTCGCGCTGTAGATTGCGCCCTCGTACTCCGCGAGCCCCGTGATGACCGCTCCGCCCTGCTGGCAGAATTGCGCCGCGTGATAGCCGACGTTCCCCAGCCCTTGCACGACGACGCGCTTGCCCTCCAACCCCCTGTCGAGGCCGAGCCGTTTCATGTCTTCACCGTCGCCGCACGCCTCGCGCAGGCCGAAGAAGACGCCGCGCCCCGTAGCTTCGAGCCTCCCGCGCACGCCGCCCTGCGACACGGGCTTTCCTGTGACGCACGCGAGCGCGTCTATCTGACCGGGATGGAACGCGGCGTAGGTGTCAACGATCCAAGACATCTCGCGCTGCCCGGTCCCGTAGTCAGGTGCGGGCACGTCAACGCCGGGGCCGATGAAGTTCTTCTTAATCAGCTCGGAGGTGTAACGGCGCGTGATCTGCTCCAACTCCTCGACCGTGTAGTTCTTCGGGTTGATCTTGACAGCGCCCTTTCCGCCCCCGAACGGCACGTCCATCACGGCGCACTTGTAGGTCATCAATGCGGCCAGCGCCTTCACCTCGTCCTCGTTGGCGTCCTCCGAATACCTGATCCCGCCTTTGACGGGCAGCTTGTGGTGGCTGTGCTGGGCACGCCAGCCCGTGATGACCTCGATGCCGCGCTGTGTGCGAACAGGAAACTGGAATGAGTAAACGCTGTTGCAGACCTTGATCTGATCGAGCAGCCCCTCAGGGTGTTGTGTGAAAGAAGCCGCATGGTCGAAATAGAGAGAAACATTGTCGAAAAAACTTGGATGGGGTTGGGTGGTGTTCATCTGTTGACTCCTTTGCGCGGAAGCTTAATCCGTCTTGTGACCGCGCACCAGTAAATCAGGCGCAGGAAACTACATTAGCTGACGAGCCTGACAGCTGCCAGGGTGTTAACACCCGAAAATCCCACGTGTTTACACGCGCCGCCCTGGCAGAATTCTCTATGTAGCATGAGGCCTTATTTATATTTTTATGGTCGGAGCGTGAGAGGGTGGGCGATAGTCAATTCAATGGTCCCTACGGCTCAACTGTTAACTCGCCCGCGTCGTACTCGTCGCATAAACAAAGGTAGCTGAACGCGAGCGCCTCATCATCCAGCCTGTCGCTCAAATCCAGTTCGCGCGGCGGCACGCGGTCTAGCAAGTGGTTGAGCGACCAGAGCAGGAATTGTCGAAGCGTTTGTCCGGGGCGAGGGTAATCCGCCGCGTCGCGCTCAAGCGCGCGCGCGATCTCGACGGCAGACGCCCCGCGATAGAATGTCCCGCCTGTCCGAAATATCACCTCGTGAGCGCCTCCCGATCCCTGGTCAACAGATTCACCCTCTGGCCGCGGCTTTCGGCGGCGTGACTAAATCCTAGAACCGCTCCGCGAGAGGGCTCAAGTCCAATGTCGGCCATCGTGGACAAGACGCGACCGGGCTGCCCCAAGTCGCTCCATCTCAACCCGCTGACGGGAAGTACGGCCAAGTCTTCGGGACGCGCGGCCAGCACCTGTTGTGAGAAGTTAGTCTCACGGAGTTGAGCGTACAGCCCGTCTATCGCCCTTCCCTCGTCAGCGGTATTAAGCACTGGCCTGACTGCGTCGAAGCGCCCGTAGAGTTCCGGCGCAGCCCGGCGGATCATTTCCAGGAAAGCGGAAACCCGGCCCACCATCACAAAACTGTTCCACAGGCAACCCATGTCCATGAGCGCGTGGGCCATGTGCGTAGTCGGCTTCTCCCAGAAGCGGTGAACCCGACAAAGCGCGTCCGGGTTCTTCATCAGGCCCGGCGAAGCCGGCTCGATCCATCCATACTCTACCTCCGGGCCGTCCGGCTGGATGCCCAGCAGAATTACCAGGTCCTCACACACCTGCGCCGCCTCGAAAGCGGATTCGACGTGGGACATGAAGCGGTCGTCATCGGAGAAATAGTGATCCGACGGGAAGAAGGCTACAGAGGACGACGGGGCAACCTGTGAGAGGCGTAGCAAACCGTAGAGAATGGCCGATGCCGTTCCCACGTTCTTAGGTTGGGCCACCAACTGCTGCCGCCGCACATCGCCCAGAAGCGGCTTGTAGAAACGCGCGTGATGTTGCGTGACGACGAATATCGTCTGGTCCGGTCGGACCGCCAGCGCGACACGGTTCCTCGTCTGGTCGAGGAGTGTTTGATCGCCGATCACGGGGCAGAACTGCTTGGGGCGCTCGTCGCCCGCGATCAAGCGTGTCAACGGTCGAAGGCGTGTGCCGTCCCCGCCCGCCAAAATCACCGCCCACCGATCTGCGCGGCGAGAGCCGGGCAACTCAGCCGCGCGCGAAGATTCCCCGAATGAAGACTGCCGCCCGTTCCTGAGATGGTCCATGATTGCCTTCCCTCTTACGGCCCTACTATTGACACCCCAGTCCATAATCACCACACCCGTATCGTTCATGATGGGCGCGCGTTTGATTTGCCAATCGTAGTTAGTTCGTCGGTCAAGGGCGAGAGTGTTATCACGTACCGAACGCAGGTGTTTTCTCTTGTCATGGAAGTCTGGACGATTTGTTATACTGAGAAGAAAATAGACCAGGACTGAGCTGAGGACTTGGAGGCGACGGTTGAGCATCCGCGGGCGATTACTTGCACTGGCGCTGGGCGCGGCCGTCCCGCTCGTCCTCCTCGGCCTCGCGATGCTGTGGGTGGTGTGGGGCGCGAAAGAACAACAGCTCAACGAGTCTCTGGAACAACAGGCGGAGTTGGCGGCCGTCGTCTTCGACCGCTGGCTCGACGCTCAGCGGCAACCGCTCATCACAATCGCCTCTTACCCCGCCGGACACTTCACGGACGCGGCGGCGCTCGAAGCCGACTTGCGCGCGGCGACGGCCCGGCGCCCGCACTGGATTGACGTGCGCGCCCTCGATGCGGGCGGAAGGGTCGTGGCGGCGTTCCCCTCGGACGCTGAAAGTCTTCCGGCAGGCGTCGCAGAGAGGCTGATCGCGGAGGCGCACGGCGGGGAGGCCGCCATCGAAACGGACTGGACGCGTGGAGAGGGCCGGTATGTTCTCGCCGTCGCGGCTCCAATGGAGGGCGGCGGCGCTTGTATCGCACGTGTTGACGGTAAGGCTCTTGGAGACCTCTTCCACGGCATCGCCTTACCGGAACGCGCACTCGTCATCACCCTGCTCGATTCGCACCGCCGCGTCGTCTACCGCAGCCAGACGCCGGAATCCGCTCTCGGCCTTGATCTGAGCGACGCCGGAGTGTTATCCGCGCTCGGCGACCGGGCGACTGCGGTCGTCACCGTCACGAGCACCATCGATGGCGTCGAGCGCACGTACGGACTGGCGCACGCAGGCCGCACGGGCTACGTGACGATGGTCGGCGTACCGAGCGCGGCCCTCTACGCGCCCGCGAGGCGTCAGCTCACCACTTACGCGCTGGTCAGTTTGGCCGTCGTCTTCGGCACTTTGACGGCTGCGCTCCTCGTCGCGCGGAGCATCGCCCGGCCCGTGCGCCTCCTCGGTTTCGCCGCGCAGCGGTTCGGGGAGGGGAACTTCTCGGCGCGAGCGCCCGACGCTGGCGCCGACGAGATTTCACGCCTCGGAGTGAGCTTCAACGCGATGGCTGAGCGGCTGGAGCAGAGAGAGGCGCGCATGGCTGAATTAGACAGCTTGAAGTCGGACTTCGTCTCAAGCGTCTCACACGAGCTGCGCACGCCTCTGACGACGATCAAGGCGCTGACGAGACTCCTGATGCGCGACGGGTTGGATGACGCGAAGCGGCGCGAGTACCTGGATACAATTTCAGTCGAATGCGACCGGCAGATTGATCTGGTGCTTAACCTGCTTGACCTGTCGCGCCTCGAGGGAGGAGTCTTCCGCATCACGCACGAGCGCGTGGATGTCGCGGAACTCGTCTCGTCCGTCGTCAAGTCGGAGGCAAGGGCGGCGGAGAAGAGGAGCCATGAACTCCGCGTCGAACCTGTCGAAGACATTTCAAACGTGTGCGCCGACCCGAAGGCGCTCCGCCGGGTGCTGTCGAACATCATCGAGAACGCCATCAAGTACACACCTGACGGCGGGCGCATCCAGCTGTCGGCTCGCGCAGACGGCGACGAGGTTCTGATCAGCGTGACGGATAACGGGCGCGGCATCCCTCCTGAGGACATGCCGGTTCTCTTCGACAAGTTTCATCGCGGTCGCCCGGCGACGCACTCCGAGGCCATGCGAAACGCCACGACGGACGCCGAGTTTCTGGAGGACGCTGACGTGTCCGGCGTCGGCCTCGGGCTATATTTGGGCCGCAACGTGATGGAGCAGATGGGAGGCAAGATCAGCGTCGAATCGGAAGTCGGGCGCGGGAGCACGTTCACGCTCCATCTGCCGGTATGGCGTGACGGGGGATGCCGGAAGCAGCCCGAAGTGGAGGATAGAAATGTCAAAACAGTTACTGGTCGTTGACGATGATCCGAGCCTCCTGCTCGCGGTCTCGGAGACGCTGCGGGCTGAAGGCTACGAGGTGGTGACGGCCCGTCGGGGCGCGGAAGCTATGGTGCGCGTTGCCGAGGCGCTGCCCGACCTTATCATCAGCGACATCCGCATGCCGGGCATGGACGGCTACGCGCTCGCCCGTAACCTCCGCTCCGCCCCGCGCACGCGTCTCGTCCCCATCGTCTTCCTAACGGCCAAAGACGAGACCGCCGACCGCATCGCCGGATTCCGCACCGGCGTGGACGCCTACCTCACGAAGCCGTTCGAGCCGGAGGAGTTGGTCGCCGTCGTCAAGAGCATTCTCGACCGTGTGCAGCGCACTCACTCAGACCTTGCGCGGATGTTCGGGGAGCAGGAGACGGACGATGTTGAGCTGGTGCGTGATGAAGATTTAACCGATGCGGAATGGCGCGTCGCCGAGGCGGTCGCGCGCGGGCTTTCAAACAAAGAGATCGCCGCCGAACTCCACCTCAGTCTGAGGACGGTCGAGGGTCACATCAGCCGCATCCTCGATAAAAAGAGTCTGAGCAACCGCGTTGAGCTTGCGCTCCACGTCAGGGAGCACAAGCAGCACGATTGAACCCCGCCACTCGGCCACGCCGCCACGCCGACGGCGTCGTCGTCCGCCCTCTAAAAATTTCCCCAATATGAAGAGGTCTTCAAGGGGCGCAGGGTGATAACACCCGCGCCCCTTAGGTGTTAATACGCTGTCTGCCGCAGGGCCAACCAGCTAAGGTGCATACATGATCTCCAACACATCACAGACTGCATAGGTGGAATGATCAGCACATGGGGTTAAGTCAGCACATGGAGTTAAGAAAGAGCAAGCACGTTGTTTTGCCGGAAAGCAGACCCGTCAAGAGACTGGGTGAAAGCTGGCCTGAGATTCTAAGGCGCTGGTTGGTTGAGTGCCCGCAATGCGCTCAAGTCTGGCTCGTCGTGGGCGCGCGCGAAAACGACCGCCACGTGTGCAAGGATTGCGGTCACGGCTTCAACATCAGGTTTCTGGTCGCGCCAAAGGAGGGTTCGGCCCGGGTCAGACGTTGCGGCGCGTGAGCGCCGGTAATTTTTTATTAACGGGAGGAGGAGAATCATGTCGTATCAGGGCCCCGTATTGATTAGAGAGCCTGACCTGCGTTGGCCCTTAATACTCGTGGCAGCGATCATCACAACTTTGCTCGTGTTAGTGGCGGCGGGGTTGATGCACTTGTCTCTGACGCGGCCCGTCGCAAGTCCTATCGCTGAGCCCCGACTGGAGGGGGCGCTACGGCCTGAGATGCCGGAGTTCGAGCAGCTCCGCGAGAAGATCGTCGTCGAGGAGCCGGTTGCGATGGAAGCGCCGCGGCCACCGGGCGACCTCGCCGTAGAGGTGAGCGCGACCGTGAGGAACACGACGCGGCGCACCCTCAGCGGGCTGGAGATGCGAGGCGCAGTTCTGGACGCGCGGGGATCGGCTTTGCGCGAGCGCACGGTGATAGTCGTCCCCGCACGACAGACGGCGCTTGAGCCGGGTGAGGCGATGGGCGTGCGCATTCTGCTGGAAGGCGTCCGACCAGAGGCCGAGCGCGCCGGCGTGCTGATGGAAGTTTCAGGGGTGCGTTTTGATTAAGCAATGCTTGAGGTGAGTAATCATGGAAGCAGTAGTTGAGCAGAGTGGCAGGAGTCCGTCTCCCGATTTAGCGTCTGCCTTCGCCAGGGCGGGAAGAGCAGTCGCGCGGGTTTTCGGATGCTGGCACCGGACGTTGAGCCTCCCGTTTACGCGCGACGGCGAGACCTATCGGACGTGCATGGGGTGCGGCGCACGCCGCCAGTTCGACACCGAGCGCTGGGAGACGGTCGGCCAGTTCTACCACCCGGCGCGCCCATAAGTTTGTTGAGGGTGGTGACGAGATGAGACTTTTACTGGCGGCAGATTCGACCGTGACAACCGAAATGCTCATGAACGCCGTCGCGTCGCGCCCGTGGCCGCGCGGGACAAAGGCGCGTGTGCTCTCGGTCGTCGAAGACGAAGCCATCCCGCCTGAGGTGTGGCGCGAGGCGGGCTACCGTGTAGATGCCGTTCATCAGGAGATGAGGAGAAGGGAGGGGCAGATCACAGCCCTCACCGTCGAGCCATTAGAAGAACTCGGCATTACGGCGGAAGTCGCGATCAGGCGAGGCGATCCACAGTGGCTTATCCCGCAAGAAGCGAGGAACTGGCCCGCCGACCTGATCCTCATCAGGGCGCATAACCGCACGGACTTTAGAAGTTGGATGCTGGGCAGCGTCGCTAAATCAGTCGTCCGCGACGCCCCCTGCTCCGTCGAGGTCGTGCGCGCCTTCAGGGATGATCGCTCGGTCGTTGCAAACGGCCACATGAAGATACTGCTTGCGACCGACGGCTCCGAGCACGCGGCGGTCGCGGCCCGCGCCGTCGCCGAGCAACCCTGGCCCGAGGGGACGGAAGTGAAGGTGATGAGCATGGTCAACCCGCTCGCGTATTCAATCGAAGAGATCGGCTTGTACGACGGCGGCGGGACCCGTCGGGCGCACCGGGCGATAGGTGACGCCGCACAAATTTTGGCGGGCGCGGGGGTGAAGACGTCGGCAGAAGTCATCGCGGGAAGACCCGATAGACGGATTGCACGCGAGGCTAATGAGTGGGGCGCGGACCTCATCGTAGTCGGTACAGAAGACCGTCGGGGACTCAGGCGGCTCCTACGTGGAAGCGTCTCCGAACGGGTCGCAAGCCGCGCCCCCTGCTCGGTGAAGGTCGTCCGCGTGAGAGACGAAGACTCACGTTAAGGGCAACTCGCGTGCGGGTGTTCAAAAGGTGGGTGTAACTGGTCTGTGAAAGGGAAGAGACGGCGCATTCCCGACCGGAGAAAAAGAAGCAGGCGACCCGTGTCGCCTGCTTCGGGCACTCCAAGTCTCCGCCGCGCGCCCGGCTCTGTTAAGCGCGAGCCGAACCAACTCTGGAGGTGCCTCCCTGACAACTTCTTTATGATTCACGATGTACTGTTCGTCCTCGAAGACGATCTCGGAACTGCGACCTAACGCGGCGACCTTCGGGGAATGCGGCATTTCGAGCATCATGTCGAATGTTAATACTCTGCCGCCCTCGCCCTGCCGCCAGTCCTGCTCGACATAGGTTGTTTCCGCTCTCGTTATTGTTGTCAACACGTTCATACCCTGATTACGCCTCCTCATCTAATCACCCTGCGAAAACTATTATGCAAAATCACCTTCCCCTTCTTCGTTAATCGTAAACTATCAAGAAGCGCCGCCCCCTACCAGCGTGTTTGCACCTGCTGTTCTCGGGTGTTAACACTTACCCCGAGGTCACCCTGCGCGATGTGAGCGCGGCCCCGGCGACCTCAGTCATCGGTGAGGGGGTGATCACTGCGGCGCATGGGGCAGGCCATTCCCATCGGCAAACTCTGCGAACCCGGTGATAATGCCTGCGCGATGTTGTTCCCTGCTTCCGACGAGGCGAAGTATATTGTCGGACAGACACTGGGCGTGGACGGCGGGCGGACTTTGCCCGCATCGGTTTCAGCGGTGTGACTATTTACCCCGGCCCGAACACGGGCTGGTGGTGATGAGGGGATTAAACTATGAAGCTACTGATTGCGGCGGATTCGGCGGTTTCGACCGAAGTGCTCGTCGGCGCGGTGGGAGTGCGCCCGTGGCCCGACGGTACGACGGCGCACGTACTTTCAGTCGTCGTGGACGCGGACGTCCCGCCTGAAGTGTGGCGTGAAGAGGGCTACGGGAAGGCGACCGTGCAGCGGGAGATGGAGAGGAGGGAGGAGCAAATAACCACCATCGCCGTCGAGCGCCTGAAAGAGGTCGGCATCCCGGCAGAGGTGTTGGTGACGAGGGGCGACCCGCGACAACTCATCCCTTTTTTCGCGCGGAAGTGGTCTTCGGAATTGATCTTCGTCCGCGCTCACGTCCGCAAGAACCTGGCACACTGGATGCTTGGCAGCGTCGCCAGAGCGGTCGTCGCGGCCGCCCCGTGCACCGTTCAGATCGTGCGTGACCCGGCGGAAGACCGCGCGCACACTCTGGAGAGCGGGAGGAGGGTGCTGCTCGCCACCGACGGCTCGGAGACATCGGCGGCGGCGGCCCAAGCACTCGCCGGGCGGCCCTGGCCCGAAGGGAGCGAGTTCAGGGTCCTAAGCGTTGAGGAGCCGTGGGCGATCAAACCTTCCAGAGTGAGACACGACGAACAGGCCCAAGAGGCGGTCAGAAGCGCTGAACAGATACTGGCTTCCGCGGGGTTGAAAGTGACCATGGCGGTGTCAGTCTCCGATAACGCGAAAGAGGTCATTTTAGAAGAGGCGCGAAAATGGGCCGCCGATTTGATCGTCGTCGGCTCACACGGGCGGCGGGGTTTCAAGCGATTCCTGTTGGGGAGCGTCTCTGAGGCGGTCGCGATGAACGCGCATTGCTCGGTGGTGGTCGTGCGCGGCCCGGCGCGGCCCTCAAGAAAGGGCCGGGCATCAGGTTGAAGCTTTACCGTCCCGCGCGGAAGCAGTGGGGACAGGAAATTGGAGAAGATTATGAGCGAGGATGCGATTGAGATGATGCCGGCAGAACTATCGGGAGGGATGCGCATCCGCGTCGGGCCAGCGCGCGCACTCGCGGGTCGTCCCCATATCGTCTTGTTAGATTTCCATCGTCAGGGGAGGTTAATTCGTGAATACGAAGGTATTAATGGTGGCAAGTAGCCTGGCTCTCGGCCTCGCAGGTATTGCCGCGTCGTTCGCTCCCTCGGAAATGCTGCGGGCTGTCGGCTCGCCCGCGGTCGAACCTTTGCCCGTCCTGATACAGCTTCTCGGCGGCACGTACCTCGGCTTCGCGATGACGAATTGGACGGCGAAAGACAACATCATCGGGGGAATTTACTCAAGACCCGTCTCGCTCGGCAACAGTGTTCTCTTCCTGACGGGCGCCCTCGCCCTGGCGAAACAACAATTCTCCAGCGGGTTCCGTCTGCCCCTCACAGCCGCCCTGATCGTGTATACGATCTTCGCGATCTGGTTCATGTGGCTCGTGCTCGGGCATGGGACGGCGTGCCAGGTGGCCGCCCCTGAGAGGAAAGGCGCTGGCTATTAGTACCGAAACCTAACTTAGCCGATTTTGACTGAGAGCATAGAGACTGATCCTCCGTCGAATCCCTCGACCGGGAAGCTGATCTCGTCGCCTTCTCTCTGTTGCGCCATCACGTAGAGAAGAGGCAAATAGTGATCGGGCGTCGGAGCTGACAAGGCGGCGTCACGCCCTAAAGTCTCGTAGGCGATGAGCGGGCCGTGGTCGCCGGCGAGCAGCAGCTCACGCGCTCGTTCCTCGAAGCGCACGGCCCAGTCGAGCGGCTCGACCTGCTGACGGCCCCAGGCGTAGGCGTGCAGGTTATGTACGAGGTTGCCGCTCCCCACGATGAGCACCCCTTCGTCACGCAAGCTGCCGAGTCGCTTCGCTGTTTCGTAGTGGAACTCCGCCGGCTGCGTCTCGTCGATGCTGAGTTGGATGACAGGCACGTCCGCTTCAGGGAAGACGTGACAGAGCACCGACCACGTGCCGTGGTCAAGTCCCCACCGCTGGTCCAGGTTGACTGAGACCGGCGCGAGCAGTTCTTGAACGCGGCGCGCCAGCTCCGGGTCGCCTGGCGCCGTGTACTTGACCTCGTACAGCTTTCGCGGGAAGCCGCCGAAGTCGTGGATGGTGCGCGGCGCAGGGCTGGCAGTCACCAGAGTGGCCGGGAGATACCAGTGGGCGGAGACGCAAAGCACGGCACGGGGGCGCGGAACCTCTCCCCCGATGGCGGCCCAGCCGTCAGTCCACGTGTTACGTGCCAGAGCGTTCATCGGGTTGCCGTGCCCGAAGAAAATGGAAGGCATCCGTGTAGACATGTTCATTCCCCCTCGCTTAACAGGGTCTGCATCAACTCCATGTTTTTCTCGGCGCTCATTTCAACCTCCCGTGTCAGTAGACGACAACCTTGCCGGTCTGTGTTGAATTCATCAGCTCGACCGGCGTCAGCGTGCCGCGCCAAAGCGCAGCCTCAAACCCACACGAATTAACAGCGGCGGGCTGACGGTTGTCACCGGCGTCCGCCCGAGCGCGTAACGCCGATTGAATAGATTCTCCCCCGCGATGAATATTTCCACGCCGCCCGCGACGGGCCGCGAAGCAAGAGCGTCGAGGGTGAAGAAGCGATCAAGTCGAAACAGGTTTTGGTCGTCGTCAAACTGGCTGCCCGCCGCGCGCCCTTGTAAACCTACGGTGAGGCGCGCCGGATTCGTGTAGCGCAATTGAAAGGTGAGCTGATGGCGCGCCACCTGCGGAATGAGGAGTCCTTCGAGGGCCGCGTTGGCCGGGAAGCTGCGCACCCTCGCATCAACGAACAGGTAACCGCCCGTCAGAGACCAGCGGTCGTTGATGCGGGCCTCCGCGTCCAGCTCCAACCCCCGCGAGCGCGTGCGACCCAGATTCTGCCTCTGCCGCGTGATGAGGTTCGGCGTCACCATCAACGTGACGTTCGCTATGGGGCGCGTGATCTCCGCCCAGAAAAAAGTTCCGCGCGCGTTAAGCCTCCCGTTGAAGGTGACGACGCTTGCGCCGGCCTCTCCGCCCGCCATGCGTTCGGCGCGCAGGTTTTCATTACTGAGCGTCAGCACGTCGCCGACGCGGAAACTTCTATACAACTCGTTAAGCGAAGGCTGACGGAATGCCCGGTAAGCGGCGAGCGAGAGGGAAATGTTCTCGCCCGGTTTGTAGAGGACGGACAGGCGCGGGCTGATGGCGGTCTCAGTCCGGTCGGCAAAGACGTTCACGGTCGCCGCCGTTTGCCCGACCGGGCGCGTTGCGGATTGCGCAGCAAACTCGCGCCAGCGATCCACGCGCACGCCGCCCGTGAGGAAGAGGCGCGGCGTCAAACGCACGATGTCTTCCACGAAGAAACCCACAGTCCGTTCGCGCCCGCCAGCACCGACGAGCGATGACGGGCGGTTCTGGACGAAGACGATCTCGTCGCTCGCGCCACGAACTTCGCGCGTATCAAGACCGACAACCAGCGTCTGACTCGCGCCGACGGCGCGCGACCACTGGACCGTCAGCCCGATGAATTGCGACGGTACGCGCTGCATCCGCGTCAGGGTCTCGCTGTTCCGGTCGGCGGCGACCGCTGTGAAATTTTGATCGAAGACCTGCGTGCCGCCATAAGCTCTAAAGCTGAAACTGCCGAGTCGTCTTGTCGGCAGATCGCCGCCGACGCTCAACTGTCGAAAATAGGTGCGGTTGGTTTGCAGCAGCGTTCCGTTCGCGCGTGACTCGCCGAAAAGCTCGC
>DASVES010000312.1:0-8008 GCA_036380435.1 Pyrinomonadaceae bacterium | reverse complement strand
TGCGGCACGCCCTCGACCACGTCCACGAGCACCACATCGCCCAACTCTTTCGACGCCAGCCAATGCGCGGCCGTCGCGCCGACGTTGCCGGCCCCCACCACCGTGATCTTGTTTCGTCTGCCCATCTCTTCAGGTTCCTTTCCTTCGGTCGGATGTTAAATTGCGGATTGCTGACGGAGACTGCCAGCCCCTCGCGCGGGCACCGCCGCCCGCGCCCGAGTGCGCACTGGCCTGCCCGTTGTTGTATGATTTTCCTTGAAGAATCGCGAGTTTAAGGTGGGCGCGGGCCAGAGTCAAGGCGTTCGGCGGCGGCCGCCGCCGGCAACCGACGTGGAGTTATTTCAATGATGCTCAACCTCCTGTTTCGCAAACTTTTTCCGCGCCGTGACGCCGACGACGCGGCGTCGCGCGCCGACTTTGGCGCAGAGTCCGACGCGCCCGAAGGCGACGAGGTTGACCCCTTCAATCCTTTCCCCGAGCCAGTCCGTCTGGAGATCACGGACGTGCTCGACCTGCACGCCTTCTCGCCGCGCGACGTGCGGCGCGTCGTCGAAGAGTATCTGCTGGAGGCCCGCGCGCGCGGCTTCCGTCAGGTGCGAATCATTCACGGCAAGGGCGTCGGCGTACAGCGCGAGGCGGTGCGCTCGGTGCTGGCGCGCACGCCCTTCATCGAACACTTCGCGGACGCGCCCCCCGAGGCCGGCGGCTGGGGCGCAACGGTCGCGCGCCTCTCATCGGAGTGAACGCCGCCGCTTCCCTCCTCCGCCATCGCGGGCGATAATCAACGCAAAGTTTTTCCGAAATCTTTAACAGACGGGAGAGTGTGTTTATGAGTGAGGGCGGCGACGCGAGGCAGAGTTTTTACTCCGCGGAGGTCGAAAGGCTCGCGCGGGAGAACGAAGACTTCAGGCGCGTGCTATTCACCGCGCAGTACGCGCAGCTCGTGCTGATGGCCATCCCGCCGGGAGAGGAGATCGGCGAGGAGGTACACGACCGCGTAGATCAGGTGCTGGTGTTCGTCGCGGGCGAGGGCGAGGCCGTGATCGAGGGCGAGCGGTCGAGCGTGCGCGCCGGCGGCCTCTGCATCGTCCCCTCGGGGACGCGCCACAACTTCATCGCCGGCGCCGGCTCTCCGCTCAAGCTCTTCACCGTCTACTCCCCGCCTGAACACCCGGACGGCACGGTTCACCGGACGAAGGCGGAAGCCGACGAGTACGAGCGGGAGCATCACCACTGAAGCCGTGGCAGCTTCCGTTTAGGTGTTGAGCGTCAGAAGCTCTCTCCAGCAGGTGGTGTAACGCGGCGAACGACTTTCGCAGCGCGTGCGCCACGGCCGCCCCGCTCCGCCGGCGGCGCCGAAGCGGACGGCGCCTTCGCCCAGACGCGCGTTGATCTCATCGACGGCGCGGACGACGCGCCGGGCGCGCTCGCGGTCGCGGTCGTCGAACAACCCCGCCTGCGCCGGCCTCGCGTCCACCAGGTCGAGCAGCATCACCCCGGCCTTTCGATACTGGCAGCCCTCGCGGAAGGCGCGCGCGGCCGCCCCGCGCGCGTGGCCGATCAACTCGGGCGTGAGGTCGGTCGGGACGCTCAAGGGGACGGTCGCCGCGCCGGCGTAGAAGGTCTCCGGCTCGAAGCGGTTCGTCATCAGGAAGACGTGGAGGACGCGCGCGGCCAGCCGAGCGCGCCGCAGCTTCTCCGCCGCCTTCGTCACAAAGTAAGCCAGCGCCTCCTGTATCTCCGGCAGCGTCTCGACGGGGCGCCCGAAGGAGCGCGAGGTGGTAATCGAACGCTTCGGGCGCGGGCAACATTCGAGCGGCAGGCACGAGACGCCGCGCAACTCGTAGGCGGTGCGCAGCGTGACGATGCTCAGACGCCGACGCAGCCAGCGCCCGTCGGCGCGGCTGAGTCCGAGCGCGGTTTCGATGCCGGCGTCGTGGAGGACGCGCGCGCGTTTGCGGCCGATGCCCCACACCTCTCCGACCGCCAGGTTCGCCAGCGCTTCCTCCGTCGCCGCGCCCCCGTCGAGACTGTAGACGCTCTCCGCCCCGCTCCGCTTGGCCAGCCTCACGGCCACCTTGGCGAGCGTCTTCGTCGGCCCGAGGCCGATGCTCACGGGCACGCCCGTCCAGCGCCTGATGCGCTCACGCACGGCGTGCGCGTGGTCGAGCGGCTTACCCTTCCGGCCCGCCGCGTCGAACCTCACGAAGGCTTCATCAATCGAGTAGACTTCGACCTCGGGCGAAAGGCTCGCGAGCGTCTGCATCACGCGCCCCGACATGTCGCCATAGAGCGCGTAGTTCGACGAGAAGACCCGGACGCCCTGTTCACTCACGACATCCCGCACCTGAAAGAGCGGCGCGCCCATCCCGATGCCGAGCGCCTTCGCCTCGGCCGAGCGAGAGATGACGCACCCGTCGTTGTTCGACAGCACGACCACGGGCCGTCGCCGCAGCGCCGGCGCGAAGACGCGCTCGCACTCGACGTAAAAATTATCGCAATCGACGACGGCGAACATGGTCAGCAAGCGGAGCGGGAAAAGATATGAATGAAGAAGGAACGAGACGGCACCGCCCGCGATATGCCCTTCCCCCTTGCCCTTTAGTAAGACCGAATCGAGTGCATGACCTTGCCCCACACCTCGAAGTCCATCCCCTCGCCGACCTCGATGGTCTCGTAGCATGGGTTCTCGGGTACGAGCAGGAGGCGGCCTTCGTGGATGCGCAGGCGCTTGACGCACAACTCGTCGCCCAGACGCGCGATGACGATGTCGCCGTCGTCGGCTTCGACGGCGCGGTCAACGACGAGGATTGAGCCGGGGTGGATGCCGGCGTCGATCATCGAGTCGCCGGCGACGCGGACGTAGAAGGTGGCGACCGGGTGACGGATAAGATGTCGGTTGAGGTCGAGGCGGCCCTCGATGTAGTCGTCGGCGGGACTGGGAAAGCCTGCGGAGACCGCCGCCAAAAAGAGCGGGCGCGCCCAGCGCGTCGCGCGCTCCGGCCAGAACACGGCTTCGACTTTCGTGTCCATACGCCTTGTTTCATCTGTGGTAGATTGTGCCAGCGCCGGAATTGTACGCGCAACGGGCCGGAATTTACAAGACTTTTATTCGGGAGGGGTGTCTGAGCGTGTGAGCTTGAGGGCGGAGAGGTCAATCTGGCGGAGGCCCGCTCAGTTGATCGTGAACTCGACCGTGCGCGCTGCGCGTCCGTTGATGGTCGCCTGCACACTGTAACGCCCGGCGGGCCACTCGCGCGGGTGGCGCAACTGAGAGTCGGCGACGATCTCGCGCGGCCCCGTCACGACTTCGGCGCTGGCAATCGCCTCGTCGCGCTTGCCGCCCGCGTCGAGGGCCGTCCACACGAACCCGACGCGCGTGCCCTGCTGCGCGCGGCTGAGGGTGACGAGACAGTGGAGCGGATTGTCCTTCGCGCGGAAACTCCTGACCGTCTGCCCGCCGCGTCCCGCGCCGTCGTCGCGCGCCATCTCGATGTCCGTGATGAAGACTTCTTCGCTGCCCTGCGCGGGGCGTGCGCGCTGGTGGGACTGCCACACGTCGTCCCGGCCGTCCATCGCCGCGGACGCGAAGACGGGCGCGATGAAGGCCAGGATGACTATGACTAACGTGGTCGCAGGACGTGACATTCTAAACACCGCGCAGGCGGCTCGGGAATGAGCCGATGGACTCGAAGTGAATCACACACGGGGAGAGGTTTGATGGTGCTCCCGGCACGACTCGAACGTGCGGCCCCCTGCTTAGGAGGCAGGTGCTCTATCCACTGAGCTACGGGAGCACACCGCGGGAAAGTTTACAGAAGCGAGTTAGAAGCGTCCAGCCGGACTCACGACTGATACTTGATGAGCGAGCGCACGTCGTAGCCTTCGAGCCGCTGGCGACCGGACAGGAATTCCAGCTCCACGACGAAGGTGAGACCGACGACCTCGCCGCCGAGTTGTTCGACGAGCTTGACGACGGCCGCGGCCGTGCCGCCCGTGGCCAGCAGGTCGTCGGCGATGAGGACACGGTGGCCGGCGCCGACGGCGTCGCTGTGAATCTGGAGGGCGTCCTGTCCGTACTCCAGATCGTAGGAGACCGAGGCGCACTTCGATGGGAGCTTGCCGGGCTTGCGCGCGGGGACGAAGCCCGTGCCGAGTCGGTAGGCCATCGCCGGCGCGAAGATGAAGCCGCGCGCTTCGATGCCGACCACGGTGTCCACCTTGTCGCCCTCGAACTGCGCGACCAGCGCGTCGATGGTGCGACGGAACCCCTCGGGGTGCTTCAAAAGCGTGGTGATGTCGTAGAAGTTGATGCCGGGCTTCGGAAAGTCAGGCACTTCGCGGATGATTTGTTTTAGGTCGTCCATAAGCTTTGGGAGTCAGGAGTCAGGAGTCAGGAGTCAGAATAAAAGATAGGGCCGCTATTCTCATTCTGACTCCTGACTTCTGACTCCTGAATTCTTGTTCGTCACCTTTCAATCCTGAATGTCGGGTAAAGCCCTGTCGGCTCCGTGCTGATCTCTTCGACTTGCGAGACGCGTGCGTGGCCGGGGCCGACGGAGATGTCGTGGCGGAAGCCTTCGACGCCTTCGGGCGTCCCCTCGGCGTGGGCCTCGACCGTGCCGTCCGCGAGGTTACGCACGTAGCCCGTCACCTGATGTCGGGAGGCGACGCGTTGCGCGAAGAAGCGGAAGCCGACGCCCTGCACCTCCCCGCTGACGATAAACCTGCGTGCGACTTTCATTCTACTGAGAACCACTTGCTCGATGCGGCGCGGCCTTTCGGTAAGACGCGCTATGCTAAAAGAACAACCGTCGTAAATGCAAACCGGGGCTTTCCGAATGAGGACAGTACGGCTGGCGAGCGGGTGTGCTTACAATGGGAGGCCCACCTCGCGCATCGACACCCGCTCGCTACCGCTCGCGGTACTGTCGTTGCATTAAGCATCGCTCCCCTTCCTACTTGCCGGTAATCAACTCAACGATACGAACTCCGCCCGGCGGCACGCTGAGCCTGACGCGCCCGCCGCCTTCGCGCTCGACACCGAGTTGTGTGTCGGTCGTCCACTCGCTCGCGCCCGCGACGGTGCGACCGCGCAGGTCGAGCGTGACATCGACGGCCTCTTCACGGTTCACCTGCGCCAGCCCCTGCTGCTGTTTGTAGACGCCGCGATTGTTGATGAGCGTCACGACCCAGCCGCGTTCGTTGCGGTTGACGAGATGCTGCACGTCGCCGCGAACGCGGACGGGCGCGGCATCGGCGAGGAGGTGTACGAGGGTGTGCGCGGCGGCCGGCGCGAGACGCTCGTCGAGGCCGAGGAGGTCGGGGATGGCGCAGTAGACGACGCGGCCGCGCCCGACGCGATTCACGGTGACGAGAGCGTCGCCCGTCGGCGCGGCCAACAGCGCCTCTGCGCCGCGTGGCTCGACGCGCTCGTAGCGAAACGTCTGGCCCGAAAGGTCGGCCGGCGTCTCACCCTTCGAGAGGCAACGCGCGTCGGCGGCCTCGGCGGTCGCGCCCTTCCCACGCACGCCGAGGAGTTGTTCCGGGAACCACCTGGCCTGCTCCGCGTTGACCAGAAGCGTGCCGCCCTTCTGCACGTGGTCGATGAGTTTTTCGACCCACGCCTGCGAGAAATCGACGCGCCCGCCGACGATGATGGTGCGGTAGGCGTCGGCCGCGTCGCGACGGTCATCAGAGGCGACGAGCACGTCGAAGAGGTCGCCGAAGATTGAGTTGACGAACGCCTGACGGTCGGCCGTCGCCGGCTCGCCTTCGGTCTCGGGCGCGGGGTAGTAGGCCGCGCCGAACAGCTCGCGCAGGGCATGGTCGCCGCGTTCGATTTGCGAGACGCCGAAGGGCCAATGCGGGTAGTCGGTCATCTCGAAGCCGTGCGCGGGGTCGAGCAGGAAGGCGACGGGCGTGTAGGGCGTGCCGCGCTCGGGGTGTCGCTCGGCGAAGCGCACGAACTCGTCGGTGATGCGTCCCAGTGGGTTGAGCTGGAACGGGTGTTCGCCGGGGGCGGGCTTGAAGAATTGATCGAAGCCCTGTTCGAGATAGACGGCCGAAGCGCCGGCCATGTAGTAGAAGAAGTAACACTTTCGATACCACGATAGCGACGGCCCCATCGAGGCTCCGTAGCGGCTGTGAAAGAAGTGTGCGGGGCCGGCGAAGTTCTGCGCGTGGGTGAAGGTCGTGGCGGTGTCGCCGAAGTTGGGTGCGTGGTAGTAGAGGAAGTTTGCGTCGTACTGGCGGGCGGCGCCGCGCGTGAAGGCGACGCGCAGGGCGAAATTGGGCTGGACGGCCGCTGTCTCAAGCCCAAGGAGGCGGACTCCCCAGCGCGTGAGCGCGTGCGCGTAGGTGGTGCTCGAAGTGGCCTGCGCCGGGATGAGCTTGTCCCACATCGGCCCCGTCTGAGTCTGGAAGAGTGCGCCCCACTTTCTCTGGAGCGCGGCGTCGTAGGCGGAGCGCCAGCCTTCGAGCATCCGGGCGCGTGTCATGTCCGGCGTCAGCGTCAGGTTGGGCGCTGCGTCCTCGTAGACGTGGCCGATGCTCTCGCCCGAAACCCAGCCGATGAACTGCTCGCGCAGCTCGCCGTTCAGGAGCGCCCACGCCGCCTGCGCGTCGGGCGCGCTCATGCTCGCCGCGCCGTAGTTGATGTTGAAGCCGAAGGGCGCGCGCGTCTCGCGCAGGTATTTGAGGAAGGGGCTGCCCTCCTTGAGATGCTTTGGCAGGTTGTTGATATAGACGACCGGGACGACGAGCTTTGATGAGAAGATGGGCACGTCCTTCACGCCCTTGTACTTCTCGATGAACAGATCGTGCGGCTCGGCGTTGAACGGATAAAGCGGACGCTGCTCCGGCGCGGCGCTGCCGTATAGCTCCCAGAAATTTTCCGAGATGTTCCAGGGCACAACGAAGTCGCGGCCGGCGAGAGGGCGGCGACGCCAGAGCGGCGGCACTGTTGCTACTGCTGGCGCGGCATCACTTGTCGCCCGTTCGACCGGCGCGAGCGACGCCAAGGGAGTTCTCTTCTCGCCCCACTCCTTCAGGACGCGAAGGGCGGCAAACGGGGGCTTGCGCCGCCCCTCGGGGACGTATGAGAGGTCGTCCGTGATGAGGATGCAATCGACGTGACGGCGCGCGCTCGATGCGCGCTCGATGTCGATGGAGACGCGCGCCGCGCCCTTCCGAAGCGGCTCCGCATCGGAGCCTTCCCAGGCGAACGCCCAGCCCCAGTACATGACGACCTCGTCGCGCGGGTCGAGACGGTCGGCCGTGCCGTAACGCCGGTTAAAGACTTCGGCACGCGTGGAGGCGTCGCTTCCGCCCTGCCGGACGCGCACGGCGAACTCCTCGTCGCGGCCGCCCCAGTCCGCGTAGCGCACCCAGACGCGGTAACGCCCGTCGCGCGGGATTTCCACGTCCCTGTAAATCGTGGCCTTCACCTCGTCGGGACTCGCCGCCACGGAGTTCCACTCGCTCTCGCCGCCCTGCGACCACTCGGCGGAGACGCCCGGCCCGTTGATGCCCCATCCCGGCGCGCTCTCGCGCTTGTGCAGGACGTAGGAGGCGTAGATGCGCGGCTCGTTGCGCGCGTCCGTCGCGAGGCCGCGCATGTTCTCGGCCTCCATCCAGAGGTATTCGAAACGCTGACGCGCGCCGCCCGCCTGACTCGGCGTCACAGTCTGCGCCGCCGCGCCCTGTAGCACTACGCACAGGGCTAACAGTGCTGCCACGCTATTTGTTCTGCGACTCATATTGTGCGAACTACGCTCATCTCAGCGTCCTCCGCGCCTTGGCGTCCTCTGCGTTAAATTTCCTTTGGGTCGAAAATTTAACGCAGAGGACGCCAAGGCGCGGAGGGCATTGGTGTGGTGTTGCCTGAAACGAAGAGACGCGGAGGGGCTTGTTGTCCCTCCGCGTCCGCTGAGCGTGTCTGTATCGCGGCCGCTCACCCGAGCGCGTCGAGGCATTCGGCAAGTGTACGCCGACGGCAGGTGTACAT
>DASVES010000311.1:0-2718 GCA_036380435.1 Pyrinomonadaceae bacterium | reverse complement strand
GACGACCGCCGAGTGGCAGACTCACGTCGGCAGTTTCAAGGTCAACCCGGCCTGTCAGGCCCCCGCGCAGGGCACGCTCCAGGTCAACGTCACCGACTGCGACTCGAACCTCCCGCTCGCGGGCGCGCGCGTCTTTATCGGCGGCAACCTCTACGGCACGAGCGGGGCGGGCGGCTCCTTCTCCACCCAACTGCCGCCCGGCGTCCACAACGTCTCGGTCACGCTTCCCAACTATTCGGTCGGCGTCGGCGCCGCCACCGTCACCGACGGCGGCGCCACGGTCATCGACCTCTGCGCCGCGCCGTCGCCCTTCATCACGCCCGCCGGCTCCGCGCTGACGGCCGAGAGCTGTCCGCCCCCAACCGACGCCATCGACCCCGGCGAGACCGTCACGGTTGACCTCACGCTGAAGAACACCGGCGCGGCCAACACCTCGAACCTCGTCGCCACACTGCTCCCGACCGGCGGCGTCACCTCGCCGAGCGGCCCCGAGTCTTACGGGGTCGTCGTGGCCGGCGGCCCCTCGGTGACGAAGTCGTTTACCTTCACCGCCTCGGGCGCGCTCGCCTGCGGCGACCAGATCACGGCCACCCTGCAACTCCAGGACGGCCCCGACGACCTCGGCGCCGTCACCTACACCTTCGACACCGGCGCCCTCGGCGCGCCGACCTCCGCCTCCTACAGCAGCGGCAACCTCGCCACCGCCCTCCCCGACAACACCACGGTGGACATCCCCATCAACGTCGCCGACACGGGCGCCGTCGATGACGTTAACGTGCGCGTGCGTCTCAACCACACGTTTGACGGCGACGTAGAGATACGTCTCGTCCACCCGGACGGCACGGTCGTCCTCCTCTCGGACAACCGCGGCGGCAGCGGCGACAACTACGGCGCCGGCGCGAACGACTGTTCGGGGACGCACACCGTCTTCGACGACGGGGCGGCCGTAGCCATCAGCGCGGGCACGGCCCCCTTCGCCGCCACCTTCAGGCCCGAGCAGCCGCTCTCCGCGCTCAACGGCAAGGCGACGAACGGCACGTGGAAGCTGCGCATCACCGACACGGCGAACCTCGACACGGGGACGGTGGGCTGCGTGCAGCTTGAGATCAACCGGCGGCAGCGGCTCTGCTGCCCGTTCGCTGGCGGCACGCCCGCGGTCGTCGCGGCCCCCCCGGCCGACTTGACGGCCGAGAGTTGCGCTCCGGCCAACGACGCCATCGACCCCGAGGAGACCGTCACGGTCGAGCTGCCGCTCAAGAACAACGGCACCGGCCCGACCACCAACCTCGTCGCCACGCTTCTGCCGGGCGGCGGCATTTCGCCCGTCACCACGTCGCAGAACTACGGCGCGCTCAGTCCCGTCGGCGCCGGCTCCACGGCGTCGCGGCCGTTCACCTTCGTCGCGCAGGGCGCGTGCGGCAGCACCGTCACGGCGACGCTCCAACTTCAGGACGGCGCCAACAACCTCGGCGCCGTCACCTTCACGTTCGTCCTCGGCGCGGTCGTCTTGAACACGACGACCCACGCGAACGCCGCGCCGATCACCATCCTCGACACGCCGCGCGTCGGCGGCATCGCGCCGTCGTCGCCCTACCCGTCGGCCATCAACGTCTCGGGCGTCACCGGCACGGTCAGCAAGGTGTCGGCGCGGCTCAATAACTTCAGCCACACCTTCCCCGGCGACGTTGACGTGCTGCTCGTCGGGCCGGGCGGGCAGAAGCTGATGCTGATGTCCGACATGGGCAGCGGCACCGACGCCGTGAACGCCACGCTGACTTTCGATGACACGGCCCCGGCCATCGGCGCGGCCGTCGTCACCGGCGCCTTCAGGCCGACCAACTCCGGCACGGGCGACATCTTCCCCGCGCCCGCGCCGGCCGGCCCCTACCCCGACCCGCAACTGCTCTCGGTCTTCAACGGCGTCAACCCGAACGGCACGTGGAGCCTCTACGTGGTTGACGACGCCGGCACCGACGCCGGCAGCATCACCGGCGGCTGGGAGCTAATCATCACCACCGAGCAGCGCGTCTGCTGCGACTCGCCGTGCACGATCACGCCGCCCGCGAACGTCGTCGTCAACAACGACGCCGGCTCCTGCGGCGCGATTGTCAACTACCCGGCGGCCACCGTCGGCGGCAGTTGCGGCGTGCTCTCCTACAGCCACCCGTCGGGCTCGTTCTTCCCCGTCGGAACAACCACCGTCACCATCACGGCGACGCGGGCCGACAGCACCACCTCGACGGACACCTTCACCGTCACGGTCAACGACGCCGAGGGGCCGTCCGTCTCCGACCCCGTCGCCTCGCCCTCGTCGTTGTGGCCGCCGAACCACAAGATGCGGGACGTGACGGTCAGCTACGGCGCGACGGACAACTGCACCACGCCGGGGGCAATCAGTTGCACGCTCAGCGTCACGAGCAACGAGCCCGTCAACAGCACGGACGACGGCGACACGGCGCCCGACTGGCAGGTCGTCAACAACCACCTCGTCCGCCTGCGCGCCGAACGCTCGGGCAGCGGCTCGGGACGCATCTACACGATCACGGTCACCTGCACGGACTCCGCCGGGAATCAGACGGTGAAGACCACCACGGTGACCGTGCCTTATAGCCTGTAGGACTGCCGGGCGGAGGAGGACGAATGATCAAACTGCCGTTCGTCCTCCTCCGCCGCCGAACACACACCTTCCAAACTTCCGTCGCGCGGCGCGCCCCCGTC
>DASVES010000310.1:0-8802 GCA_036380435.1 Pyrinomonadaceae bacterium | reverse complement strand
CGGCCGCTCCTTGCCCGAGGGGGCGTTGACCTCCGTGATGGCGATCCACTCCTTGAGGATTTGTTCGCGGCCCGAATCGATGTGCGCGAGCGCCTTGACGATTTCGGGGCTGGCGAGCAGGGTCTTGACCTGCTCGGCGTGGCGTTCGCCGGCCGGCTTGTTCTCCTGAGCGAACGCTTCGGCGTGGCCGAGCGCGGGGCAAAGGAGCAGGAGCGCGAGGCGCAGGAAGGGGCGTGCGGGCGCGTGAACTCGTCTCATGGTGTGCTGTGGGGTCTAACGCCTCCAGGCGCTCTTGATCTTCTGCGTGAGTAGGGGGAAGGGGACGTACTCGGCGTGGCGGCCGACGCGGCGGAGCATCTCGACCATCCGCATCGCGCCGTCGGCGTTGCGCGTGTGGACGACGATGTACGAGGCCGACTGCCGCTCGGGGTTCGCGGCCAACCAGTTGGCGACGGCGTAGCCCGTGCGCTCGTCATCGAACTCTTCGGCGTAGTAGTGTTCGGGCAGGAGGTCGTGATCGAGAAAGACGGCGTCGTACTGGTTCTCGGAGAGCAGTTCGATGGCGCGCGCCGGTTCCGTGGCGACATCAAGTGTGTCGCCCTTAAATCTCTTGGCGAACCAGTCGTGGCGTTGTGAATCGTCGTCGAGGAGGAAGACGCGGAGTTGCCCGCGCGGCGGCGCGGCGGCGTCTCGGATGCCGAGCCTCCCCAGCAACCCGTGAAAGATACTCATGCGGTAATTCTGTAAAATATCGAACGCCGGTGCACGAAGATAAAGCTTCGTCGCCGCGCCCGAATGAAGTATGATTGTCAGCGGCAGAAACTATACCACATTCTCTGCCGTTAATACCTCATTGCTATCCTCACAAACATGAGGCGTCTCACACGCCCCGCCGCGCGATAGCGCGCGCCGGCGACCGCGCACTTGATGAAGGAAATATGGTGACCTTCAGATGAAGTGTTTATACTGCGCGCGCCCTCTACGCATGGGCGGTCTGTGGTGCCGCGCGTGCCGCCGCTACGTGCTGCGCTGGCCGCACATCGCGATGCTCGCCGTCGCCGGCTTCGCAGTCCTCTATGCGCTACTGGAATTGGTTGGCTAGCAGGGCCGAGGCCACAGGTGATTCACAGATGAGAACGTCGCCGACGAAAACGCACGCCAGTCTGGTCGCCCTCACGGCGGCCATTTTTATATCCGCCGCCGCCGCGGCCCAGGGACAGCGCGACGCCGCCGCGCGCAAGACGGCCGGCGCGGAGCAGACGGTCGTCTTCGCCGTGCAGAAGTACGAAGCGGAGGCGCAGATCGACCCGGTCGCCGTCATCTCCGGCGGACGCTACGCGGCGCCGCCGCTCGGCGGCGACACTCCCCTTGAAACGGCGCGCTTCAAACGCTTCGTCAGGGACTTCTACCGGCCGGGCCGGAAGTTCCGTGTGCTATTTGGCGGGGGCGAGGCGGGGTCGGTCGAGGTTCGGAAGTACCTCGAACCGGGCTGCGTCGGCATGGAGGCGAGTGTCACATTGCAGACCTCCGCGCGCCTCGGCGGACAGGTGGCGGCGCTCGCCACCAACTCCGCCGCGCTCGGCCGAGGCAAGGGCACACGCCGCGCACCCACCGATGCGGAGCGTACCGCCGCGCTCGAACTCGCCCGCCGCGCCTTCGGCCGGAACAAGGTCGCGGCCGCGCGCGTCGCGAAGATGGAGACGAACAACCTCACGGCCGCAGACCTCAACGGCGACGGCCGCGCCGAACTCATCGGCTCTTTCATTATCACGGGCGAGTTCGGCGTCGAGGACGCGCTCCTGCTCATCGCCGAGCCGGGCATCGACGACTTCGCCGTGACCCTCGACTGGTTCCACCACGGAGCGGAGGCCGACTCCCACTATCGCCGCCTCGTGGACGTGCTCGACCTCGACGGCGACGGCGCCGCCGAAGTCATCGTGCAGGGCATCTACTACGAGAGCCACGACTACTTCATCTACAAGAAACAGCGCGGCGCGTGGCGCGTCGTCTATCAGGGCGGCGGAGGCGGATGCTGAAAAGGCGGTGATCAGTGATAAGTGATAAGTGATAAGAAATGACATGACGGTTGCTTTCTCTTATCACTTATCACTCATCACTGATCACCGCCTTTTGTTTTCCACCTGTGGAAATCCGTCGCCCGGAAAGACGGCCTTGCAATCTACTTTTCGGATGCTATAATCCCGCACGCTTCGCCCGCGCTCGCGTGACCGGATTTTGAGTGCGGGTGCGTCGAAGCACGCGCACAGCTCGCCCCGACACGGCCTCGTGCAATAAACGAAAAGCAGTCGCCACCGAAGCGCCGAAGATGTCGTCAGACAAAGCGAAAAAAAATCCTCCCCTCTTCGCCGTGCCCGACAGGGAGGAGTCTGTCTCCGACACTGCGCCGTCGCCGACGCGCGCGCCGGGTGGTCAGGAAGCGCCGCAAGTCTGCCCGCTCTGCTTCGGCACCGGCCACGAGGTCGTCCCCGGACGGGGCGCGCGCCGCTGCCAGTGCCGCACGGGCGGGCAGTCGCAGAAGCTCGTGGACGCCGCGCGCATCCCGCGCCGCTACCGCGAGCCGGCGCCGCCGCGCAAGGAGCCGTGCTCGCTCCAGAACTACTACCCACTCCCCAACAACGGCTCGCAGCTCAAGGCGTTCAACTACGCCTTCCGACTCGTGCGCGACTACCCGGCCGTAGAGCGCGGCCTGCTCTTTACGGGGCCGGTCGGCGTCGGCAAGACGCACCTCGCCGTCGCCATCCTCCACGGCTTGCTGGAGAAGGGCGTGCCGTGCCTGTTCTACGAGTTCGGCTCGCTCCTCAAGGAGATTCAGGATTCCTACAACCCCATCTCGAAGAACTCCGAGCTGAGGGTTCTGGCGCCGGTCTATCAGGCCGAAGTGCTCGTGCTCGATGAACTCGGCGCGTCGAAGCCGACCGACTGGGTGCGCGACACGATGATGCAGATCATCAACACGCGCTACAACGACAAGAAGCTCACCGTCTTCACCACCAACTACCTCGACGCCCGCCGCGACCCCAAGGACGAGACGCTGGAAGACCGCGTCGGCGTCCGCCTCCGCTCGCGCCTCTACGAGATGTGCAAGTCCGTCCACATCGACGGCGACGACTACCGCAAGACCCTCGACTCCGGCATCCGCTGAAGTGAGACGCTTCGACCCGTCAATCCCTCCGGCAAAACACTCTCGCCAACTCAGAGCAACTCGCGCCCGTGTCATCTGTAGGGGCATGGCTGTCCCTGTAGGTACGATTGATTCCACGTTGTATGAATCGTGAACGAGGGCCGCGGACAAGCCCTGCCCCTACATTGATGAAACGGGCGGATGCTTAATGGTTTGGAAAAGAAGTTCAATCGCTCGCTTCCGAGTTGAAGGAGACGTTCTGATAAACCTCGCCCAGACTCAGCTCGCAATCGAGCGAGGACAGTTTCAGAGACTCTCCGAGGTCGTTAAACTCTTTGTAGACCCAGGAGCCGTCGTCCTGCCTGACGAACTGGGTAATGTGTGGGCGGTGCTGGGCGACGAGCAGGTATTCCCCGAAGCTCGGGATGGATTTGTAATGCGTGAACTTGTCGCCCCGGTCGTAAGCTTCCGTCGAGGGCGACAAAACTTCGACGACTAAAGCCGGGTTGGTCAAAGCGCCGACGCCGCCGATCTCTTCAAATTTCGGTTCGCCGCACAGGGCCGACAAGTCCGCATAGCGGTAAGGCGGGGCGGCCGGAACCTTGATTCGCATATTAGCCAGAAAGACGCGACAACTACGCCCTGCGAGTTTTGCTCTGAGGTGGTAGTTGAGATTCGATTCTATCTGGTCATGCTCCGGGCTGACGCCGCTCATGCAAAAGATTTCGCCGCCCCAGAATTCAAACCTTTCTTCGGATTTGCGCTCCAGCTCGAAATATTCTTCCAACGTGTAGCGTCGCTCCGGGTTGGCGGCCATATCTCAAACTCCTTCTCCGTCCGCGCGTGAGGTTTGGAATCATCATCAAGCATCGTTGCCGACGGTCGTCGTCCGCACTTCGCCGAGTGGAGGGCGGTTCGTTCTCCATCGGGTCGTTATGTATAATGCCATGACCACAAAATAACCCAAAATGACCACAATCGGTTCCGACGCTTGATAGATGCCCAGACGCTCAGACATCCACAAAATCCTCATCATCGGCTCCGGCCCCATCGTCATCGGGCAGGCGTGCGAGTTCGACTACTCGGGGACGCAGGCGTGCAAGGCCCTGCGGCAGGAGGGCTACGAGGTCGTCTTAGTCAACTCCAACCCGGCGACGATCATGACCGACCCGGAGACGGCCGACCGCACCTACATCGAGCCGCTGTCGCTCGAAGCCGTCACCGCCATTATTAAACGCGAGCGGCCTGACGCATTGCTGCCCACCGTCGGCGGACAGACGGCGCTCAACCTCGCGATGGCGCTTGACGAAGCCGGCGTGCTCGAAGAGTTCGGAGTCGAGATGATCGGCGCGAAGCGCGAGGCCATCGAGTTGGCCGAAGACCGCGAGCTGTTCAAGCGGGCGATGGACGAGGAGGGTCTGCCGATGCCGTTGGGCGGCTTCGCGCACTCGTGGGCCGAGGCGGAAAAAATCGTCGAGACCACCGGCTACCCCGCCATCATCCGGCCCTCCTTCACGATGGGCGGCGCGGGCGGCGGCACGGCCTACAACCCCGAGGAGTTTGAGGAGATCGTCAGAAACGGACTCGCCACGTCGCCCGTCCGACAGGTCTTGATCGAAGAGTCCATCCTCGGCTGGAAGGAGTTTGAGCTGGAGGTGATGCGCGACCTCGCCGACAACGTCGTCATCATCTGCTCGATTGAGAACTTCGACCCGATGGGCGTCCACACCGGCGACTCCATCACGGTCGCCCCGGCGCAAACGCTCACCGACGTTGAATATCAACGCTTGCGCGACATCGCCATCAAAGTCATCCGCAAGGTCGGCGTCGAGACGGGCGGCTCCAACATCCAGTTCGCCGTCAACCCCGCCACGGGCGAGGTGCGCGTCATCGAGATGAACCCGCGCGTCTCCCGCTCCTCGGCGCTGGCCTCGAAGGCGACCGGCTTCCCCATCGCCAAGATTGCCGCCCAGCTCGCCGTCGGCTACACGCTCGACGAAATCGCCAACGACATCACCAAGAAGACACCGGCGAGTTTTGAGCCGACGATTGACTACGTCGTCGCCAAAATTCCGAAGTGGAACTTCGAGAAGTTCCGCGGGGCGGAAGACTCTCTGGGGACGCAGATGAAGTCGGTCGGCGAGGTGATGGCCATCGGCCGCACCTTCAAGGAAGCGCTCTTCAAAGGTCTGCGTTCGCTCGAAGCCGTCAAGCCCCTGCGCCTACAGGACGTGCCCGACGACGAGTTGCAGCGCAAGCTCGCCCGCCCCAACTCGCAACGCTTCTCTTACATCACCTACGCGCTCAAGCACGACTGGACTGTCGCCGAAGTCTATCGCCTCTCAGGCATCGACCCCTGGTTTCTCGAACAGCTCCGCGACGTGATGGACGTGGAGGACGACACCGAGGGCCGCAAGCTCGAAGAGATTTCCGCCGAACAACTGCGCGTCTTCAAGGAGGTCGGCCTCTCTGATCGCCGCCTCGCCTACCTCACGAATCGGAGTGAGGACGAGGTGCGCGCCCACCGCAAACGCTTAGGCGTCATCCCCGTCTACAAACGCGTGGACACGTGCGGCGCCGAGTTCGAATCGTTCACGCCCTACATGTATTCGACCTACGAGGAGGAGGACGAGTCCGCGCCCACCGACCGCCGCAAGATCATGATCCTCGGCTCGGGGCCGAACCGCATCGGGCAGGGCATCGAGTTCGATTACTGTTGCTGTCATGCGTCGTTCGCCCTGCGCGAGGCCGGTTTCGAGACCATCATGGTCAACTGCAACCCCGAGACCGTCTCGACCGACTACGACACCTCCGACCGTCTCTACTTCGAGCCGCTCACCTTCGAGGACGTGATGAACATCGTGGACGTGGAGCGCCCCGAGGGAATCATCGTCCAGTTCGGCGGGCAGACTCCGCTCAACCTCGCGCTGCGACTTTCGGAAGCGGGCGCGCCCATCATCGGCACCTCGCCCGACTCCATCGACCTCGCCGAAGACCGCAAACGCTTCGGCGCGCTGCTCAGCGAACTCGGCATCCCGCAACCCGAAGCGGGCACGGCCACGTCGCCCGAAGAGGCGAAGGAGTGCGCCGCGCGCATCGGCTACCCCGTCCTCGTCCGCCCCAGTTACGTTCTCGGCGGACGCGCGATGGCGATTGTGTATGACGAGCGCTCGCTCGACGACTACATGCGGACGGCCGTTGACGCTTCGCCCGAGAAGCCCGTGCTCATCGACAAGTTTCTGGAGCGCGCCGCCGAGTTCGACGTGGACGCGCTCGCCGACGAAACGGCCGTCGTCGTCGCCGCCATCCAGGAGCACATCGAGGAGGCCGGCATTCACTCGGGCGACTCCTCTTGCGTGCTCCCGCCCGTTCGCATCGCGCCCGAACACGTCGAGACGATGCGCCACTACACGCGTGTGCTCGCGCGCGCGCTCGACGTGCGCGGATTGCTCAACATCCAGTACGCCATCAAGGACGACCGCGTCTACGTCCTCGAAGTAAACCCCCGCGCCTCGCGCACCGTGCCCTTCGTCTCGAAGGCGACGGGCGTGCCGCTCGCGCGCATCGCCGCGCTCGTGATGGCGGGCCAGCGGCTTGATAGTTTCAACCTGCCGGATGATTTGACGGTCGGCCGCTTCTTCATCAAGTCGCCGGTGTTCCCGTTCGTCAAGTTCCCCGGCGTCGATCCGATACTCTCGCCCGAGATGCACTCGACGGGCGAGGTGATGGGCGTCGGCTCGACCTTCGGCGAGGCTTACGCGAAGGCGATGACGGGCGCGGGGCTGGAGCTGCCACGCGAGGGCACGGCCTTCATCAGCGTCAACGACGCCGACAAGGGGCAGGCGGTCGTGCTCGCCCGACGCCTCTCCCGACTCGGCTTCCAACTCACGGCGACATACGGCACGGCCGCGCGTCTGCGCGAGGTGGGCCTCGAAGTCGAGTCGGTCTTCAAGGTCAACGAGGGCCGCCCGAACATCGCCGACAAGATCAAGCAGGGCGAGATCGCCCTCGTCATCAACACCCCCCTCGGCATGGCCTCCCATTACGACGAGCAGGCCATCCGCCGCGCCGCGCTCCAGTACGGCGTCGCCTGCGTGACGACGATGACCGGCGCACAGGCCATCATCGAAGCCATCACCGCCCGCGAAAGCCGCGAGACCACCGTCATCACCCTGCAAGAGCTGCACGAGGAGAGTTCAAAGTTCAAAGTTCAAAGTTCAAAGGCCGGCTCCGAAGCCGCCTTCATGCCTTGAACTACAAACTTTGAACTTTGAACCTCCGGCTTTGAACTTTCGACTTTGAACTTTGAACTCTCCTGTCCAGATTAGGGCGGTCGTCATCACGGTGAGCGACGCTTGCGCGCGCGGCGTGCGTGAGGACGTGTCGGGCGAGGCGCTGGCCCGTCTGCTGCGCGAGGCGGGCGCTGAAGTGGTGGCGCACGAGGTTTTGGCGGACGACCTCGAACCGCTGGCCGAAGCTTTGCGGACACACGCCGACCGCGCGGAAGTTAATCTCGTCGTGACGACCGGCGGCACCGGCCTCACTCCGCGCGACAACACGCCCGAGGCGACGCGCGAGGCCATCGAGCGAGAAGCGCCGGGACTTGCCGAGGCGATGCGCGCCGGAACGCTCGCCAAGACGCCGACGGCCATGCTCTCGCGCGGCGTGTGCGGTGTGCGCTCCGGCGCCCTCATCATCAACCTGCCGGGGTCGCCCGCGGGCGTGCGCGAGTGCTTCGAGGTCATCCGCCCCGTCCTCGCCCACGCCGTCGCCCTGCTCGCCGGGCGCGACGACGGCTCCCACCGAGAAAGCCGCGCCTGAAAGAAGCGTCGCTCCCATCAACGCGGAGGCCGGCCCGGCAGTAATGTTTGTTGACACATAACGCGCGGCTGCCTAGAATCACGAGCGTTCCGACATCCGACGGCGCGCCGGGGTTTACACCTGACCATGACGAGCGCGATTCTCCTGCAAGCTACGTCCGCCACCGCCTCGACCGCGGGCGGCCCCGTCACGGCCTACTGGCCGGTGATGATCTTTTTCGTCTTCGCCATCATCTTCCCCGTGCTGCCGATCCTCCTCGGCCGCGTCGTCCGTCCGAGCCTCTGGCAGAAGGCGAAGATGCGCCCCTACGAGTGTGGCATCGACCCCGTGACCGAGGCGCACGACCGCTTCACCGTGCGCTACTACATCGTCGCCATGCTCTTTCTCATCTTCGATGTGGAGACAATCTTCCTCCTCCCGTGGGCAATCATCTTCATGGGCGAGGACTTTTCTTTCACCAAATTCGCCCTCATCGAGATGTTCGTCTTCCTCGGCATCCTCGTCGTCGGCTACTACTACGCCTGGCGCAAGGGCGCCTTAGAGTGGGCATGAGAGGCGTGATATGTGATAAGTGATAAGTGATAAGACAAACCCCGTCTTATCCTTCTCATCACTCATCACTTATCACTCATCACCTGAATATGGCTGAGCATCCCGAAGGCATCGTACTCACGACGGTCGATTCGATCTTCAACTCGCTGCGGCTGAAGGTCGGGGCGCCGGTGATGAACCTGAAGCCGGTGCGCGACACGGTGAACTGGGCGCGCAAGTCGGCGCTGTGGCCGATGACGTTCGGACTGGCCTGCTGCGCCATCGAGATGATCGCCACGGGGGCGGGG
>DASVES010000309.1:0-3599 GCA_036380435.1 Pyrinomonadaceae bacterium | reverse complement strand
ATTATATTCCAAGACGGCGGCGAAGTCGGAGTTCGAGCGCGTTCATCTGGCCCCGGTCGGTCTCGTGGTCGTAGCCGCAAAGGTGGAGCAAGCCGTGGAGGATGAGTTGCGCCACCTCGCCGTCGAAACTCAGGCCGTGCTCGCCGGCCTGCCGCGCGGCCTGCTCGACCGAGATCACCACGTCGCCCAGACTCAAGCCTTCCGACTTCTCAAACGCGTCCTGCTCCGCCGGGAACGACAGCACATCCGTCGTCCCGCGCTTTCCCCGCCAGCGCCGATTAAGCTCGCGCATCGCACGGTCGGAGATAAAGGCCACGGTCACGCCGGCGCCGGCGGCGGGCGCGACTTTCAGCGCCTTCGCCGTGAACGCCCGCCAGCGCTCGCCATCAACGGGCAGCTTGCGCTGGCGGTTAACAATCTCGACTACGCCGTCAGCCATCAGCTCTCAGCATTCAGCCAAATTAAGCGGGCCGCCCCCACGTCCTGTTGATCTGAGCGTCGGTCTCGAAGCTGAAAGCTAACGGCTAATGGCTGATGGCTTTCCTCATACCTGCCCGCTGCGGGTCGTGTGCTGCTCGTAGGCTTTGATGATCAACTGCACGAGGCGGTGGCGGACGACATCCTTCTCGTTGAAGTAGATGAAGGAGATGCCCTCGACGCCCTTGAGGATGCGCTCGGCCTCGATGAGGCCGCTGCGCTTGCCCGTCGGCAGATCGATCTGCGTCACGTCGCCGGTGACGACGGCCTTCGAGCCGAAGCCGATGCGCGTCAGCGCCATCTTCATCTGCTCGCTCGTCGTGTTCTGCGCCTCATCGAGAATGATGAACGCATCCGCAAGGGTGTTGTGGGTCAGGATGAAGTCGTCGGTGATGTAGAGCGCGTCGGGCGACGCGACGCTGATGCACTGCGTCTGCTCCGTGCCGGCCGGGTCGATGCTCTCGATGAAGCGCATCGGACGCCCGCCGCCGTGTTCGTGGTAGACGGCAGTCTTCCGGCCGAGGCGGAAAGGTTCCAGCCCACGCGGCAGGCGGATGTCCATCACGTAAGCGTCGTTGCAGTACCCGATTTCCCTCCCGTTGGCGAAGCCCGGCTTGCGGCCCTCGGCTTTGCGTCTGCGCCAATAGGCCACGCCGCCGAGCGAGCGCACGAGGAACAGGACATCATCCCTGAGCCGACGCGAAGTCGTGGTGTACTGAATCCTGCAAGTGCGTCCCGCCTGGACGACCGGGCCGCCGTCAGTGTCCAGCAAACCCTGCAAGACGGCGTGGCGAACCTCGGGGCTGTTGTAGAGATAGACTTCCGGGATGAACTTGGTGGAGGAGCGTGTCCCCGCCAACTCCAGCCCGCGCAACGCCTGTGTAAGTGGATTACGAACGATACGGCCGCCGTGACCGGCCGCGGGATTGGCGAGCACGTAGTCCACGGCGGATTTACGCCGGAAGGTCAGATTCATGCCGCCGAACCCAGACCTCAGCGACGACACCAACTCCGGGTCGCCGGTCGAAAAGCCGGGGGTGGTCTTGTCGGTGATGCAGCCGTCGCCGAGCAGAAGCCCCAGCGAGTACGGGTCGAGCGGGACTTCGCGGCGCGGCCAGTCTACGGGAGCGGAAAGCAGTGGCAACTCGTAACGGTGCTGGTGACAACGCCTCAGGCCGTCGAGCATCTGCCGAGTTTCCAGCACCCGCGGGGGCTTGCCGTCGCGCTTGTCCTCGGGCGTGAGCACGGCCCAGAGATGTTCGGCGCACGCGAGCGTGGTCGCTCCGTCGGTCATGGTCAGGCGGTAGACCGGCTTCGGCCCCTGCGGATACACGCCCAACACTTGCGTCGGCCTGCCGTCAGACCCGATGACCGCGTCGCCGGGACACAGTTCGCCCATCGCGCGCCAGCCATCCGGGGTCAGCACGCGACTGTGCAGTGGTTGCGCGCGCCCACGCATGAAGGCCAGCGGCGCGACTTCGATGATGCGCTTCTCCAGCATCTTGGTGACGCGCTCGGCGTCCATCAGATCAAAGAGCGCGTCGTAGAGGGGGCGGAGGTATGGGTCAACCTTCTCCTGCAAGTCGCCGGGCAGGAAGCCGAGGCGCTCGCCCGCCTCGACCGCCGGGCGCGCGAGGATGATGCGGCTCACCTGCTTGAGCATCAGCGCCTGCACGGCCATCGCGACCGCGAGGTACGACTTCCCCGTTCCGGCCGGGCCGATGCTGAAGACGATGTCGTCGCGCTGGATGGCCTCGATGTAGCGGCGCTGGTTGGCGGACTTCGGGGCGACCTGCTTCTTGCCGGCGGGGTTGAAGCGGGCCTTGGTGAAGTAGTCGTGGAGCGAGTAGGCGCGGTCTTCGGCGATCTGGGAGAAAGCTTCGCGCAGCTCTTTGTCGGTGAAGGTCTTGCCCTCGCCGAAGAGCGCGGCGAAGTCCTCGATGATGCGCTCGGCCGTCGCCACATCCTTGGGGTCGCCGTCGATGGACAGGTCCTGTCCGCGGGCGTCGATGCGTACATCGAGGAGCGATTCGAGGTACTTGATGTTCTGGTCGTGGACGCCGAAGAGCGTCTCGATCCCCCTCGGCGGAAGTTCGATCTTCTTCAAGAGATGGTGTGTACTCCTTGCGTGTGGTTGGACGCCGCGGGGGCGTTTGGATGAGGGTTCTGAACGGGCGTCTGTGACATGGTTCGTGGATGACGCTACAACACGCGCGGCGCGGGTGTCAACGTCCACGTGCTTACGGGTTTACCTCCGGGCGCATGCCTTGACACTCACGCCCCCCCTCCCTATACTTTGCCCTTTGCGCCGGAGGGTAAATTCCCTTCTATCCGTAGGGGCGCGCGCAAATCAGCACTAAATTCATCGGAGTCATTAAAGAAGACGGAGTTTTCCGAAGTTATGCCCAATCACAAGTCAGCAGACAAGCGCATGCGGCAGACGGAGAAGCGCCGCGTTAATAACCGCACCAGCCGTGGACGGCTGCGTACCGGCGTCAAGGGACTGCGCGCGGCCCTCGAAGGCGGCGACGCGGCCGTGGTCGGCGAGATGCTGCCCAAGACCATCTCCCTGATTGACAAGGCCGTACAGAAGGGCGTGCTCCACCGCAACGCCGCCGCGCGCCACAAGTCGCGGCTCACGCTGCGCGCCAACGAGGCGGCCAAGAAGTAGCAGCAGCAGCCGGGCGGCGGCTGACAACTTTTATCTCCGGCGAGGCGGACCGAAAACAGTTTTCGGTCCGCCTCGCCTTTTTGCGTGCGTGCGGTCGGGCGCGACTGCGTGCCGCCGCCCGCGCGCACTTTCAGAGACGGAGGCGAGTATGTCCGAGAAGATCGACCATGTTGTCACTTACGAGAGCGACGAAGAGGTCGAAGACGTTCTGCGCCGGTTCGAGTCGGGGGCGCTCAGGCCCGCGGAGTTCAAGCACCGGCAGCACCTGACGGTGGCGCTGCTCTACCTTCTGCGTCTCCCCGAACGGGAGGTACACGCGCGCATGCGGGACACTATCTTGCGCTTCCTCGCGCATCACCGGCTCGACGCAAGCGTCTACCACGAGACGATCACGGCCTTCTGGCTCCGGCGCGTGCGCTTCTACGTCCGCGGCGCCGACACCGAGCGGCCC
>DASVES010000308.1:0-3446 GCA_036380435.1 Pyrinomonadaceae bacterium | reverse complement strand
CGCGAAGTTCGATTTCGTCGTCGTTCAGGAGCTTTTCCACACGGCGACGACCGAGCATGCGGACGTGGTTCTGCCGGCGGCCTCGTTCGCCGAGGTGGACGGCACCTACACGAACAACGACGGGATGGTGCAGCGCGTCAGACAGTCCGTTCCGCCCGTCCACCAGTCGAAGCCGGACTGGGGCATCACCTCGCAGATCGCCGACGCGATGGGCGTCGCCTTCAACTTCCAGATGTCGGCCAGCGCCGTCTTCCGCGAGATCGCCGAGCGCGTCGGGCCTTACGAGGGACTGCGCTACCCGCTGCTCAAGGACGAGTCCAACCCTCGGCAGGCGAAACACGCGCTCGCCGGCAAGCGCGACCTGTCCGCCGAGCTTGAGACGCTGCGTTCGAGCGTGCGCGAGATGAGCGCGGCGGGTGAGAAGACCCAGGGGACGCCGCCCGTCGGGCACGAGTTGTTCAAGCCGGGGACGCTGACGGGCAAGACGCCGCAGTTTCACCTGCTCGCCGCCGGCAACCCCAAGCCCGAGAGCGTGCTCGTCTCGCCGCTCTACCAGATCACGATTGACACGGGACGACAGCGCCGCGAGACGGCGGCGGCGACAGGAGACTGAAAAGGTAGTGATAAGTGATGAGTGATAAGTGATAAGAAAAGGCGGTCGGCCGCCCCTTATCTCTTTCTCATCACTCATCACTTATCACTCATCACTTATGCAATGGCTGGACAATCTTGTCGGGGCTGACGTGAGCCGTGGGTTGATGCAACTGCTGGGCATCAACATCGCGTTCGTCGTGGTGTTGATGATCGTAGCCTACACGGTGCTGGCCGAGCGGCGCGTGCTCGGCTTCATTCAGGGGCGGCTGGGGCCGAACCGCGTGGGGCCGGGCGGGATGTTGCAGCCGTTCGCCGACCTCCTGAAGTTTATCTTCAAGGAGGAGCTGATCCCGGACAAGGCGACGAAGTTCGTCTACCTGCTCGCGCCCATCATCGCCATCACGATGGCGCTCATGCCGATCATCGTCTACCCGTTCGGGCCGACGATCAACATCCCGTTCGTCGGCCCGGTCGCGCTCGTCATCGCGCGCTTCGACATCGCGCTTCTCTACGTGCTCGGCGTCACCTCGGTCGGCGTCTACGGCATCATGCTCGCTGGCTGGTCGTCTAACAGCAAGTACAGTCTGATGGGCGGACTGCGCGCGTCGGCGCAGATGATCTCCTACGAGTTGAGTCTGGGCTTGTCGCTCGTCGGCGTGGTGCTGATGTCCGGCTCGCTCGACCTCTACGAGATCGTGCAGCAGCAGTCCGGGTGGTACGGGATGAAGTGGAATTTGTGGCGGCTGCCGGCCCCGCAGATTATCGGCTTCTTCGTGTATTTGATTTCAGCCATCGCGGAGACGAACCGCGTGCCGTTCGATTTGCCGGAGGCGGAGACGGAGCTCGTCGCGGGCTTTCACACGGAGTACTCGGCGCTGAAGTTCGCGCTCTTCTTCATGGCCGAGTACGTCAACATGTTCACGGTGTCGGTTTTGGCGACGACGCTTTTCCTCGGCGGCTGGAGCGGCCCCTTCGTCGAGCAGGCGCCCATCCTCGGCATCTTCTATTTTCTGGGGAAGATTTCCTTCTTCCTGTTCCTCTACATCTGGCTGCGCGGGACGTTGCCGCGCTTCCGCTTCGACCAGTTGATGAACTTCGGCTGGACGTTCCTGCTGCCCCTGGCGATCATCAACGTGGTCATCTCGGCGACGCTCGCATTTTTCTTCCCCGAATGGCTCCGCTGACACGGGCGCGCGCGCCTCGCAAGGCTTATGCTGACGGTTCTTCTCTTCATACTCTTCGGCGGGCTGGCCGTCGGTTGCGCCATCGCGCTGGTGGCGCAGCGCAACCCGCTCTACAGCGCCATCTCGCTCGTCGGCGTCTTTGTCTCGCTGGCCTGCCTCTACGTGATGCTGGCCGCGCCCTTCATCGCCGCCGTGCAGGTGATCGTCTACGCCGGCGCCATCATGGTGCTCGTCGTCTTCGTCATCATGCTCTTAAACGTCGAGGAGGAAGTGCGCCGGCCCGTGCGTCTCTTCCACCTCGTGCCCATCGCCATGGGTCTCGCCGCGGTGCTCATCGGCGAGACGGCGTTCATCCTGACGCTACGCGGCGCGTCGGGCGCCCCGCAGGCGCCCAATCAGCAGGTCGGTCTGACCAGTTCCATCGGGACGGGACTCTTCACCGAGTATCTTCTGCCGTTCGAGATCACGTCCGTGCTCATCCTGATGGCGCTCGTCGGGGCGATGACGCTGGCGCGCACCGCCACGGTGGCGCGGCCCGAGACGCCCGGCGACTTCCGTCCCGACAGTGGTCTCAAGCTCGTCGCGGACGCTGCCGGCGACGGAGGCGGCGCGGTCATCCAACCGGGCAAGACCGAGGAGACGGGGCGCGCGATGGCCGAGTTGCAGATCGAGAGGGGCGAGGCGGCGGCGCCGTCGTCGCGGCCTCCGAGGGGAGAGGGGTGAGCGGGCGATGATTCCTCTGACGTGGTATCTGGCGCTCTCGGCCGTGCTGTTCACCATCGGGGTGGTCGGCGTCATCATCAAGCGCAACGCCATCCAGATGTTCATGTGCATCGAGCTGATGCTCAACGCCGTGAACCTGACCTTCGTCGCCTTCTCCAGCTACTTCGGCGACCTGACGGGCCAGCTCTTCGTCTTCATCGTGATGACCGTGGCCGCCGCCGAGGCCGCCGTCGGACTCGGCATCATCATCGCCGTCTTCCGCAACCGCGAGTCGCTGGACGTGGACGAGGCGAGCGTTTTGAAATACTGAAGGGCGGTGATAAGTGATGAGTGATAAGTGATAAGAGAAGGCCGCCGCTTCTTCTTATCTCATCACTCATCACTTATCACTCATCACTACTGTTATGCTTCGCTACATCATCTTCGCCCCGCTCGCGGGAGCCGCTGTGAACTGGCTGGTGGGGCGGCGCGTGCGCGACGAGAGGCTCATCGGGGCGGTGGCGTGCCTGTCGGTGGGCGTGTCGGCGGTCGTCGCTTTTCTGGCGGCGTTCGGTCCCGAAGGGGCGCTGCGCGGCGACGTGCCGCACGTCGTCTTCGACCACCTGTGGACGTGGATTTCCGTGGGCGGCTTCCGCGCCGACTTCGGGCTGGCGATGGACAGGCTCTCGGGCATCTACGCCTGCTTCATCACCTTCGTCGGCTTCCTCATACATCTGTTCGCCGTCGGCTACATGCACGGCGACAAGGGGTTCTATCGCTTCTTCGCCTACCTGAACCTGTTCATGTTCATGATGCTGACGCTGGTGCTGGCCGACAACCTGCTCCTGATGTTCGTCGGCTGGGAGGGCGTCGGACTGTGCTCCTACCTGCTCATCGGCTACTACTTCGACCGCAAGGAGGCTGGCGACGCGGCCAAGAAGGCTTTCGTCGCTAACCGCGTCGGCG
>DASVES010000307.1:0-26610 GCA_036380435.1 Pyrinomonadaceae bacterium | reverse complement strand
GGAGTTGCCGCAGGCCGGCGTCTCCGTCGTCGAGATGTTCCAGAAGATGCGCGAGGGCGAGATACGGGGCCTGCTCTCCATCTGCAACAACGTGATGGTCTCTTTGCCGGACACGAACGAGGTGCGCCGCTCGCTCGAAGGCTTAGACTTCTACGTCTGCATCGACTTCTTCATGTCTGAGGGCGCGCGCTACGCCGACGTGGTGCTGCCCGGCACGACCTGGAGCGAGGACGAGGGCGTGACGGCGAACAGCGAGGGGCGCGTGTTGAAAATCAACAAGGCCGCCGACCCGCCCGGCGAGGCGCGCGTCGACTGGTGGATCATTCAGGAGATCGCGCGCCGGATGGGACGCGGGAAATATTTCTCCTTCAACAGCCCGCGCGAGATTTTCGACGAATTACGCGTGGCCTCGCGCGGCGGCAACGCCGACTACTACGGCATCTCTTACGAGAAGATCGAGCGGCAGAACGGCGTCTTCTGGCCGTGCCCGACGGAGGATCATCCCGGCACGCCGCGTCTGTTTGAGGAAAAGTTTTACCACCCGGACGGGCGCGCGAAGTTTCATCCGGTCGAATATAATCCGCCGGCGGAAGTGCCCGACGAGCAGTACCCGCTCATTCTGACGAGCGGGCGCGTCGTCTACCAGTATCTTTCGGGGAACCAGACCAGACGCATCGGCTTCCTCGTCGAGCAGTGCCCGGAGCCTTACGTCGAGATTCACCCGGAGACGGCCGCGAGGCTCAAGGTCAACGACGGCGAGCGCGTTAAGGTCGTCTCGCGCCGCGGCGAGGGCGTCTTCCCCGCCCTCGTCGTCCGCACGATTCGGCCCGACACCATCTTCATCCCCTACCACTGGGGCGAAGAACTCGCGGCGAATCAACTGACCAACCCGGCGCTCGACCCCACTTCAAAAATCCCCGAGTACAAGGCGTGCGCCGCACGCATCGAGAAGATTCACTCGCGCCGTCTCCCCATCCTCGGCGAGCGGCGCAAGGGCACGTCACGGAGCGAAGTGAGGTGAGAGCTGTTAGCTAATAGCCATGAGCTATTAGCTGTCAGCTTCCAGCTTTTGTCCCACGGCGGACGGTCGCAGTTCAAATCTTAACGGAGGTTTTGGCCGTCTCACGGTTTTAGCTAACGGCTAACGGCTAACAGCTTTTTATGGAAGAGACGATGTTCATCGACCCGCAGCGGTGCATCGGCTGCCGCTCGTGCGTGGCGGCGTGCCGCGAGTGCGGGACGCACAAGGGGTACTCGATGATCTACGTTGACTACCTCGACCGCGCCGAGACGACCGCCACGATGCCGACCGTCTGCATGCACTGCAACGAGCCGACGTGCGCGCTCGTCTGCCCGGCCGACGCCATCAAGGTGTCGGAGGAGGGCGTGGTGATGTCGGCACTGAAGCCCCGGTGTCTCGACTGCCGCAACTGCGTCAACGCCTGCCCGTTCGGCGTGCCCAAGTACAACTCGGCGATGCACCTCCAGATGAAGTGCGACATGTGCTTCGACCGCACCTCCGAAGGACTCAAACCCATGTGCGCGAGCGTGTGCCCGACGGGCGCCATCAGCTTCGGACGGTACGAGCAGATCGTCCCGCTGCGGCGGACGAAGCCGGTCAACGTCCACGTCTTCGGCAACCAGAAGGTCGAGACGAAAGTTTTCCTGATGCTCCCGACCGACGCCAAGCAGGTTGACGTTGACGGCTGCGGGGTCTTCGAAGGACAGTTGAGTCTCGCCGAAGGCGGCCACACGCCGACCGCCGGGTCGTGGATCGACACGCAGGTCGAGGAGAGTGACAAGAGCAATGAATTCTAGGGGGAGCTGTTAGCTATTAGCTGTTAGCGGTCAGCTTTTTTGTCTTCGGCTAATGGCTAACAGCTTGAAGACGGACATGAAGAATCTTAACGAGACGATAAAGCGCGTGATGACTGACGACGGGGGCGGCGTCTCCGACGAGCGCGACGTGCGCGAGGCGACGGCCCGCTCCCAGCACGACTTCCCCTACGGGCGAGGCGAAGAGGCGCAGGTGACGCGGCGCGAGTTCTGCAACTTCCTCGCCCTGACCTCGACGGCGCTCTTCGTCAGCGCCGCCGGGTTCGCCGCCAAAGCCGCGCTCGACGCGCGCGCGTCCGTGTCCTTCGCCCCGTCGCGCGTCGAGGGCGCCGAAAGTCTCGCGCCCGGCTCGGCGATGAATTTCCTCTACCCATCCGAGAAGGACACGGCGATTCTCGTCCGGGACGCGGAAGGGCAGTACCACGCCTACGGGCAAAAGTGCACGCACCTCGCCTGCCCGGTCTACTACGAGCGCGCGCACGCTCGCTTCGAGTGCCCCTGCCACGAGGGCGCGTTCGACATCAAGACCGGGAACGTTCTCTACGGCCCGCCGCCACGCCCGCTCGACCGGATCGAGTTGGAGGTGCGCGACGGCGGCGAGGTGTGGGCGACGGGCCGAGTGCCGGGGGGCGGCGAACATGCCATCTGAGAGGGCGACACAGGTGCAGGTGAGTCGGCGCGGCGCGGGCCGGGGGCACGCCGCGGTGTTTCAGGCGCGTCTCATCCTGCTCGTGATGATTAACGTCGCGCAGCTCTGGATTCTCTCGGCGGCGGTCGAGGCGGCGCTGGCGCGCCACTACTCTCTACTCGTCCCGCTCGTCGTCGCCTCGGGCGTCTGCTGGCTGATCGCGCTCTCGATAGTGCTGTGGTGGCGCCCCGTCTCCCGGCGCTACACGAGCACCGGCTACGTCCGCGAGAGCGCGCCGCAGCGTAAGTGAGCCGCGCGACGGCCGCGCCACCGGGATGAAACGACGCATCGCAGGATTCCACACGGACGACGAGGGGCACTGGCGCGCCGAGCTTGAGTGCGGCCATCCCCAGCACGTGCGCCACGACCCGCCGCTCACGAGCCGCCCGTGGGTGCTCACCGAGGAAGGCCGCGCCTCACGCCTCGGCCTCGAACTCGACTGTAAACGCTGCGACGAAGAGGCACGCGGCGAAGACTAAGAGTCGGAAAATTCCCCGGTTATCAGCCCTGCGCGCGTAGAAATACTCACCCAGCTGTCCAATTTCCCCCTTATTTCAATGCTTTCGCAAGGCACGCCCGTTGCCATTAGACAGCAGGGCGGCTCTGCCCGCGCGAGTTGTTATCTTTCGTCTTTGAGTTATTTTTTCATCTCGTGGAGTAATGATTGATGAGTGAGACGTTCAAGCCGGGCGCGGCGCGCGCCCTCTTCCTTTCGACGACGGCCTTCGCCGTCTCCTTCGCCGTCTGGGGGCTGGTCGCCGCGCTCGCGCCGACGTTCACGCAGATGTACGACCTGTCGGCGAAGGCCAAGAGCCTGATGATCGCCGTCCCCGTGCTGCTCGGCTCGCTGGGCCGTCTGCCGGCGGGGATGCTGGCCGACCGCTTCGGCGGCCGGCGCGTGTTCGCCGCCCTGCTCGTGCTCTCGGCGCTCCCGGCCGTAGGCATCGCCTTCTCGACGAGCTACGCGCAACTGCTCCTCCTCGGCCTCTTCCTGGGGATGGCGGGGACGACCTTTTCGGTGGGCGTCGGCTTCACGTCGAAGTGGTTCGCACCCGAAAAGCAGGGGGCGGCGCTCGGCGTCTTCGGCATGGGCAACATCGGGCAGTCAATCGCCGTCTTCGGCGCGCCGGTGCTCGCGCTCGCGCTCGGCGACTGGCGCACGGTCTTCTACATCTTCGCCGCCGCCGCGCTCGTCTGGGGCGTGGTCTTCTACCTGTTCGCGCGCGACGCGGCCGTCACGACGAAGCCGAAGACGCTCGCGGAAAACTTGAACGTGCTGCGCCGCTCGCCGCTGGCGTGGGTGCTGTCGCTCTTCTACTTCGTGACCTTCGGAGGCTTCGTCGCGTTCTCGATTTACCTGCCTACATTGCTGCGCGACCAGTACGGGCTGACGCCGACCGACGCGGGCGCGCGCACGGCCGGATTCGTCCTGCTGGCGACCCTGTTGCGGCCCGTCGGCGGACTGCTCGCCGACCGCTTCGGCGGCGCGCGCGTCCTCCTCGGCGTGTTCGCGCTGGTGGCCTTTTTCGGGGCGATGATGGGCTGCCCGTGGTTCGTCACCTTCTCCGTCGGCGCGCTCGGCGCGGCCGCCGCTCTGGGTCTTGGTAACGGGGCGGTCTTCAAACTCGTGCCCCAGCACTTCCCGAAGGAGACAGGCACGGTGACGGGCCTCGTCGGCGCGTTCGGCGGCCTGGGCGGTTTCTTCCCGCCGCTCGTCCTCGGCGTCATCCGCGACTCGTTCGGCGTCTACTGGCCCGGCTTCATCCTGCTCGCGGCCTTCGCGCTCCTCTGCCTCGCCGTCAACTACTTCGTCTTCCTCAAGCCACGCAACGGCACGAGGAAGGAAGAGACCCCGTCTTTGAGCGCCCGCGCCATGAACATGAGGGGCGCCTGAACGCATGAACTCGCCAAAGCTCAGGACGTTTTTCTGCGCGCTGCTCTTGCTCTGCGCCGCGCCCGGGATTCAGTCGGCCCGCGCGCAGGAGCCGGCGCTCGCCGACAATAAAATGAACGCTTCCGGCGACGAGAAGACACGGACGCTCGCGCCGCCGTCAGCGACGACATCGAAGCCCGCCGCCGCCCCGCCAGCGCCGAAGCAACTCAAGATCGGCGGCGTGAACCTTTCGGGTTCCTTGCGCCTGCGCGTCGAGAACTACGGCTGGTTCAAGACGCCGGGCTACGAGGACGAGTACACCTTCGGGGCCGCGGTGCTCCGCCTGAGCGTCGGTCAGCAGAAGGAGAAGTTCGACTGGCTGGTCGAGGGCGAATTCCCCGTCCTGATGAACGTGCCCGAGCGCTCGGTCGCGCCCGCGCCGCAGGGACAGTTAGGCCTCGGCGGCTCATACTTCGCGGCCAACGGCAGACAGGATGCGAGCGCCGTGCTCAAGCAAGCATTCGTGCGCGTCAAGGGGTTGTTCGGCGACAAGGCGAGTTCCTTGCGCGTTGGGCGCTTCGAGTTCGTTGACGGCATGGAGACGACGCCGTCGGACGCGACGCTCGCGGCGCTCAAGCGCGACCACGTCGCCCACCGCCTCATCGGCCACTTCGGCTTCTCGCACGTGGGCCGCAGCTTCGACGCCGTCCAGTACGTGCGCAACACCAAGTCGGGAAACTTCACCTTCGTCGGCGGACGCCCCACCGAGGGTGTCTTCCAGCTCCGCGCCGTGAAGGAACTGGACGTGGACTTCTGGTACGGCGCGTACACCAAGCCTCTCGCGGGCGAGCGGGTCACGAGCGAGTTGCGCGTGCTGGCCCTGCACTATCACGACGGGCGCGGGGCGCTCAAGACCGACAACCGCGCGCCCGCGCTCCGCCGCGCCGACGCGGAGAACATTCGCCTGACGACCGTCGGCGGTAACTACGTCGCCGCCGTCAAGACCGCGCGCGGCACTGTGGACTTGCTCGCGTGGGGCGTCGGCCAGTTCGGCCGCTGGGGCAATCAGGGACATCGTGCGGGCGCGCTCGTCCTCGAGGGCGGCTTGCAGCCCGCGGCTAAGTTTGCCGCGCGCATGAGGCCGTGGCTGCGCGCGGGCTACTCCCGCTCGACCGGCGACGGCGACCCGACGGACGCTCGTCACACGACCTTCTTCCAAGTCATGCCGACGCCGAGGTGGTACGCGCGCTTCCCTTTCTACAACATGATGAACAACGAGGACGTGTACGCCCAACTGAAGCTCAGGCCGCACGCCCGCCTCGCGCTGCGCGCCGAAGTGCATCACCTCAGACTCAGCAACCGCAAAGACCTCTGGTACGTCGGCGGCGGCGCGTTCCAGGAGTCCAGCTTCGGCTACGTCGGCCGTTCGAGCGGCGGGCGCAAAAGTCTGGGCACGCTGTTCGACTTAAGCGCCGACGTGACGGTCACGCCCACCACGACGCTCACCCTCTACGGCGCCGGCGTGCGCGGCGGCGCCGTGCAGTCATCCATCCACCCGGCGGGCGGCGCCAACCCCGCGGCGAGGTTTTTCTACGCTGAGCTTTCTAAACGGTTTTAGGCGGCATACGGTTTTTCAAGTCGGGAAGAACAAGATGAGTCGGACGATTTTATTCGAGGGGCAACCCCCAAAGAACATTACGGGCAAGAACGGCGCGGCGCAGGCGCGCGTCCGTGTCCGCACCGTCGCACTGCCGACGGAGCACGGCGGGTGGGGGCTTATGCTTGAGCCGGTCGTGCTCGGGCTTCTGGTCGCGCCGTCGGTTCCGGGACTCTTCATCGCCGTCGCCACGATGGGTGCGTTTCTCGCGCGCCACCCCTTCAAGATCGTGGCGGGAGATCGCCGTCGCGGGCGACGCTTCCCGCGCACGGCGGTCGCCGAACGCTTCACACTGCTCTACGCCGCCGTCGCGGTGGCGGGACTGCTGGCCGCATCGGTGAGCGCCGTCAGCCATCAATTTTTCCTCCCCCTGCTACTGGCAGCGCCCTTCGCGGCGGTACAACTCAAGTTCGACGCGACGGGCCGGAGTCGCGCGCTCGCGCCGGAGGTTGCCGGGTCGCTCGGCCTGGCCGCTGTCTCGGCGAGCATCGCGCTGGCCGATGGCTGGTCGCTCCCTGCGGCCGCGGGGCTGTGGGCGGTTCTGGCGGCGCGCGTCGTCCCGACGATCCTGTACGTCCGCGCACGCCTGAGTCTCAAGCGCGGCGAAACCCCCGGCCGGTCTCCCGTGATCATCGCGCACGTTTGCGCCCTGATGGCCGTCGCCGCGCTTGTATTCATGAGGCTCCTTCCCATTCTCGCGGTGGCGGCACTATCAGTTCTGTTTCTGCGCGCCGTGATCGGCCTGTCCCGAAACCCACAACTCGCGAGCGCCAAGCAGATCGGGATACGCGAACTCGGCTATGGAGTGATGACAGTGCTGGCTGTCGCCGCCGGTCACCTTATCGCGCGGTGATAAGCGTGTAAGAGGGCTGTCATGCGCTCGCCGGCTTTAATGGAGTATGTCGAAGGCGACAAACGTGTGGAGGTATGGAGGGTGGGCGATTCCAGAGTCAGTCATGCGCACCCCCGCTTGGTTTTCAGCACGTACAGGCGCGGCTAACACAATCCGAGTCATGAGTTGGAATCAGGCTGAGACGACGCCAGCATGAACCAAGTTGTAATGCAGCACCTTGAGCTTGAGCGTATTCCACAACCCGTTCCACGAGCGGCTGAAGACGCGATCAATGAACTGATGCCACCACTGACTGAACATCGTCTCGACGCCTTGCCTGACTTGAGAGCAGGAACTTGCGCTCTGGAGCGTCGGCCCGCGTGATCAGAAGCCCCTCGGCCCCTTCCAGACTCGCGGCGCACTTCGGGCCGCGATAGCCCAAGTCAGCAATGGCAATGCCGCCGTCGGTGCCTTCCGAGAGCGCCGGCGCCGGGTCGCGGTCGTCCCAGTTCGCCGGCGTCAGGATGATGTTCATCACGCGGCCCGCGATATGGCGCACGGCGTGGAGTTTGAAGCCGAAGAACCAGCCCTTACTGGTTTTCCCGAAGCGTGCGCCGTCCTCGCGCAGAAGGCGCACGCGCCCGTGTCGCAAGACGTGGCACAGCGGGATGGGTTTGGAGTCCATCAGGTAGAGGCGAGCCTGCGCCGCGTCGTGGCCGCAGGTGGCCTCAAGCAGTGCCCCGACCTGCCTGGTGAGTTGATGGAGACGATGCATCCACTGTGTGTAGGTCGGCAAGGCAGGGAAAGCCGCCCCCCAGTTCTTCGCCACCATCCGATAAGCCTTCTTCAACGAGGCGACGCCCAGCGGGCCTTGCAACAGAGCGATAGTGATAACTTCCGAGTCGGTGAAGCGCGGGCAAGCATGGGGCGAACGCCGCCAGCGCAAGAGCGCCGGATGAGCCACAAGGTAATCGTCAACGAAGCAGTAGATTTCCGTCATCTGATGCTCTATGCTCTCGGCCATAGGTCGTCGTCCTTTGGTGGTAGAAGTCGTTTCGCAACTTCATTCTACACACCGTCTCAAGGACGACGGCCTCTCTTTTTCAACTCATGACTCGGATTCAGTTATGAAACAACAGTTTGCGGAACTTTAGATTTAAAGCGAGTAGTTTTGTCACACACCATCCGCTCGCGGTGTTTTCTAGTTGTAAACGATTCCGGAGGTTATTTTATGGTGAAAAGATTATTTTTAGTTTTTCAGACTTTTTCATTGATTGCCCTGGCCTCTGCCATAGCAATTGCCCAAAACGGACAGTCCTCTCGATCAAATGCTCAACCCGAGCAAATCGTTCCCGCGGCGGATCATCACCAGCATTTGTTCAGTCAAGCTCGCGTTGATTTTCAACCCTCAGGTTTAAAAACGATTACGGCTCAAGATATCATCGGATTGCTGGACCAAGCCGGAATCCGGCGAGCCGTGCTTTTATCAACAGCATTTGGATATGGAAGACCCGGCTCGGACCCGCCGGATGAATACGCCAAGGTCAAAGCGGAAAATGATTGGAATGCCGCCCAAGCCGCTCTCTTTCCCAAAAGGCTGATTGCCTTTTGCAGCTTCAACCCGCTCAAAGAATATGCCCTCGATGAGCTTGCGCGTTGTGCTAAAGATGCGAACCTCCGCCACGGTATCAAACTGCATTTCGGCAGTTCGGATGTGCAGACGGAAGTCCCTGAGCATTTCGAAAAATTAAAGAAAGTTTTTCAAGCGGCAAATTCTCAGCGCATGGCGATCATCGTGCATATGAGAGCGTCGATCTCCAAAAAGCGACCTTACGGGCCTGAACAAGCACGCGCTTTTCTGGAATTGCTTTCTTTCGCCCCCGATATTCCGGTGCAGATCGCTCATCTTGCCAGCTCGGGTCCGGGTTACGATGACCCTCCGGCGCATTCTGTCATTGAAGTGCTGGCTGATGCGGTTGCGAAAAAGGATTCTCGAACACGAAAGCTCTGGTTTGATGTGGCGACAAACGCCCATCCGACAAACTCGGCGGAAGTCTCCGAACTGTTAGTCAAATTGATTCGCCAAATCGGTGTCAAACGGATACTCTACGGCTCAGATTCGGCACTCGGAAACAACCTTCGGCCGCGCGAATCCTGGGAAGCGTTTCGCCAACTGAAACTTTCGACAAAAGAGATCAAAACTATCGCAGGAAATGTAGCTCCATATTTTCGCTAGTACGCTCGAACTACCTGCGGCTAACTATTCCCTCTCTGTCGACGAAGAAGGAAAAGGCAAATTCAAAGAGTGGCTCACACCGTCGGCACTGATGCTGTCGGGCTTTCGGCCCCACGGGTGACGCGCGATTTCGTCGCGCCCGGTTCGGTCGTCAGGAACATCTGGGGCGACCCCGAGCTGGTCCTGCTCGTCTTCGCCGGCTCGGCCGCCGAGTTCGCCTTAAACCGCGCGGTCGATTGGCTCTTCTTCACCGGCGGAATACCGAACGACCCCGTCGGGCGACTCTTCTCGACCGTCCGCTACGCGCAGGAGATCGTGTTCGCGGATGAGGACACGGCGCGGCGCACGCTCGGGCGCATCAACGCGATCCACGGCGCGGTCGAGAGCCAGCGTGGGCAGAGGATTCCTGACTGGGCGTTTAGGGACGTGCTCTACATGCTCGTTGACTACTCGGAGCGCGCGCACCGCCTGCTCTACGGGCCGCTCAGGGCCGCCGAGCGCGAGGAGCTTTACGCCGTCTTCAGGCGGGTCGGCGAGGGGTTAAACATCGGAGGGTTGCCGGAAGGCTACGAGCAGTGGCGGGGCGACAGGCAGGCCCACCTGGAACGCGACCTGGCTTTCAGCAGACACACGGCCCTCCTCTACGAGCAGTATCGGCGTCACCTCGGCGCTTGGCGCTACCAGATACTGCTCGGGGTACAGGCGCTGCTGGCGCCCGACCTCGTGCGCCGCCTGCTGCGCCTGCGGCGGCGGGCCGTCTTCTCCGCACTGGTGGGCGGGTACTCGCACCTTGAGGTGCCCGGTCTCCGCCCGCTGGTGCGCCGGCTGCTGGTTCAACCTCGGTACTGGGGCGAGGTTGATAAGTTCGACCGCGGGTCGCCGGCCGGTGTTTAGAGAGCGGGCCTCGGGGGAGTTCGGGAGTTATGAGAAGCTCACAGACAGACGGGTGCGTCTTTACTTCTCCGTGTGCGGTTCCACAACTCGCCAGGTAGGTTCACAAGCAGTTCCTTCGTGAACCCTTCGCCTCCACCAACTATTTAAAGGTTGACTTGAGCATTTGGTTGCTTTAGATTGCAAAGTACTTTCCAAACAACAATCATTTCCTGATGGAATTACACATTCGCGACGTATCCAAGACCTACCCTAACGGCGTGCAGGCGCTCAGGGACGTGACGCTCACGATTCCGGTGGGGATGTACGGCCTGCTCGGCCCGAACGGCGCCGGCAAGTCTACGCTGATGCGCATCCTGGCCACGCTACAGGAGCCGGACACCGGCGCCATTCACCTGGGCGACCTCGACGTCGTGCAGCAGAAGGACGCGGTGCGGCAGACGCTCGGCTACCTGCCGCAGGAGTTCGGCGTTTATCCGAAGGTGAGCGCGGAGGCCCTGCTCGACCACTTCGCCATCCTGAAGGGCATCCCCGACAAGAAGGCGCGCAAAGAGGTCGTCGAGGCGCTGCTCCGGCAGACGAACCTGTGGGAGGTGCGCAGGCAGAAGCTCGGCGGCTACTCGGGCGGCATGCGGCAGCGGTTCGGCGTCGCCGTGGCGCTGCTGGGCAACCCGAAGCTGCTCATCGTCGATGAGCCGACGGCCGGCCTCGACCCGGCCGAGCGCGTCCGTTTCCTGAACCTGCTCAGCGAGCTTGGCGAGAACAGCGCGGTGATTCTCTCGACGCACATCGTCGAGGACGTCTCCGAGCTGTGCACGCGGATGGCGATCATCGACCGGGGCGAGATTCTGCTGGAGGCCGAGCCGCTCGGTGCGATTGAGGAGATGAGGGGGAGGATCTGGCGCAGCGTGATCGAGAAGGGTGCGCTGGCAGAGGTGGAGCGAGCGCACGCGGTGATCTCGACGAAGCTCCTCGCAGGACGCACCGTCGTACACGTCTTCAGCGATGCGGCGCCCGACCCCGGCTTCGAGCCCGCCGAGCCGGACCTCAAAGATGTCTACTTCAGCACGATGGCGGGTCACATCGGTCGGCGCCGCGAGCAGCCGGAGCCGGAGATGGCGCCATGAAGTTCCGGGAGATCTTTCGCTTCGAGTTCGCCTATCAAGTACGCCGTCTCCAGACCTGGCTCTATTTCGCGGCCCTGGTGGTCGTCGCTTTCCTGTTCGTCAGAGGAAACCACCTCGCCGACGCGCTTTACGCCGACTTCTATCTCAACTCGCCCTTCGTCATCGCGAGCGTCACGGTGTTCGCCGGCCTGTTCTGGTTCGTGGTGGCCGCGGGCGTAGCCGGCGAGACGGCGGCGCGGGACGTGGAGACGGGGATGCATCCCCTCACCTACACCGCCCCCGTCAGCAAGGCCGAGTACCTGGGGGGACGATTCCTCGCCGGCTTCGTCCTCAACGCGCTGATCCTGCTCGCCGTGCCGGTGGGCGTCATGCTCGCCGTCTACTCGCCGGGCGTGGAGGCCGAGGTCGTCGGTCCGTTCCGGCCGGCTGCCTACCTCACGGCCTACGGCTTCATCGCGTTGCCGAACGCCTTCGTGGGTTCGGCGATCCAGTTTGCGTGGGCGGCGCTCAGCCGTCGGGCCATCGCGAGCTACGTCGGCAGTGTGCTCCTCTTCTTCGTGGCCTACGGCGGGATGTTTTTCGCGGCGATTTTCCTGGAGCGACAGGACCTGGCGGCGCTGCTCGACGTCTTCGGCCACGTATTCATCACGTCCGATCTGATCCTCGGATGGACGCCCATCGAGAAGAGTACGCGTCTGATCGAGCTGGAAGGCCCGCTGCTCTGGAGCCGCCTCGTGTGGTTCGGCATCGCTCTGGGGACGCTCGCGTTCACCTACTTGCGCTTTCGCTTCGCCCACCCGACAGCGAGCCACAGGTGGAGTCGCCTCACGCGACGACGAGAGGCGCACGCCCCGACGCCTCCGCTTAACGACATCGCGCGGAGCATGATCTCGATGCCGCAGTTCCGGCAGACGTTCGGCTCGGCGACCCAACTGCGCCAGACGCTGGCAATCGCCTGGGACTCGTTTCGGACGATTGCCAAGAGCCGGGGCGGGCTCGTCCTCCTGGCCGCCATCGCGGCGCTCGCGGTTGTGGTCATGCCCGAGAACATGTCCAACATGGGCACTCCGCTGCTGCCCAGAACCGAGTATGTCCTCACGTTTCTGACGGCCCGCCTGACCAATCCCCTCACCCCCTGGGTAATCACCCCCCTGCTCATCGTCTTCTACGCCGGCGAGCTGGTCTGGCGGGAACGGAAAGCCGGCCTGGGCGAGATCACCGACGCGGCGCCGGTGCCGGAATGGGTCTCCTTCCTGGGCAAGTTCCTCGGGCTAGGTCTCATCCTCGTCGCGTGGATGGCGCTCCTGACCATGGCTGGAGTGCTCGTCCAGACGCGCATGGGGTATGACGATTTCGAGACGGGGCTGTACCTGCGCGTCCTCTTCGGGCTTCAACTCCCCGAGTACCTCCTCTTCGCCCTGCTCGCCCTCGTGGTGCAGGGGCTGGTCAATCAGAAGTACGTCGGCCACCTGGTGGCGCTCATCGCCTACGCGTCCATCCTCTTCGCCTCCAGCCTCGGAATCGAGCACAACCTGCTCGTCTACGGGTCCGCTCCAGACTGGTCGTACACGGACATGCGCGGATTCGGCGCGTCCCTCGGGCCGTGGCTGTGGTTCATGCTCTACTGGGCCGCGTGGGCGCTGCTGCTCGCGGTCGTGGCGAGGCTGCTCTGGGTGCGGGGCATGGAGGGGGGCCTTCGGGTGCGGCTCCAACTGGCGCGCCGTCGCTTCACGCGTCCGACGGCCGGGGCGGCCGCGGCGGCGGTCGGGCTCGTCCTCACGCTGGGCGGGTTCATCTTCTACAACACGAACGTGCTGAACGAATACACTACCGCCTCCGGCAAGATGGAGCGGCGCGCCGAGTATGAGCGGCGCTTCGGGCAGTACGCGAATGTCCCGCAACCCCGGCTGACGGGGACCAACCTGCACGTCGAGATTTATCCCCGGCGGCGGGAGGTGGAGATTCGCGGCGCATACCAACTCGTAAACGGCGCCGCAGCGGCAATCGACTCGATCCACGTGGCCACCGACTCGGGAGTCGAGACCGGAGCGGTCGCCTTTGACCGGCCGGTTGCGCGCGTGCTCGCGGACGAGAATCTCGGCCACCGCATCTACGTCCTGGAGGAGCCGCTCCAGCCCGGCGACTCGCTGCGGCTCAGCTTCGAGGTGCATTTCAAACCGAAGGGCTTCCGTAACAGCGGCGGCGGCGCCTCCGTGGCGGCCAACAGCACCTACTTCAAGAACGATTGGCTGCCCGCCATCGGCTATCAGCCCCGTCGCGAGCTCTTTAAACCCGGTGAACGGCGGGCGCACGGGCTTGCTCCGCGCCCCCTGTTCCCTTCTCTCGCCGACGCGGAAGCGGGCCAGGACATCACCGGCGAAGCGGGCGACGATCTGACCGGCGCCGAGCGCATCGCCTTTGAAGCAGTCGTGGGCACGGACGGGGATCAGACGGCCGTCGCGCCGGGCGCGCTGCGCCGGACATGGACGGAAGGCGGCCGCCGCTACTTCCACTATGCTACCGATACCCCGATTGGGAACGAGCACCGCTTCTTCTCCGCCCGTTACGCGGTGCACGAAGAACAGTGGAATGACCCTTCGTCAGGCTCAGGGCGGGTCGTCGCGATCCAGGTCTACCATCACCCCAGGCACGCCGCGAACCTGAACCGCATGCTCCGCAGCGTACGCGCCTCGCTCGACTACTACACCCGCGCGTTCGGTCCTTACCCCTACGGCTACATCAGGCTCATCGAGAATCCCGGTCGTGGGATAGGCGCGCATGCCGACGCGACCACAATCGATTACACGGAAGGATTCTCCCGCTTCAATCCGGCGGATGATTCGCGGGGCCTCGACCTCCCGTTCGCGGTCATGGCGCACGAGATGGCGCACCAGTGGGGAGTCCCATACGCCTTTGCCGAGGGAGCCCCCTTGCTGTCCGAAAGCTTCGCGTGGTACGCCGCGATGGGGGTCGTGGAAGAAACCTACGGGCGCGAGCACCTGCAGCGGCTTCGGAGGTTCTTCCGGCAGCCGTCTCCAATCCCGCCCATCCGCCAGTCCGTCCCGCTGCTTCGGGCCATGGACCCGTATGCGGCCTACCGCAAGGGTCCCTTCGCGCTGTTCGCCCTGAGCGAGTACATGGGCGAGGAGCGGGTAAACCTGGCCTTCCGGCGCTTGATCGAGAAGCATCGTTTGGGAGCGCCGCCCCTAGCGACCTCTCTCGATCTCTACCGGGAGCTTCAGGCGGTCACGCCGGACTCGCTCCGGTACTTGCTGCACGACCTCTTCGAGGCGAACACCTTCTGGGAACTCGAGACGGAGCGAGCCACGGCCGAGCAGACCGATGCGGGCGCCTGGCAGGTGACGCTCCGCGTGCGGGCGCGCAAGGTGACCGTCGATCCGGCGGGCGTCGAGACCGAGGCGCCGATGGACGAGTGGGTGCCCATCGGGGTCTTCGCCCCGACCGAGAAGCAGGGCGCGGACTTCGGCGAGACGCTCTACCTGCAAATGCACCGCATCCGCTCCGGCGAGCAGACGATCACGGTGACGGTGCCCCGCGAGCCGTCCGACGCCGGCATCGACCCCTATCACCTGCTGATCGATCTGGAGAGGTTTGATAATGTCGAGGAGGTGAAGATCGAGAGCTGAAGGGCGCATGACAAGCACATGCTCACGGACGCGCCACTGCCGACTGCCGCTACCGCCGGCGGCAGCGCGCATGGCAGGAGCTTCGACTAAAAGATGGCGAGCGGCACGCCGGTGATGCGCGGAGCATGGTTGTGTTGCAGGAATTACTTTGCGGTAAGAGGGGGCGTTGCTAAGTCTTTCGTCAGGTTGTGCATCCCGTGGAATCGACGGCGCGGTAGAAGTATTTTCACTCCATGCCGACCTTCACTTATGTCTCGTCGAGGCGGTATGAAGTGCCGCTCATCTTCAGATGCGGCCGCATTCTCTTGTTGATTTCGGGGGGCTGACCAGCGCCAGCAGCGCAACTGCGGTGATAACGCATGGCCGTCGGATTCTTCTCATGTCTACTGCCTTTCTTCGGTCTTGAAACGAGAGGCCCGCCTCGTCGTTACTTCGAAGGCGGCCAGATGTACTTGCCGGCCTTGTCAATGTAGCCGTCCCCTTCGCTCGTCGTGACGGACGCCAAACCGCCGCGGAACTCATAGGCGCTGTAGAATCGCGGCTCGATGACGACCCGACCCGTCTTGTCGATGTAGCCCCAACTGTCGCCAATCTTGACGGGAGCCAACCCTTCGGAGAAGTCGAAGGCGAGTTCGTATTGCGGCTTGATGACCACCGCGCCGGTCTTGTCGATGTAGCCGACTTTGCCGTCAACCCTGACGAGCGCCATCCCGTCGGAAAAGTCTTGCGCGACGGCGTAGATGGGCTGGATGACGACCTGACCCGTCTTATCGATGAAGCCTCTTTTGCCGTTGACGGAGATGAGCGCCATCCCCTCGGAGAAGCTCTGTGCGTCGTCAACCTGCGGCTCAAGAACGACCCGCCCGGTCTTATCGATGAAGACCTTTCCGCGGTTGACGATCACCGCCGCCAGCCCCTCTGAGAAACTCTGTGCGCCGTCGAACTGTAAAGGGATGACGGCCTTGCCCGCCTTGTCGATGAAGCCGAACTGGGCGTCTCTGCCGACCGCGGCTAAGCCCTCGGCAAAGCTGCGGGCACTCTGCCACTCAATCGGGATCACCACCCGGCCCGTTTTATCAATGAAGCCGTAATGGTAATTCAGACTCACCGCCGCGACGCCCTCGGAGAAGTCGTATGCGCCTTGAAGTATTCGCGGCTCGATGACGACCTTTCCCGTCGTATCTATGAAGCCGATCTTCTTCTTATTGCTGAACGTGCCCGGCCCCGGCTCGTCCGTCTCGACTTCGATCTGCGCCAGCCCTTCCGTGAACACCGGGTACGTCCCGTAGTCGGGGACTTTGAGATCGGACTGCGGCGGGATGACAACCTTGCCCGCGCGGTCGATGAACCCGGTCTTTCCGTCTTTACGGATGCGGTACAACCCTTCGAACCCTTTCTGCTGCGCGCCCCGGCCGCGAAGCTCACCGGAAGCGCGACCGGAGCAGGCGGAAGCGACCAGGCAGGCGAAGGCCACCACGCCGATCAGGGAAAGCGGTGTCCTGCGGGTAAATGCGTGCATGATGAGTAACAGTTTACCATCCCGAAACGGACGCGCGTCCGTTCAGCCGCGATGCGGAGAGCCGGGGAAATTGTATAAACTTCAGCGAGCTTAAATCAATGCGGCCAACATGAGTTTAATTCCCGGCACCTGCGAATGAGCATCTGGCAAATCATCCGGCGATTAGTACCCTTCGTCAGGCCATACAGCCGTTGGGTTTTCCTTTCACTGGCGCTGACTCTTTTGGGGGCCTTTGCGGCGCAGGTCAACCCCATAGTTCTGCGCTACACGGTGGACACCATCGAGCGGCTTTTAAGGGAAGGCCGGACGGCCTCACAGGGGACTTCTCTCCTCTTGCTGATTAGCGCCGTGCTTCTCGGCAAAGAAATCATCAACACGGGATTGAGGTACGGGCAGAATCTGTTCGGCGAGAAAATTCGCGTCAACGTGTCGAGCCGCCTTTCACAATTCGCCGTGGAAAAAATCCTCACCTACCGGCTCGCGTTTTACAGCGCCACGGACAATCAAACCGGCATCCTTCAGACGCGTATCGACCGCGGCGCGGAGAGTCTGACCAAGCTCGTGCAGAGCGCCTTCATCGATATTCTACCCCTGTTCGCCAACGCGATTCTGGCGCTCATCATCATGTTCCTCGCCAACGTCTACGTCGGCCTGGTCGCCTCGGCGATCCTGCCGGTCTATTTTTTGCTGAGTCAGAGACAGGCTTCGATGCTCAAAGGGGCGCGCAGAGGCTTGCGCTCACTGCGCGAGGAGAAGAACAACGGACTCCATAACATCATCGAGTCGATCATCGTCATCAAATCGTTCGTGCGCGAGGAGTACGAAAAAGAGAAGCAGGTTCGGTTGCAGCAAAATCTGGTGGGCGCGCAGTTGAAACAACGACAGACCAACTTCGTCTTCGACGGGTTGAAGACTTTCGTCGAACAGATGGGCGTCGTGCTGATTATCATTTTGACGGCCTACCTCGTCCTCGGGGGGTGGATGTCCATCGGCGCCATCATGTTTCACATCATGCTGTTCGGCAACGTCTCCGCGCCCATCAGGCAGTTGCACAGAATCTACGACGAGATGAACGACGCTCTGACTTACGCCGAAGGCTACTTTCAAATCCTCGACGCCGACGACCAAATCGAGGCGAGCGGCGAACTCGACGTGTCGCACCTCGAAGGCACTTTCGAGTTGATCGATGTCAGCTTCACTTACCCGAACGGCACGCAGGCTCTCCACCACGTCAACATGAAAATCCCGCACGGCAAAACGGTCGCGTTCGTCGGCCTTTCCGGCGCGGGGAAGTCCACGCTCCTGAATCTCCTGACGAGGTTCTACACGCCCACGAGCGGACGGATTCTGCTCGACGGCAAAGAGCTTGACCAGTACGAGACCGACCTGCTTCGTCGAAAAATCGGGCTGGTGCTACAAAAGAATCACATCTTCAAGGGCACGATTGAAGAAAACATTCGCTACGGCAAGATCGACGCCCCGTTTTCGGAGGTCGTGGAGGCCGCGCGCAAGGCTTACCTGCACGAGCAGGTCGAGCATCTTCCGAACAAGTACGAATCCGAGGCGCACCTGCTCTCCGGCGGGCAGCAGCAACGCATCGCCATCGCGCGACTTTTCCTGAAAGACCCACCCGTCATTTTTCTGGACGAGCCGACCGCGAGCCTCGACGCGGTGGCCACCGAGCAGATTAAAAACAGCCTCGACGCCATCAAAGAAGAGCGCACCACGGTGATCATCTCGCACAGCATCTCGCAAATTATTGATGCCGACATCATTTTCGTGCTCAAAGAGGGCCGCGTCGTCGAGCACGGCGCACATGAAGACCTCTATGAGAGGGACGGAACCTACCGCGAGATATTCAATGCTTCGGCCCGGAGTCTGAACATCGACAAAATATCAAGAACTTTAGACTCCGCATTGGCGCCTGATCTAATCAATTAGAGCGGCGTTCACTTGAGTGAATCTGTCTTAATACTCACTCAACTGAAAGCGGCTATAAAGCGGTAATGCGCCTCTCACGTCGAGCGTGAGAGGCGCATTACCGGTTAAGCGTCGGGCCTTCCTCGACGGATTGAACTAAGGGCTACGGCGTCACGCGGAAGATGCCCCACAGGCCGCCGCTGAACGGGAAGGAACCCTGATCGCGGAACAGGTAGTCGCCGACTATCCCGAACTTACCTCCCGCGCCGTTCTTCAGCAGCATGTCGAAGTGGCTGCCCGGCCCGACGCCGTATTGCGAACCCTTCCACTCGGAAAACAGGTTGCTGCCAAGCACGGTCGAGGAGTTTGTGTAAGGCTCCTCCTCCCAGATGTGACCGTGTACCTGGAACACGTTGTTGCGGGCGTGGCCGCCCGGATGAAGGACGCGGAACCGCACGGGCTGTCCGGCGCGGGCCGTGAAGACGGGCGTCACCGGGTCGCCGCCCACTATCGAGTTCGACAGCGAGTCGGAGAAGTCTTCCTCGCGGGTCTGATTGAGCGGCGTGTCCGGCTCGAAGTTCTCGCGCTTCCACATCGGCTCCGTCCGGTAGTTGAACGCCTTCTGACCGGAGTCCTCGGCGTCCTCGGCCTCGGCCGTGTTGGGGACGGCCGTGCCGAGGCCGTCGCCGCGACGGAGGTTGATGTCGTTCTGGAAGAGCAGGACGAACTCGCGGAAGCTGGCGCCGCCGTAAGGCGTGATGGTCGCCTGCGCCCGCGTCTTCATCTGTGTTCTCGCACTCGTCGGGTCAGGGTTCGGAACCCACTCGGAATCCACCCACGCGGCCGTCTCCGGCTCGATGATGAGCGCGCCGATGGCCCCCTTGTTGCTGTGCTTGACGGGGTCGGACGACGAGAGGTTCGTCGCGCCGAACTCGGCCGGAGTCCCGACCCACTTCTTGGAGCCGTCCGGCTGGGTGACGATGGTCACGGCGCCCGCGTACCACTGATAGGTCTTCATCTGGTTGGGCTTCACGGTCTGCACCGGGTTGTGCCCGATGTTCATGCCGTTGTCGCGACTCACGTCGAAGAAGACCAACTGCGGATTGAGGCCCACTTCCTTCGACGGGTCAATCTCGTTGGCGTTGAAATGATTGACGATCATCGGCAACGTGTTGAAGCCGTCGAGGTCTGGCGGAGTCGCGTCCGGGAGCTGGTTGCGAAGCGTCAGCTCGATACAGTCGCCGGCGTTCGCCCGCAGGATGAGCGGCTCGACCTTCCGGTCGGCATCCCAGAAGACGCCGTTGGCGAGGTCGGCGGTGTGGAAGAACATGATGGCCGTCGGGTCGTGGAGGCGGCCGCCCTGATTGGTGCGCGGGTTGTAGACGAGCGTCCCCTCGGGCAGCGCGTCTTTGGCGAGCCGGGCCGTCACGTCGAAGACCCTCACCCTCGCCGTCTTCGGGCAGGAGCCGTTGAAGTCGCTCTTATCTCCGATCCTGTCCGTGAGCTTGTCCATCGTGCTCTTCATGTTGTTCGGCAACTCGAGGAGCACATCGTCTACCGAGTTGGTTTTGGCGTCGTAGGCGCGCAGCAGGCCCCACAGGCCGTTCCACAGGTCATCGACCGCCGAGCCGGGCGCGTACCTGTAATCGACGAACTTCTTGTCCGAGACGGTCTTGGTGCTGCGCGGGAACCGCGGTATCTCGAACTCGTAGTGCTCGGAGATGCCCATCATCTGGTTGTTGCGGAAGCCCGAGTTGGGATCGGACGGCTCGAACAGCCAGCGCATCCCCTGCACGCCGAAGTTGTGTCCCTCCTCGAAGCCGCCGACGAGGACTCTCACCTGCACCTTGTCGTCCTCGTAGGCGCGCAGCAGCGGCGTGGCCGGGTCGCCCGGTTTCACGTCGAGCGTGAGGGGCGGCACGTCGGCGTGCGAGTTCATCGGCGCGTAGGCGCGTGTGATGTCCGAGCGGAAGACGTGTGAGAGGTCGCCCTGCTCGCCGCCGGCCTGCGTCGGGTTCGACACGTTGGGGTCGTTGACGATGCGCAGCGGAATCGGCTCGTGGCGGTAGTTGACCACGGCCGTGCCGGGGTCGGCCGCCGAGACGGCCTCGGGGCACGGCGGCGCGAAGTTGCTGCCGGGGCACTGCTGGGCCGGCTCGACGAGGACGGGGAGGCCCGGCTCGTTCTTGGCCGGCGGGTTGATGACGTTGGCCGGGTCGGGGTGCGGGTTATTTACCGTGCCGCCGCCGCCCTTCTTGTAAGCGAGCTGGAAGTCGGAGAACTCCAGCAGGAACTCGCGGTAGCTCTCGTCTTTGTTGGTCTCCGGGTTAATCCAGAGAATGTCGGCGCGCCAGCTCGTCGGGCCGCCGTCGGGACGGCCGCCGAACATCTGGCCCGTCTCGGGATGGCGCCACGTCGAGCCGGTCGGCTCGATGACGAGGCCGGCGTAGAGGCCCACCTGCTGGTGGGTCGAGGGGCCGAAGTGGTCGTGCGTGAAGACGGTGCGCAACGTCCGATCCTTACCGAGGTTGTTCAAGACGTTGTCGGCGAACCAGCGTTGCACGGTCGTCTGCGCGCCCAGCACACCCAGCGGGTGCATCTCGGGCGACAGTTTCGTGCGCGAATTGCCGCCGAACTGGAGCAGCCCGCCGCCCGCGTTGATCGCCTTGATGCGCGAGAGCACTTCCTCGGGAGAGAACGTGCCGTCTTCGTAGTTCCAGCCGTTGCCGGCGCCGTCCGAGGCCGTCACGTCGAACTTCACGAGGTGGATGTGCTGGCCCATGACATCGGTCGGGGTTCGCACCTGAAAGTCGTCGAGCTTGTAAACCTTCGGCACGAGGTTGGTGTGGTGGAACTCGATGCACTCGTTCGTGTTCGCGCGGAAGAAGAGCGGCTCCGGCGGACGCTGTCCGCCGGTGATGGCCGCCACGTCCTCCCACAGAACCGAGATGCGCTGCTGCGGGAAGTGCCAGCCGGCCTTGTTGAACGTTGCGTCGATCTGGATGTTGGCCGACTTGTAGAGACGCGTTGAGGTGAAGCCGTCCTGCGGCCGGCAGGGGTCGGCGTAGGGCGCCCCGGCGATGCGCGGCATGCCGTTGGTCGTGAAGCTGGCCGACGCGCCGTCGGGCTTGAAGCTGGGATGCGAAGGCTTCTCGTGGAAGACCATCGCCTGCTGCTCGATGGGAGTGCCTGCCTCGGGGACGGCCCGAGCGTCGGCCACTTCCACTTCCTTGTCGAAGTCGAGCCGCGCCTTCGCGAGACTGAACTGGGCCAGTTTCTCTTCGTGGTGGACGGCGACGCCGCCGACGATGACGTGACGCGGCAGGCCGCCGTCGTCGATGGAGTCGAGCGGCGGGTGCGGCGGGCGGTGGCCGGCGACGCCGGGCACGAAGAACGGGAAGCCGGGGTTGCCGGCGCCCGACACCTGCGGCTGACCGTTGACGATGCTCACCTGTGCGCCCGGAGCCGGGGCCATGGCGATGGTCGGCAGCGGCACGAGGGCCGGGATCGGCGTGCCGGCGCGAATCTCTCCGTCGGGCAGAGCGCGTGAGCCGACGGTGGGGACGCCCGCGCCGTCAACCTTCGTGCCCGCCTCGAAGACATCGTGTGTGCGCCACAACTCCCACATGCCCTGCGCGAAGTGCGGGTAGAAGTGACAGTGGAAGATCGAGTCGCCCACCGTCTTGTTGCGATTGCCCGAGCCGCCGTGGGTGATCTCGGTGGTGAAGGAGTAGCCCGGCCCCATGGCCTGAGAGTCGAGATAGGTCGAGTTGTCGCTGTCGGGCGTGTGGAGCCACTGGTGCGCGTGGAGGTGGTGGACGTGGTGCTCCTTCGGCCCGGCGTGGACGACCCTCATCTTGACGTGGTCGTTCAGGTAAGAGTGGTGAACGTTCGACGGGTCTTCGGGGAAGAGCACCTTGTTGGCCTTCGGCCCCGGTGTGGGCAGCTTGCCCGTGTCGTCCGAACCCCCGTTGGCGGGCTTATCGACGATCTGCGCGGGGTCGCCGACGGACCACGCCGAGAGGAAGAACTCTTCGTAGAGACACTCGGTGCAGTTCGCCATCGGGCCGACCTCGAAGCGGTTGGCGAGGATTTCCGCGCCGATGCCGCCCGTGCCGTAGTTGATGGCGAAGGCGTCGCGGACGCTGTGCAGCGTGTGCGCCAGAGGGTTGTCGATATCGTACTCACCCGTGGACGGGTTCTTCAGCTTGTCGTTGAATTGCGGGAAAGCCTGCACGGCCTTGATCTCGTCGTGGTAGACGACCGTGAACTCGCGGAACGGCTGATTGCGGTCAGGCTCGGTCGGGTTGGGAAGGTAGGTGTTCGGCGAGAAGTTGCCCTTGCCCGGCCCCGTGATCAGGGCGTTCAAGTCGGTGTGGACGATCTCGTTGCCCTGCACCATCTTCAGCACGGGCTGGCCGGCGCGCGTGTGGCCCGCCGGGTAGACGGCGTCGTAGCAAATCTTCGGCCGTGTGGCGCTCACCGCACCTGTCGTATCCGGGATCATATCGGGGGTGCCGTCGGCCTTCAGTTTGGTCGCAAACTTCAGCTCCGTGGCCTTGACCTGACTGCGATACCACTCGGCGCCCCGCGGCTCGACGTTGACGGAGCCGAACAAACCCATGGCGAGCGAACCGCCATCGCCCTCGCCGCCGGTCGTCGCGCCGGTGCTGTAGAGCAGGTGGTTGCCTTCGCGCTCGGCGTAGTAGGTGTAGGTGGTCGCGTTGCCGGGCGTGACGAGGCTCGACGTGTTGCGCCCGACGTTCGAGCCATCGGAGGCGATGCTGCCCACGAGCGCCAGACCCATCACGTGTACCGAGGCGGCGCGCGTGTGCGGCTGGTTGTCGTCCGCCGGTTGGTGGCCCAGCCAGTTCTTGAAGTTGATCTGGAGCTTCTGCCCGATGTTGACTCGCAATGTGATCGGGCGCGGGCGCTTGTCGCGCCGCAACTGTGCGTTGCCGGGGCCGAGCGGCTTGCTGTCGTCGATCTTCACGACATCGCGCTCGAGGGCGAAGATCATGCCGGCCGGGTTGAACGCGCCGAGGCGGTTGTAGAAGAAGACCTGATCGAGGGCGACGACGTTGGCGACAATCGTCGCGCCGTCTGCCGGCCACGACTGCGGCGCAGGGCACGCGGCCGTCGGCAGGTCGTCGTCGCCGCTGGGCGGAACGTAGGAACTCGTCCCGCTGGCCGAAAAGCGGCGCAGCTCCTCGACGTGGACGCGCTTGATGGTGGTGCCGGACGCGCCGGTAAAGAGCGTCGGGTCGGTGTAGGCGGGCACGGCGACCTGAAGATTCGTCAACGCCTGATTGAGCGAATCACGCATCTCCTGCACGTGCACGCCGCGCACGGTCGCCCCGGCCAGCGTGGGGTCCGTCCAGGTGACGCCGCCGAGGCCGGCCGCCGCGCGGACGGAGTTGACGCTCTGGCGCAGCTCCGTCATGTGCACCGCCTTGATGGGCGTCACGCCCGACACGAGCGTGGGGTCGGTGAAGGTCATGGCCGTCCCCACCGCGGTGTTGCTGTAGGCGGACAGGTTGCCGGCGGCGTCGGTGGCGCGCACGCGGTAGACGTAAGTCGTGCCGGCGGTCACTGCCGTGTCAGCGTAGGTCGTCGTGGTCGGGGCGCCGACGAGGGTGTAAGGCCCCGCGGCCGTCTGGGCGCGCTCGACCTTGTAGCCGGTCGCGCCGGTGGCGGCCGTCCAGCTAACATTTATTTGTGAGCTTGAGGTGGAGGTGACGGCGAGACTCGCCGGGGCCGCGACGGCGGCGGCGGCCAGCGCCTCGTCAGGATGCGACACAGTCATTAACAGGGCCAACACGAGCATGGCTACGCACTTTGACGTTGACCACCCGCGCCCCAATCGCTCTACGCTTTTCATCGCAGTTCCTCTTTTTACCTGTTCGTGAGTAGTAGCTGTTTGCCATCGCGGAAAAATGGACGCGACCCCAGCGTTACTGGAGACTGAGGAGGACGAGGATTTCGCCCGTGCCCTTCTCCAACGACTCCAGCGCCTTCCCGATGATGGTGCCCGGACGATGCATCGACACTCCGCCGACCGAGACCGGCACTGACTTCATCGCCACGCCCGACGCGCCGCTCGTCACGAGCAGGTCGCCGGCCCGGATGGGCGCACGCGTCGCATCGACCCTGACCTTGACGCGGCCCGTCGTCGCCACCTTCACCTTCCCCTCGCCGCCCTCGCCGAGGATGATGCCGGGCTGTGCGGAGACGACGCCGGCCACGCCCGTGTCGTAGGCCGATGCCGACGCCAACACATGGTTGACGCCTTCGGCATCGACGACGACGACCATGCCGGCCGAGAGCTGCTGAGTGGAGGGCACCCATTCGGCCACGTCCTGATACTTGGCCGAGATGTTGCCGTCCACGCGGATGTCGCCGGTGACGTGCAGCTTGGCCTGCGGGGCGGCCGTGCCGATGCCGACGTTGCCGCTGCCGGTAAAGCGGGCGACCTCATTGCGGGTCATCGTGTTCATGGTGGTGATGGCCAGATCGCCGGAGACGCCGCCGAAGGCGTGGTTCGTGAAGATGCCGGTGATGCGCGCGGTCGTTTGGCCGAAGCCGCTGCTGTCGAGGGTGCGGAAGGAGATGTCGCTGTAAGTGCCGTTCGTCAGGTTGTTGTTCTGAATGATCAGACGCGAGCCGCCCAGCGCGGCCGACGAGAAGGCTCCGGCGTCACTGGCCTCGACGTGCAACTGCGAGCCGGGCGTAATCGTCCCGATGCCGACTTTGCCGGTGGCGTCGATGCGTAACCTCTCGGTGTTACTCGTCGAGAAGACGACAGGGCTCGCCTCCCTGTTCCAGATGTAGGCGCCGACGCTGTCGTCGTAGCCGAAGTTCACACCGTCGCCGACCGTCGCCCCCGTCGCGCCGGTCGTCACGCGCGTGCCGGCCCATGTGCCGGGGCTGTGGACGTGGAAGATCTGCGCCGGGTTCATCGTGCCGACACCGACGTTGCCCGGATTGGTATTGGTGATGTGGTTGCCGTTCGTCGCCCACTGGGCGCGCGCCTCACTCGCCGAGTAGAGCGTCGCCGCAAAGGCGAGCAGGCTGAACGTCGCGGCGCGGCAGAGCCGCACGCCGAGGCTTCGTCCTCTGTTCTCAGTCGTCGTCATCATGTCGTTACTTTCCTTTTCCTCGTGTGGCCGTAGAACTATTGAAGGCTGAGCAGGACGAGAATCTCGCCCGTGCCCTTATCGAGCGGCTCCAGCGCCTTGCCGATGAGCGTGCCGGGGCGATGAATGGGCACGCCGCCCAAATCCAACGGCTGCGAGCGCATGGCGACGCCCGGCGTGTCGCCGGTGACGAGCAGGTCGCCGACGCGGATGGGCGCGCGCGTCGCATCGACCTTGACACGGACGCGGCCCGTCGTGGCGATGAGGGCCTTGCCCTCGCCGGCCTCGCCGAGCGAGATGCCCGGCTGCGCCGAGACAACGCCGGCCACCCGCGTGTCGTAGGCGACGGCCGTGGTCGTAACGTGGTTGTTGTGCTCGATGTCGAGGATGACGACCGTGCCCGCGTGGAGCTTCTGCGTGGTGGGAACCCATTCGGCCACGTCCTGATACTTGGCCGAGATATTGCCGTCCACGCGGATGTCGCCGGTGACGTGCAGCCGGGCCGTCGGCGCGGTCGTGCCGATGCCGACGTTGCCGCCGGGGAGGATCGCCATGCGGTCAACGAGCGCCGCCTCGGATGAGGCGTTGCCGGTGCGGAAGCGCAGCCCGCCCGTCCTCTCGGCGAAGATCGAACTCACGTACAGGTTCGAGTCGGTGAACTGAAGCCGGCTGCCGGCGTTCGAGGAGTTGGCGATGCGGAAGGTCGCGGTGCTCGCGCCGGGGTTCGTGTTCCACAGCCGCATCAGCAGGTCTGACGTGTCCATCCGCTGCATATCGACGATGGCGGCCGGCGTCGTCGTGCCGATGCCGACGTTGCCCGTATTGGTGTTGTTGATGTTGTTGCCGTTCGTCGCCCATTGCGCGCGGGCCTCGGGCGCCGAGCAGAGCACCGCCGCGAAGGCCAGCAGCCCGAGCGCCATCACGCGGGCGAACCGCTCCCTGATCCCTCGTTGATTGGTCACAGTCGTCATGTCGTCTCTTCTCTTTCTGTTCGTATGAGTAGTGAGCTACCGAAGGCTGAGGCGCACGCGATGCCGAAAGAATCTTTCGTCGTCGGTTGCGGTCGCGTCGGACAACCTCCGAACGGTCGCGTGAATTCTTGCAGCGGTGTTGCGATTAGCAAGCGCCGTGCCCTGTTCATTACGGTTCAATAACTATGTGATTATGAAGTTTCGAGGTTGAACATCTCGGCGGGGATGTTTCAGCGTGCGGCACGAGGGAGCGCGTAGTGTTTCACCATGTATCACG
>DASVES010000306.1:0-23587 GCA_036380435.1 Pyrinomonadaceae bacterium | reverse complement strand
CCCTGCCCCTACAGTCTTGCGACGCGCCCTCAGCTTCCTAACTGAACTCGCCGCGCCCGGCGCCGTCGCCTCGCGGCGACTGGAAGCGCGGCTCCCTCTCCATCCACTCCTCGACCTCGATGACGGGAAGGCGGACGCTGAAGGAGGTGCCGCCGCCGACGCGGCTCTCGGCCTCCGCCGACCCACCGTGCGCCTCGATCAACTCCTTGACGAGCGCGAGGCCGATGCCGAGTCCGCCGTGGCGGCGCGTGGCCGAGCCGTCGGCCTGCCGGAAGCGATCCCAGATAAATGGCAGGAACTCTTCGGGGATGCCCTCGCCCGTGTCCTCCACCTCGATCACAATCCAGCGCAGGTGCTCTCCCGCCGCGCCCTGCTCGCCGAGCTTCAGCCCCTCGTCCAAAAGCCGCGAGCGCACCGTGACGCGTCCGCCCTGCGGCGTGAACTTGATGGCGTTCGTCAGGAGGTTCCACAAAATCTGCTGGACGCGGTGCGCGTCGGCGATGGTGTGCGGCAGGCTCTCCGCAAGCTCCAGGTGCAACTCCTGCCGGCGCGCGGCCGCCCCCTGCCGGACGGCCCGTGCGGCGCTCGTCACCGACTGGTTCACGTCCAGCGGCTCGCGCTCCAATCTGAGCACGCCGCGCTGGATGCGCGACAGGTCGAGGAGGTCGGAGATGAGCTGCGTGAGCGACGTGGCCGAGGCGCTGATGGCGGCGACGCCGTCGGCGAGGTCGCGGTCGGTGCGTGCCGACTCGCTTTCCGAGAGCAGATCGACCCAGCCGGTGATGGCCGTCAGGGGAGTGCGTAGCTCGTGCGAGAGCGTGGCGAGAAATTCGTCCTTGAGCCGGTTGGCCTCGCGCAGCTCGGTGATGAGCCGGGCGTTCTCCAGCGTCGCCCCGACGTGCGTGGCGACCGCCGTCAGCAGGTCGATGTCGTCCTCGCTCCACTCGCGTCGGGCGCGCGTCTGGTGCGCGCTCAAACTACCGATGACGCGCCCGAGGTGCATGATGGGGACGACCATCATGCTCTTGAGCTGGGTGCGCTCGACGAGCTCTGAGTTGCCGGCGGCGAGCGGGTGACTCGTCACGTCGTTGGCGATCAAAGGACGCCGCGCCGTGCGTAGCGCGTAGCGGACGGGCGAACGCTCGCGCACGTCCGCCATGTGCGTGACGGGCGCGACGCCTTCGGCGCACCACTCGCCGTAATAGTCGTCATGCTCGCCCTCGGAAAAGAGCACGACGATGCAGCGGTCGAGGTCGAGCACCTGTCCGATGCGCTCGATGACGGCGCCGATCTTGTCGCGCGGCTCGCCGCCGCGCTGAAGCGAGAGCAGCAGGCGGTTGATGACGGCCTCGCGCTCGGCCTGCGCCTGAATGGTCAGGAACAGGCGCGCATTGACGATGGTCTCGGCCGCCTGCACCGAGAAGATTTCCAGCAGACGCATGTCGCGCTCGCGAAAGCCTCCCGCGCGGTTGCCGACGTAGATGAAACCGATCAGCTCGCGCTTGATACGCATGGGGACGCTCAGCACCGAGTTGATGCGGTAGCGTTCGACGAAGGAGTGGTTGAGACGCGCGTCCCGGCCGGGGTCGTTCGAGAGGAACGCCTCGCCGGTCAGGTAGACGGGGGCGGAAGTGTTCTCGCGCTCAAGCGCGAAGTGGAACTCGCGCAGCAGCTCGGGCGGCGTGTTGTGTCCGGCCTCGGCGCGCACCGCGTTCTGCTTGCGGTCGTAGGTGGCGATGAGGCACGTCTCGCCGCCGACGAGCTGTGCGATGGCGCGCGCCAGTCGGGCGCTGATCTCCGTGGTGTCGGTGAGCGTGGAGAAGGTTCGGGAAATCTCGAAGAGGCCGCTCAGCTCCTCGGCGCGGTCGCCCATCTCGCGCGCGCGGCGCTCGGACTGTTCGAGGAGCAGAACTTTCTCGATGGCGATGGCGAGCGGGGCGGCGAGGCGTTCGAGGGCGAGCAGGTGGCGCCGGCCGTAGGCCGCGGGCGTGCGGCTCGTCAGGTTGAGGCTCCCGACGGCGCGCTCCATCGAGAAAAGCGGCACGCAGACGGCCGAGCGGAAGCCCTCGCGCTGCAAGTCGTCGTAGACGTTGAAGCGCGTCTCGGCGGCGAGGTCGGGGATGACTAAGGCGCGGCGCTCGCCGAGCGCCTGCTCGGTGACGGAGCCGCGCAGCGGGGCGGTCGCGCCGACCTGAAGCGGGGCGGCGTGCTCCCCTGAGAGTGCGAAGACTCGTAGCCGTTTACAGTCCTCCTCGCAGAGAGCGATGGAGGCGCGGTCGAAGGGGACGACCGCGCCGATCTGCTGGCTGGCGAGCTTGAAGACCTCGTCGATGGTGCGGCTGGAGTTGACGGCGGCGACCACGCGGTTGACGACCTCGACGTGCTCGGTGGCCTCCTGCAAAAAGTCGAAGAGCGCGCCGACTTCCTCGGGCCGCAGCGTCTCGTGTTCCCGGTCGCGCGCCGCCGTCGTCGGGCGCACCAACAGGACACACGCCTCTCGTCCCTCCCAACGGCACGGCACGCGCTCGACCTTGACCGGCACCCAACCCTCGCCGTCGCCCGCGAACAGATTCCCGAATGAAGAACCGCCACTCGCCCCTCCCTCAAACGCGAGCAACGCCGACACCTCGACTCCACACAACTCCGACTCCGGCCGCCCCGCCAGCGCCGCGAACGACGCGTTCGCCGCCAGCACCTCGCCCCCGGCCGCGAACAACTCCCCGCCGCCGACGACCACGGCCGGGTCGCTAATGTGCTCGAACAGCGTTCTCAGGTGGGACTCTTCAGGCATAGGAAAGAGGTCAGAGGTTAGAGGTTAGAGGTTAGAGGTTAGTTAAAGACTTTTGCTCTTCACTGACCTCTAACCTCTACCCTCTGACCTCTGCTTCTTCTTGTGTCGCTCGATGATGCGTAAGGGGGTCGCGAAAAAGCCGAACTCTTCGCGGAGTTGGTTGTGCAGATAGCGCTCGTAGGAGAAGTGCAGGCCGGGGCGGCCGCCGGCCGTGAAGACGACGAAGCGCGGGGGCCGCACCGCCACCTGCGTGACGTACTGGACGTGGATGCGCGTCTGCCCGCCCTGCGCCTTCGCGGTGGGCGCGTGCGGGGCGGCGATGGCGCGCGCGAAGAAGTCGTTCAACTGCGAGGTCGAGATACGCGTGGCGCGCGCCTCGTCGGCCCGCACGGCGAGCGCCAGCAGTTTGTCCACGCGCTGACCCGAGAGCGCCGAGATGGTGACGACGGGCGCCCATTCGAGAAACTTCATCTTCTGACGCAGGTCGCGCTCGAACTCGGCCGGCGTCCCCGTCAACTTGTCGGGCACGGCGTCCCACTTGTTGACGGCGATGAGAATCGAGCAGCCGGCATCGAGCGCATAGCCGGCGATGTTCGCGTCGAGCGCCGTGACGCCCTCCACCGCATCGACGACGACCACGGCCACGTCGGCGCGCTCAAGGCTTCTGCGCGCCATCACGACCGAGAGCTTTTCGGTCATCTCCTCGGTCTTGCCCTTGCGGCGGATGCCGGCCGTGTCGATGAGTCGAAAGCTGCGGCCCTCGCGCTCGACGACTGTATCAACCGCGTCGCGCGTCGTCCCCGGCACGGGCGAGACGATGACGCGCTCCTCGCCGAGCAGGCGGTTGAGGAGCGAAGACTTGCCGACGTTCGGGCGGCCGACAATCGCCAGACGTATCTCCCGCGCCTCGGTCTCGCTCTCGTCTTCCGCGGCCTTATCCTTCCGGGGCAGGTGCGCGATCAGAATGTCGAGCAGTTCGCCGACGCCGTCGCCGTGCTCCGCGGAGATCGGTATCACGTCCTCGAAACCGAACTGGTGAAACTCGGCGGCGTGCGCTTCGAGCTTGGCGGTGTCAGTCTTATTCGCCGCGACGAACACGGTCTTGCCCGTCGAGCGAAGGAGCCGCGCCAGCTCCTCGTCGAGCTGCGTGACGCCGGAGCGCACGTCCACGACCCAGACGAGCGCGAACGCTTCCTGAATGGCGAACTCCGCCTGACGGAGAATGTTCGAGGGGATGAGGGCCTCGTCGTCGGGGACGATGCCGCCCGTGTCCACGATGGAGAAGCGCCGGCCCGACCACTCCGCCTCGCCGTAGATGCGATCGCGCGTGATGCCCGGCTCGTCGCCGACGATGGAGCGGCGCTCGCCGACGAGGCGGTTGAAGAGCGTTGACTTGCCGACGTTCGGGCGGCCAACGACGGCGACGAGCGGCAGCGGCGCCGCCGGCGCACGCACCTCACTCGCACTTCCCTCACTTACTTCCTGCTCGTTCGTGCTCATAAGATAATTTTCGTATTGAATCGGACGCGGGGTACTCGCGAGTGTATCGCCTGCCGAGTGCGCGCCGCAAGATGGCATGAAGGATGAAGACGGATTGACTCGCCGGTTGACTCAAGCACAGTACCGCGCGCGGTAGCGAGCGGGTGTGGCTGCGGCGAGAGGCCCGCCCCATGCAACCCGACCCGCGAGGCTACCGCTCGCGGTACTGTATGTGCCGATGATCCCTCCGCCATTGAATGTGAGTTATAATGCGCGGCATGCGCTTACGCGACCTGCTTCCTCACTTTAAGCGGGCGACTCACGTCGGCGGCGTTGAAAGCGACGCCCATTCCGCCGAACCACTCTCGCCGCACCTCGCGCTCGGCCAACGCGGCGAAACGCTCGCGGCAGAACACCTGCTGCACTCCGGCTATCGACTCGCCGCCGCCAACTTCAAGCTGCCCGTGGGACGCAACCTGCGCGGCTCGGTCGTGCAGGCCGAGATCGACATCGTCGCCTACGAGGGCCACGTGCTCTGCTTCGTCGAGGTGAAGACGCGCGCGTCGGATTGGTTCGCCGCGCCCGAGGCCAACGTCGATCTTCGCAAGCAGCGGCAAATCTCCCGCGCCGCGCGCGCCTACCGCCGCGCCCTCGGACTCGCCGGCGAGCCTTACCGCTACGACGTGGTCAGCGTCGTCATGCCCCCGCCCGACGAAAAAGGAATCGCGCCCGCCCCGCGCGTCGAACTGCTACGCAACTTTTGGACGGACGCGAAGTTTAAAAAGCGTCGCTGGCAGGAAAGATAGGAGTCAGGAGTCAGGAGTCAGAAGTCAGAATAAAAGCAGCCATGCTTTCTTCATTCTGACTTCTGACCCCTGACTCCTGACTTCTGTTTACTTCTTCGTCACCTCCGCGGGCTTGCGCGGCCCCGCGTTCTTCACGTGCTTGTTGAACCAGGAGATCATCTCGTGGAGTACATGCTCGGTCGATTCGCGGGCGACGTAACCGTGCGATTCGAGTGGGAGCGTGACGTAGCGGACGGTGCCGCCGGTGCCGCGGATGGCCTGATAGAGACGTTCCGATTGGATGGGGTAGGTGCCCGAGTTGTTGTCGGCCTCGCCGTGGGTGAGCAAAATCGGCTCGTTGATCTTGTGCGCCACGACGAAGGGCGAGACCTTCATGTAAAGCTCGGGCGCCTCCCAGAAGGTGCGGCGCTCGCTCTGGAAACCGAACGGGGTCAGGGTGCGGTTGTAAGCGCCGCTGCGGGCGATGCCGGCGCGGAAGAGGTCGGAGTGGGCGAGGAGGTTGGCCGTCATAAAAGCGCCGTAGGAGTGGCCGCCGACGCCGACGCGCTCGCGGTCGGTGACGCCCATCTCAACGGCCTTGTCGATGGCCGCCTTCGCGCTCGCCACAATCTGCTCGACGTATGTGTCGTTGACCTTCTCGGGGTCGCCGACGACGGGCATCGTGGTGTTGTCTAAGACGGCGTAGCCTTCGAGCAGGAAGAAGAGATGCGAGTAGCCGCCGATGGTCGTGTGTCGCTGCGTGGAGCCGGTGACCTGTCCGGCGGTGGCCGGGTCGTTGAACTCCAGCGGGTAAGCCCAGACGACCGTGGGGAGGCGCGTGCCCTCCTTGTAGCCGGGCGGCAGGTAGAGCGTGAAGGAGAGATCGACGCCGTCGGCGCGCTTGTACTTGACGAGTTGCTTCTTGATGCCCTGAAGCTGCGGCGTCGGGTCGGGGAACTGTGTGAGCGGACGCGTGGCGGCGGCTGCACTGTCGGTTGAGCCGCCGGCCGATGCGTCGCCGCTGCCGAGTGTGCGGATGTAGTAGTTGAGCGGTTCGATGGGGCGCTCGCGGCGCGTGACGATCTGGCGCGCGTCGTCGGAGAGAAGCGCGACGAAAGTCTCATAAGCGTCCGACGCGCTGCGGAAGAGTCGCTCGGTCTTGAGCGTCTGGAGGCTCATGCGGTCGAGGAACGGGCGGTCGCCATCGGAGGATGCGCCGGCGCCGGTGAGATAGATCGAGTCATTGTGATGGAGGACGACGCGGTGGCCGCTCGGCAGGACGCGCGTGACGGGCGTGCCGGGGTTGCCATACTGGTCGTTGACGCTACGGCTCCAAATCTCGCGCGGCTTCGCCTGCGCTTCGTCGAAGTTAATGAGCTGCGTGCGCGTCCAGCGACGGTCGCGGTCGAAGTCTGTGACGAAGGCGAGGCCGCCACGCTCGCCCCACTGGATGCCGGAATAGCGATGCTCGGTCTTGAAGATTTCGTTCGGCGACATAGTGAATGGCGCTTTCACCGACATCACGCGGTCGCGGTGCGTGACTTTCTTCTTCGGGTCGCCGCCGTCGAGCGCCTCGGCCCAGACGAGCGTGGCCGGGTCGGTCGGACGCCACTGGATAGAGCGCGGCCCCGTCCGCACGCCCTGAAGCGGCACCTGATCGGCGAGGGGCAGACTCGCGAGCTTGTGGACGACGCGCCCGCCCGTGTCCCACACCTCCATGTCAACGGGGAAGTAGAAGGACGGGTGCAGATACGAGTACGGACGATGGACTTTCGCGACGAGCAGGTGCTTGCCGTCGGGAGCGGGCGCGGCTTCGTCAATGATGGCCGGTTGTCCGAGGTTGGTTATCTTACCGCTCGCGCTGTCGATGAGAGCGAGCTGTGAGGTCGCGTAGTAGTCGAACAGGTTTTCGTCGTGCGCGTTTCTAAGCAGGTCTTGAAACGTGGCGGCGCCGGAAGCCTTGCCGGAACTCTCCTGCTCGGTCGGCCCCACGGGCACGCTCGCGGCGACGGGCGACGCTCCGCGCTTTGCATTGACGAGCTGCACGAGCAGCGTCCGCCCGTCGGGCATCCAGCGAACGGGCTGGCCGTAGGCGGCGTTAACCGTCACGCCCTTCAGCCGTCGAACCTTCGCCGTCGCCGTCTCGCCCACCCACAGCTCCAGACCCGCGGGCGTGGTGTTGGTGAAGACGAAGAGTCGGCCATCGGGGCTCCACTGCGGGAAGCCGATTTGCGCGCCCGCCGGGAGTTGTATCTTCGTCTCCGCGCCGTCGGAGATACGCTTGACCGAGAGCGCGACGTAGTAGGGCGACATGTGCGGCGCGGAGAGATTCGGGTTGATACGCAGGCCCGCGAGGCGGAGCATCGGCTGCGCCAGTTCGGTTATCGGCGGATAGCGCACGCCCGTCGCGAGCAGCATCTGATCGCGCGCCGGGCTGATCGTGGCGCTCGGCGGGACCGGGGCGTTGAGCACGTCGAGGACGGGCTGTGGCGGCTTCCTGTAGGCCGTCTGCCCCGGCGCGGCGACGCACGCGATCAGGACGAGCGCAAACGCCGCGCTCAAGAGCGCCGGCGGCGACAACATCAGGCGATGCGCCGCGCGGCGGAAGGGGTTGGGAAAGTGGCGTGCGAATGAATCGACGGCACGAGGGCGCATAGAAATTACCTCCTCAGCGAACGAAGCGGGTCGAATTGTTTGTTGAAAGACTTGCGTTAATTATTGACGGTTGACGGCGGAAGTTTCTCCCAACGACGAAAGATAGTCAACTTTCCCGCCGGGCGCGCCTCTGATATCACGCAGACTTTGAAGTTTGAACTCCCTGTGTGCGATAAACTGAGCTTATGAAACTCGCAGAACTTGCCGAGCTGACGAACGCGCGCCTTGAAGGTGAAGTGTTCCCGGAGGTGGAGATTACTGACGCCGCCGGCCTCGACGACGCCGAGACAGGGCACGTCACCTTCCTGTCGAACCCGCGCTACACGCCGCGCGTGCAGGAGACGCGCGCCTCAGCCATCTACGTCGCCGAGAGCGTCGAAGTCGGCCGGACGGATGTCGCCGTCCTGCGCGCCCGCGACCCTTACCTCGCATACACGCGCGCCCTGCGTCTCTTCCATCCCGAGCCGGAGTCGGAGTCGTTCATCCACCCATCGGCCTCCATCGACCCGACCGCGCGCATCGGCGCGAACGTCTACATCGGCGCGTGCGCCGTCATCGGGCGCGATGTTGAAGTAGGCAACGGCACGCGTATCTATCCGAACGTGACCGTCTACGACGGCGTGCGTGTCGGCCCCGGCTGCACGCTCCACTCCGGCGTTGCGTTGCGCGAGGGCACCCGTCTCGGCGCACGCGTCAACGTTCACAACAACGCCGTCGTCGGCTGCGACGGCTTCGGCTACGCGAAGGACGAGGAGGGGCGCTGGCTGAAGATTCCGCAGACGGGCCGGGTCGTCGTCGAGGACGACGTGGAGATCGGAGCGGGCACGACCATCGACCGCGCCTCCGTCGGCGAGACGCGCATCGCCCGCGGCGCCAAGCTCGACAATCTCGTCCAGATCGGACACTCCTGCACGGTCGGCGAGGACGCGCTGCTGTGCGCGCAGGTCGGACTCGCCGGTAGCTCTCACGTCGGCCGGCGCGTCATCCTCGCCGGTCAGGTTGGCGTCGCCGGCCACCTGACCGTCGGCGACGACGCGGTGCTTACGGCCAAGAGCGCCACGAGCCACAACGTCCCCCCCGGCAAAATGCTCTCCGGCATCCCCGCCTTTGACAACCGCGAGTGGCTACGCTCGACCGCCGCCTTCCGCCGCCTCGGCGACATGCAGCGCGCCCTTCGCACACTCGCCGCGCGCCTCACCGACCTCGAAAAAAAATCCGGCGGCTAACCTCCAACACCCTTCGGACGCGGCAACTGCCACTGGTTTCCACGCGGCAGAGTCCACCTGCTTCCCCGACCAATATTTTTCATTTGACACCTTCACCTCTCACGTGGATAATGAAATTGGATTTCAATTTCGCCCACGTCCGGCGAAGTTTTCCGAAGCACTCATCATCTCTTAAGGAGCAATACGGGCCGTGCCAGTGACTAATAATGCGCCGGAGCAAGTCCTCGGAGCCGCGCGCGAAGAGCAGCGGGTGGAGGTTGTTTTCGAGGGTAGCGCCGACGCCGAGCGCGTCGCCCTCAAGTATTCGACCTGGGTCGAGGGCCTCGGCTGGTGCGTGCAGAAGACGATCAGAGTTGAAGGCGATCAACTCGACGAGCTTCAGCGCGCGCTCATGGTAGCGCGCCATCGCATCCGTCGCCGCCGCGCTGAGTCGGGAGAAATCGCCCGTCCCGCGCAGGTCATCCAAATGCCGGCGCTCTCTTAATCGTCCATACTCAAACCGAAGAGGCGCGAGGTAGCCGTCGTGCTACCCCGCGCCTCTTCGGTTTTCAGTTCCCCGCTCTGTCAGCCGATTTGCCGCAGCGTGATCCTCTCGCGCGTGACGCTCGCCTTGCGCTCCGAGGTCAGCTTCTCCAGCTCCTCGATGTGCTTCTGCTCATCCGCGATCCGCTCTTCGAGCTGGAAGCGGGTGGGCATGTGCTCGTCGCCGCAAGCCTTCCACGCTTCCATGTAAGCCTGCATGGCCGCGCGCTCAAGCTCCAAATCCTGACGCAGCATGGCCTCAAGCTCGACAGCCTGACGGATCTCGCCCGGCTCGACCGTGGGCACGCCGCCGAGGGCCACGACCTTGTCACCGAGCATCCGCGCGTGGCCGTGCGCCTCCTTGCTCTGATCGCGGAAGTATTCGTTGAAGACCTCGCGCTCCGTTCCCGTCACCAGAAAGCTGTGCTGCATGTACTGAATCACGCCCGCCAACTCCAGACTCAGCGCGCGATTCAAACTGTCGATCAACTCGGTCGTCGCCATAACTACCGTCCCCCATTCAACCCAAAAAAGAATACCTTCAAACTGTGCGAATATTAATCTCGAACCGCTCCACTGTCAACCGTAAATGTTGAAAATGCACGACTTAATAATGAAAGTCGATTTCATTAAAGCCGTTAGCCGTCAGTTAATAGCAACGGAAGTCCTAACGAATCTTTCTCAGCCAGATGCTCCCCCCGGTGTTCTTCATGCACAGCGGCATCTCCCTTTTGAACTCCGCGTCGTAGAAGTATTCGAGGAAGGTGTTGCAGAAGTAGACCTCGAAGGCGCTGTTGTATTGCAGGAAGGCGCGCAGGACGTAGGCCTCGTTCCACCCTCTCTTCTCCAGTTCCCAATCCTTCGGGTAGACGAAGGGGTAGAAGACGTCGTGGATGTGAATCAGCACCCCTCTCTGGAGACGCGGCAGGACGTTGAAGAAGATGTGGTTCACGTCGCTCAGGGCCTTCACGACGTGCGTCGAGTCGATGAAGAGCACGTCGCCCTCACCCAACTCCGAGAACAGGTGGATGTCCACGTCCTGAACCTTCCTCCCGTTGATCTCAATTCTGGGCTTGTCTTCCTCTTTAATCAGCGAGAGCAGCAACTCGGGCTGCGGGTCGATGAAGGTGCAGCTCAGGGTACTGCCCAGGAATAGCTCGTCCGTGTCGAGGGTGACGCAGGAGGAGAAGCCGGAGCCGACCTCGATGTACCTGCGGGGGCGCAGGTGCCTGAGCATACAGTAGAGGAAGATGGCGTCGGAATAGGAATAGTTCTCGTTCTCGAAGTAGTACCTCAGGCGATCCTGCTTCCGGGGCGTGAACGGCTGCTCGCGGTAGTAGCCGAGGAACTCACGGAAGAGGCGCAACTGCCCCTCCTCGTTCATATCAACGCCGGGGATTTCTTTGCGCGGGAGGGGCTTCGGCCAAATCTCGTGTTCCTTGAGCAGTATCTCTTCGGGGGCGGGGAAAGGGGAGTAGAAGTGTCCGGGCGCCGTCCACGTCCTGAGGCGCGACACCTCCGCCTCCAGCGCGCTCTTCTCCGCGCTCAACGAACTGTTCTCCGATGCGAGTGAGGTGGCCCTCACGCCGAGCGCATCTCTCTCCACGCCAACGGAGCGCAACTCGTCCCCCAACACCCTGACCGCATCCTCCAGCACCCGGACGGCCGCCGCGAGCGAATCCCTACCGGCGATGAGCGCGCCCCTTTCCGCCTCCAGGATTGATTTCTCGTTCGCCAACGCCTGTTTGCCGGCGACGGCCTGATCCAGTTCGAGCCTGAGACGTTCTACTTCTCGGAAGATTTGTTTGAGGTACGGCAGGTTTTTGACGTGCCTTGTGAGCGAGCTTTCGGGCATCTCTTCACACTAGGTTTAGAGGCTTACGTACTCATGACCAGTGCCGCTAATTCTCTCATCTAAGTAAACACGTAGGTTGAAGAATATATTAACCCGGAGAAGCAAGCGAGCGAAAATAAAGGAAGGCGGTAGAAGTGATTTTGTGCTGAGCGTTGCGGATGTGCGAGCGAAGCAAGACGGACGTGAACCACGGACAACTGACCACGGACGGTTTCAGCCGATAGCTGATAGCTGACAGCTTTTACGTTACCGCCCCGCCGTCAACGATGACGACCTCGCCGTTCATAAAGCTGTTGCGCTCGCTGACGAGGAAGGCGGCCATTTCGGCGAGTTCTTCGGGGCGGCCCTTGCGTCCGGCGGCGGCCCAGAAGTCGTGCATGGCGAGGAGCCGTTCGGGGAGCGCCTCGGCGAGTTCGGTCTCGAAGATGCCGGCGGCGATGGCGTTGACGCGCACCCCGAAGGTAGCGGCCTCGCGCGACAGGCACTTGGTGAAGCCGATCATGGCCGCCTTCGAGGTGGCGTAGTGGACGGCCGTGGGGAGGGCGCGGATGGCGCCGATGGAGGTGATGTTGAGGATCGCCCCCTTGCGCTGGCGGATCATCTGCTTGTAGACGGGCTTGGTGACGGCGAAGAGGCTGTGGACGTTCGTGTTGACGACCTCGTCCCAGGCGCGGTCGGTGGTGGTGGCGAAGTTGTCGCCGCGGTTGATGGCGGCGTTGTTGACGAGGATGTCGATGCCGCCCCACAGCTCGACCAGCTCGCGCGTCAGCTTCTTCAGCCCCACGCGGTCGGTGATGGAGACCTTGAAGGAGAGCGCGCGGCGGCCCAAGGCTTCGATCTTCTGGCGCGTCAGGTCGGCCAGCTCGTCGCGCGAGTGATAGTTGAAGGCCACGTCGGCGCCCTCGCGCGCGAAGACCTCGCAGAGCGCGGCGCCGATGCCGCGCGAGCCGCCAGTGATGAAGGCGCGCTTGCCTTCCAGCAGAAGACTCAAAAGTCTCACCCCTTAAAAAGCCCGCTCAACCGTCGGGGCGAAGCGGGCCGCTGATTTTCGAGCGTGTGTGGATTAAAGCCTTAACGGCGGGCGGGAGTCAACCGGCGCGCGTCGTCCCTTGTTAAGCCAAGCGGATTTCAGCGGCCGCCGGCTCCTCCTTCGCCATCACGGGGGCGGGGATGAGCGCGGCGATTTCCTCGACGATACGGCGCGTGGCGTCGGGTACGGCGACGGAGGCCGCGGCCTTACGCATGGCGGCGTAATAGAGCGCGTCGTCAACCATGCGGCGCACCACCGGCACGATGTCATTTGCACGCTTGAGGAGCACGCCCGCGCCGCGCGTGGAGATGAGCGTGGCCGCGCCCGACTCCTGCGGCATCGGCTTCGTGATGGCGTCGGCGATGATGGGCACGCGACAGGCGAGCGCCTCGAAGGTCGTTAAGCCCCCGAGCTTCGAGACCATCACGTTGGCGGCCTGCATGATCTGCTCGACGTGTTCGGAGTAGCCGATGACCTTGACGGGGAACTTCGCGCCGGCGGCCAGCCCTTCGGCCTCGGCGCGCAACTCTTCGTTACGGCCGGCGAGGAAGACGGCCTGCACGTCGAGGTCGCCGCGCACAAGCTCTCGGAAGATTTCGGGGATGTTGCCGCCGCCGACCCAGCCGGCGTTGACGAAGACGGTGAACTTCTCCGGGTCGAGACCGAGCGCGGTGCGCGCGGCCTGCGCGGCGCGCTCGTCCGGCAAATCGAACTTCGGGTGGACGGGCATCCCCGAGACCTTGATGCGCTCGGGGGAGATGCCGTAATCGATGAGCTGCCGGCGCGCATCGTCGCTGGCGACGAGGTAGAGCGTCACGTCATCGCAGGCCCAGCCCTTCCAGAAGCCGTAGCAGGGGTCGGTGACGACGGTGACGAGTGGGATCGTGCCGGCTAACCCAAGCTCCTTGAGCACACGCGCGAAGGCGTGCTGCGTCAGGGGATGAACGCTGACGACGACGTGCGGGCACCAACGGTCGAAGAGTTCGCGGACGTAGCCGACGTAGCGGCGGTAGAAGAACTCGCGCGTCTCTGGGCGAAAGCGGTTGATGGCCCAGTAGAGATATTTCATCCAGTGCTGACGGTGTCGCAGCACCCAGTTGTAAACACCGACCATCTTCGCCGACAGGTGGTGCGACTCTTCGAGGGCGCGCACGACGCGGACGGCGTAAGAGTCGCTCTTGAGAAACTTCTGCACCCCGGCGACGATGGCCGTCGCCGCCGAGCGGTGGCCGCCGCCCGTGTCGGACGAGATGATCAGGATTTTCGGGACCCTTGCTCTAAACATGTTCGATTGAGAGGGCAGCTTTTAAGCCTTGATGGCCAGACCCTCGCCCTCGCCCTGCTTGCGTTCGAGTTCCCTGCTCGCCTTCTTCATCTCGCGCTCCAGTCGCTTGATTTGAATCAGGTGCTTCGGGTTGAAGGGCAGGCTCGGGTAGTAGCTGTTCGACTCGTGCGTGCAGAAGCAGCCGTCGGCCGCCTCCTTGCGTCGCGCCTTCATGGCCTCGGAGCGCCAGAGCGATTGGAAGTTCCAGTCGTGGTCGCGGAGGTTGCCGACCGGCGTCTTGTTCTCACAGGAAGAGATGGTGCCCTCGTCGTAGATGACAGCGCCGGCCGTGCCCGCGTAGCAGGTCATCTGCGCCTTCTGCTCCTCCTGCGTCTTGGCAATGAGGCCGTGCATGTAGATGTCGATGGCGGCCTTGAAGAAGCCGGCGTCGCCGCCGTAGTTGTTCTTGATGGTGGCGTGACGCGAGTCGTCGTCGATCATGTGCGCCAGCTTCGCGTAGCGCGCGTGGTCGATGTCGAGTTCCACGGGGTCAGCCGAGGGCGGGCGGATATAGTTGAAGTTGACCTTGTCGGGGCGCAGGTCGTGCTTGAGATATTCGTACCAGTCGAAGATGGTGTCCTGATTCGAGTTCATGAAGCAGGTGCAGGTCTGGATGTCGAGACGCGGGTGCTCGCGCTTGATGGCCTGAAGCTGGCGGGCCGTGTCGATGGCGATGTCCCACGAGCCGGGCTTCTGGCGAATCTTGTCGTGCTGATCTTTGAGGCCGTCGATGCCGAGGGCGACGGCGACGTTTAAGTTCGGGCACTCTTCGAGGATGCGCGTCACGTCGGGGATGATACGCTTCTGTATCTGCCCGTTCGACATCAGGTAGACGGATTCGAGCCGGTTGTTCTCGTAGAAGGCGCGGACGATCTCGGGCAAATCCTTGCGCGTGAACGGCTCGCCGCCCGCGAGGATGAGGACGCCGAGGTTGCCGCCCAGCGTCTCGGAGATTTTTTGAATCTCGTGCGTCTTCATCTGGAGCTTCTTGCGGGGCCGGTCGTCGAGTTCGTCCGTGAAGAAACAATGCGTGCAGCGCATGTCGCAGACGCTGGTGACGAGGATGTTCAGGAGCACGGGCGCGAAAGGTTGGCCCAGCGCGAGCTTGGCGTAGCGTTTAAGTAATTCTCTGGTCGTGTAGTCCATTATTAACCCTGCTTTAGACGCCGGGGACGCGCCCCGCGTTGTCATGTTATTCGCTCACGTGAGACGAATAAGATTTAGAGATACGGCATTTCGCGGGGGCTGTCAACGCGATGCGTCCGCGACCGGACGCGAGCCGTGGGCGAGATGTTTTGACAATTCCCTCGCCCGTACTAAAATCGGCTCGCGCCGAGGGTTTTGGTTAGTGCGTTGTCCGTTCCTCATGGCGCGCCCACGGGGTCTTCCGCGCCCTCGGGGTTTTCGTTATTCCACATTCCGCACGCCCGCGCAGCCGCCACAGTGTCCGTCCGTGGAGAGATTAATGAGCACAGGCCCCCGCTACGCAGACGACGCCCTCATCAGCTACGGCCACATCGACAACCAGCCCTTAGAAGACGAGGAGCGCGGGTGGGTCGATAATCTGCACGAAAGACTCGAATACCGCCTCGGCGAACTCCTCGGCCACCGCCCGCGCATCTGGCGCGACCCGCGCCTGCCCGGCAACGTCTATTTCGCCAACGAACTCACCGACCGACTCCGCACCACGTGCGTCTTAGTCTCCGTGCTCTCGCCGGGCTATCTCCAGTCGAAGTGGTGCATGGGCGAGTTGGTGGAGTTTTGCCGGGCGGCTGAGGAGAACGGCGGCCTGAAGGTGGGCGGCGGCCGGCTGCGCGTCTTCAAGGTCGTCAAGACCTTCGTTGAGCGCGACCAGCACCCGGCCGAGTTTCAGGGACAACTCGGTTACGAGTTCTACGAGATCGAACAGGCCACGGGTCGCCCCGTCGAGTACGGGCAACAGACGGGCCGCAACCGCGACCAACGCTACTGGGACAAGCTCAACGACCTCGCCTGGGACATCAAGCAGACGCTCGTCGCCGCGTCGCCGCCAACGACGACGGCGGCGGTCGTGCCCCACGTCTTCGGCGCCTCTAAGGGCACCGTCTATCTGGCCGAGACGAGCTATGATTTGCGCGAGGAGCGCGACCGCATCAAGCGCGAGTTGCAGGAGCGCGGCTACGACATCCTGCCCAACCGCGAGCTGCCCTACAAGTCGCCCGAGTATCAGGAGGCCGTGCGCGAGGGTGTGCTGCGCGCCAAGCTTTCAGTCCACCTCATCGGGGCCAGCTACGGCATCATCCCCGAAGGCGCTTCGGGCAGCTCCGTCGTCCGACTCCAGAACGAGATCGCCGCCGAGCGCAGCGGCGACCCCGCCTTCAAGCGACTCATCTGGCTGCCCGAGCGTCTGGCCCCGCAGGAGGGGACGCAGACCGAGTTCATCGAGTATCTGAAGACGAGCGCCGACCCGCAGCGGGGCGCGGAGCTTTTGCAGACCACGCTCGAAGAACTCAAGTCCGTCATTCAGGTCAGGCTGAGCGGCAACGGCCACCGCGCGGCGGCGGACGCCGGCGACGGGGCGCAGGCCCAGAAGAAAATCTATCTCCTCTGCGACCCGCGCGACGTGGAAGGCATCGTCGCCCTCAACGACTTCCTCTACGAGCGCGGCTACGACGTGCTCCTCCCGCTCCTCGACGTGGGCGCGGGCGACGACGCGCAGGCCATCGAGACACACAAGGAGAACCTCGCCACCTGCGACGCCGCGCTCGTCTACTACGGCAGCGCCAATCAGGCTTGGTTCGACTACCAGCGGCGCGGTCTGGAGAAGGCCGCCGCGCAGGGGCGCGACGCCGGACGAACGCCGCTCGCGTGGGGCGTCTACGTCGGCAGCCCCGTGTCTCCACACAAACAACTCTTCCGCACGCGCGATTCTTTCTTCGTGAAGAACTTCGGCGACTTTACTTCCGAGAGCCTGAAGCCGTTCCTCGACTCGCTGGGACGAACCGCGACGGACGGAGACGACCAATGACGACGACGATGCCCAATCCCTTCCCCGGCCTCCGGCCCTTCGAGTCGGACGAGACGCACCTCTTCTTCGGGCGCGACGGGCAGAGCGAAGAACTCATCCGCCGTCTCGGGCAGACGCGTTTCCTCGCCGTCGTCGGCACATCGGGCAGCGGCAAGTCGTCGCTCGTGCGCGCCGGTCTGCTCCCCGCACTCCACGGCGGACTGATGGCCAGCGCCGGCTCCGAGTGGCGCGTCGCCATGCTGCGCCCCGGCCACGACCCCCTCGGCAACCTCGCCCGCACGCTCGCCTCGCCCGAAGTCTTCGGCGCGCCCGACCCCAGAGAGGCCGAGATGCAGACGGCGCTCGTCGAGGCGACGCTCCGGCGCAGCAGCCTCGGCCTGCTCGACGCCGTCAGGCAAGCGCGCGCCGCGGCGGGCGGCGAAGGCGGTCGTCCGCGCCTCGCGGCCTCGGAGAACCTGCTCGTCGTCGTCGATCAGTTTGAGGAGCTGTTTCGCTTCCGCGCGCTGATGGAGGTCGAGAACACGAAGGAGGACGCGGCCGGCTTCGTGCGCCTGCTGCTCGAAGCCGTCGGCGTTCCGGGCGAGCGGATTTACGTCGTGCTGACGATGCGCTCGGACTTCCTCGGCGACTGCGCGCAGTTTCAAGGATTGCCCGAGGCGATTAACGACGGGCAGTATCTCATTCCGCGCATGACCAGAGACGAGCGGCGCGAGGCCGTCACCGGCCCCGTCTCCGTGGGCGACGGCCGCATCAGCGTCCCTCTCGTCAACCAGCTCCTCAACGACATGGGCGACAACCCCGACCAGTTGCCTATCCTCCAGCACGCGCTCATGCGGACGTGGGATCACTGGCTCTCGGTGCGCCGCGACGGCGAGCCAATCGACCTGCCCCACTATCAGGCCATCGGCGGCATGAAAGAAGCTCTGTCGCTCCACGCCGAGGAAGCCTTCGGCGAACTCTCCGAGCCGCGACAAAAAATCGCCGAGCGACTCTTCAAGGCGCTCACTGAGAAGGGCGCGGACAACCGCGAGACGCGCCGCCCGCTGGAATTGGGCGACGCCTGCGCGCTCGTCGAGGCCGACGAAGCGGAGGTCGTCGCCGTCGTCGAAACCTTCCGCCGGCCGGGCCGCTCGTTTCTGATGCCGCCGCCGCCCGCGCCCTTAGACGCCGACTCGCTCATCGACATCTCGCACGAGAGTCTGATTCGCAACTGGGCGCGTCTGAAGAATTGGACGGACGAGGAGGCGCAGTCGGCGCGCATCTATCGCCGCCTCGCCGAGACGGCCGTGCTTCACAAGGCGGGCGAGGAGGCGCTCTTGAAAGACCCCGCGCTGCAAGTCGCCCTCGACTGGCGCGAGCGCACCCGCCCGAATGCCGCGTGGGCGCGCCGCTACCACCCCGAGTTCGAGACGGCCGCCAGCTTCCTCGACTCAAGCGTCGCCGCCCGCGACGCCGAGGCGCGCGAGCGCGAGCGCCAGCAGCGCCGCGACGTCTCCTTCAAACGCACCAAGCTCGTCGCCGCCCTCCTCGCCTTCTCCGTCGTCCTCGCGCTCGGCTCCACCGTCTACGCCTTCCGCCAGAAGTGGCTGGCCAGCGCGCAGGAGGCGCGCGCCCTTGAGCTGGCGACGCAGAACCGCCAGCTCCTCTACCCGGCCGACATCCACCTCGCGCAGCAGGCTTTCGTGGCGAACAACCTCCAGCACGCGGGCGAGCTACTTGATTCGCATCGCGCGGCCGACGACGGCGCGCTCAGGTTCGAGTGGCGCTACCTCTGGGGCGTCATCAACAGCGAGAAGGCCATGATCAATTTTCCAGACGGCTCGAACTTCATGGCCCTCGCGTCTGACGACCAGACGCTCATCGTCGGCGCCAACAACCAAATCGAACTGCGCGACCCGGCCACCGGCGCCGCCCGCCCGGCCCCCTTCCGCGGCCTCGATGACCACCGGCTCACCGCCGTGGAGCTTTCGCCCGACGGGAAAACGCTTCTCGCCATCGGCACTCCCCCCGACTCCAGCAAACCGAAATACATTTTGCTCGACACCACCACGGGCGAACTTAAGGGCACGGTCGCGGAGATCGAGGATCGCCCGGCCGGTTTCGCCTTCTCGCCCGACAGCAAGTTGTTAGCCTGGACGACCCCCATCGACGGGCACGTCAAGCTGTGGGACGTTAACCTGCTCCGAGAGACGGAATTCATTAAGGGCGCAAACCACCCCGACGCGCTGGCCTTCTCGCCCGACGGCAAGATGCTCGCCACCGGCGGCAAGGCTCCCTCGCCCATCATCCTCTGGGACCTCGGCAAGCTTCGGAGTCCGGTCAGGTATGAGAAGATTTCTGAGTGCGAGACTGCGCCTCCCCCGTGCAAGATCACGCCGATCACCGACGACGTTAAAGCCATCTCCTTCGCGCCCGACGGCAAGACGCTGATGATCGGATTCTCCGACAGAGTGGTGTGGCAATGGCACCTCTCACAAAACGCCTGGGGGGATAAAATTCCCGCCACGAATGACATCACGTCGCTCAAATTCTCGCCCGACGGAAAGACGCTCGCCATCGGCTACAAGAACGGCAGTGTCAAGGTTCACGATTCGGTCTTCCTGGCGCACGGGGTCACGCTCGGCGGCCATCAGGAGGCGGTTCGCTCGCTGGCGTTTTCCCGCGACGGCCAGACCCTCTTCACCGGCAGCAAGGATGCGGTCAGGGTCTGGGACGTGTCGTCGGCGGTGCGCGCACAGTTGCCGCTGGGGAGCGGCGAGGTGCGCGAAGACCCCGGCGAGGGGCCGGGTCGGAATGTTAAATCCGTCTCCTTCTCGCCCGACGGCAAGATGCTGGCCTCCGTCCATCTGGACTCCACCGTCGCGCTCTGGGATGTCGCCACGCGCCGCCGGTTGGAAGACCTGGGTGCGGTCTCCGACGTTGATCTTTTCCACTTCTCGCCTGACGGCAGGACGCTTGCAGTCAGTGACGCCGGAGGGAGGGTTCACCTGCTCGACAGCGTCACGCGCAAGGAAGTGTGGGCGCTACCGCATGAGCGCCGCGTCACCGCCTTGTCCTCTTCGCCGGACGGCAAGCTGTTAGTCACCGGCGACATTCAGGGCTACATCTCGCTCTGGGAACCGGCCACACAAACGAAATTGCGAGAAGTGAGCGGCGCGCCGAACACCGTCAAGACCGTCGCCTTCTCACCAGATGGTCAGGCCATCGCGGCCATCTTTCATGGGGAGGACGCGGTCAAACTTTGGGATAGAGACTTGAATGTCTTGACGGAACTTGAGAGTGATGGAGTCCTGCCCCCGCCAAACACGCTCGCCTTCTCACCCGACGGCCGTCTGCTCGCCGTCGGCCTGATGAAAGATTTCTCGGATGCTGACCCGAGGGTCCATTTCGGCGGGGGAATGCTCAGGCTGTGGGAAGTCACGGGCGGCGAGGGCCTACGCGCACCCAGAGAGTTGGTGCGGCTCAGAGGGCACAGAGACACCATCACGTCGCTCGCCTTCTCGCCCGACGGGAAGACGCTCTACAGCAGCGGCGCGGGCGGGATGTCGAAACTGTGGGACGCGATCTCGTTCAGGGAAATGGTCTCGGTGCAGGACGAGAGCAGCTACGCGACCGCGTCCGCCTTCTCGCCCGACGGGAGGACGCTCGCCGCGGGGGAAGCTGACGGGGACGTGAGGCTGTGGCGCGCAGCCACCGACGAGGAAATCAGATCGCAAAGCGGCCGGGAGTAGGCCGCGCCGGCCGGGGCGGTTAGACGGCGCCGGCGCGTTCCTCGCGGACGTTGATGCCGAGGGCGCGCATGCGCCGGTAGAGGTGTGAGCGATCCATGCCGAGGAGTTCGGCGGCGCGTGAGACATTGCCCTCGGCCTCCGCGAGTTTGCGCTTGATGAACTCGCGTTGGAGGGCTTCGCTGGCCTCGCGGAAGTTGGCGTAGCGCAGGGGGTCGGCGGGCGGGGCCTCGCCGCCGCGCGCGGGCAGGTCGGCGGCCGAGACTTTGACGTGCGGGTGCATGATGACGACGCGCTCGACCGTGTTCCGCAGCTCGCGCACGTTGCCCGGCCAAGAGTAGCCCCGCATGGCCTCGACCGCCTCCGGCTCGAAGCGTTTGGGCCGTCGGTTGTAGGCGGCGGAGAATTTTTTGTTGAAGTGCTCGACTAAGGCGGGGATGTCTTCGAGTCGCTCGCGCAGGGGCGGCAGCTCGAAGGGGATGACGTTGAGGCGGTAGAAGAGGTCAGGGCGGAAGGCCCCGCGCTCGATCTCCTCTTCGAGACGCTTGTTCGTCGCCGCGAGCACGCGCACGTCCACGCGCATCGAGGTCGTGCTCCCCACCGGCTCGAACCGCTGCTCTTCGAGCACGCGCAAAACCTTCGCCTGCACGCGCGCGCTCATGTCGCCGATCTCGTCTAAAAAAAGCGTGGCGCCGTCGGCCATCTCGAACTTGCCGCGCTTGGCCCCGGTCGCGCCCGTGAACGCGCCGCGGACGTGGCCGAACAACTCCGACTCAATCAGCTCCTCGGGGATGGCCGCGCAGTTGACCTCGACGAAGGGCGCGCCCGCGCGGCGCGACGTGGCGTGGATGGCGTGCGCGACCAATTCCTTGCCCGTGCCCGACTCGCCGTAGATGAGGACGCGGCCGTCCGTGGGGCCGACCATCTCGATCTGCTTTCGCAGCGCGCGCATCGCGACCGACTCGCCGACCATCTCGTTTGCGCCGCGCATCCCGTCGGCGTAAGCGGCCACGGCGCGCTCCAGCCCGCGCTGCCGCAAGGCGTTTCTGACGGTGAGCACGGTCTTCTCGATGGAGAGCGGCTTCTCGATGAAGTCGAAGGCGCCGAGCTTGGTGGCGCGCACGGCCGTCTCGATGTTGCCGTGGCCCGAGATCATCACCACGGCCGCGTCCGTCCCCTGCTCGCGCATTCGCCGCAACGTCTCCAGCCCATCGATCTCCGGGAGCCACACGTCCAGAAGCACGCACCCGTAGGCGCGCCGCTCCACGGCCTTCAAACACTCCTCGCCCGAGCCGACCGCCTCCACCGCGAAGCCCTCGTCTTCCAAGACGCCCCGCAGCGTCTCGCGGATGCCGCGCTCGTCGTCAACGATGAGAATGGAGTCAGACATAGCAATTCAAGAGGTCAGAGGTTAGAGGTTAGAGGTCAGTAAAAAGCATTTTGTCTTCACTAGCCTCTAACCTCTAACCTCTGACCTCTTCTTTTACTTCTTCCGCCACCGGCAGCTCGACGACCATGCGCGCGCCGCGCGGGCGGTTCGACTCGGCGCGGACGCGTCCGCCGTGGTCGGCGAGGATGCGCTGGACGATGGCGAGGCCGAGGCCCGTGCCGCGCCCGCGGGTGGAGAAGTAGGGTTGGAAGAGACGCGGGAAATCGGCGCGGGCGATGCCCTGTCCGGTGTCGGCGATCTCGACGAGGAGGAGGCCGCGCGCCGGGTCGTGCGCCGTGGCGACGGTGACGCGCTGCTCGTCGCCCACGCCTTCGAGGGCTTCGAGGGCGTTGTCGATGAGGTTGACGAAGACGCGGCGCAACTGCTCGGCGTCGAGCAGGGCGGCGGGCAGACGTGGGGCGAGCAGCACGTCGAGACGCGCGTCGCCGAGGCGGTCTTCGTAGAGCGCGACCGATTGGCGCACGACCTCGTTGAGGTCGCCCGCCGCGAGACGCGCGTGCGGGAGCCGTGCGAAGCGCGCGAACTCATCGACCATCGCCTTCAGCCCCGCCACCTCGCGGCCGATGGTCGCCGTGCATTCCTCGATGATGCCCGCGACCCGCTCGCGTTCCCGAGCGCCGCGTCCGCCTTCGTTGCCGTTCGATGAGAAAACTGCTGACGCCTCGTCACTGTCACTACTGCGCGTGCCGGACGCCGCTGCGGACGCTCCGCCGTTCCCGTTCGTTGCTTCCGCATCGGAGAGGCGCTGGAAGTTGCGCGCGATGCGCTCAGCCGAGAGTTGGATGGGCGTCAGAGGGTTCTTGATCTCGTGGGCCATGCGGCGGGCCACCTCGCTCCAGGCGGCGGCGCGTTGCGCGGCGAGCAGCTCCGTCAAATCCTCCATGACGAGGACGACGCCGCGGCGGTTGTCGTCCACGCGCGGCCCCAAGGCGGTAGCCGTGAGCGCGACGGGGCGGGTGTTGTTGCCGTTGTCACCTTCCTCACTCTGTCCGCCGTTGCCCTCCGGCACTTGCCCGCCGTTGCCCTCGGCGCTCCGCCCGCGCGCAAGCTCCGTCTGCTCGGAGGCGCGTCCGCGCAGGCGAGCGCGCCACAGCACGCGGCTCAGCATCTCGTAGTCGTCGATGCTCACAACTTCGGCGAGCGGCGCGCCCCGTTGCGGCGACGAATCGAGGCCGAGCATCTGCGCGGCCGCGGCGTTGATGGTCGTCACGTTGTTCTGCGCGTCGAGGGAGACGACGCCCGTCGAGAGCGACTCAAGTACGGTCTCAATGTAGGCGCGCCGCTCGTCGAGCGCGGCGTTGGTTTCGCGCAGCTCCGAGGCGTTGAGCTCCAGACGGCGGCGGTTCTCGTCGAGTTGCGCCGTCATGTCGTTGAAGTTGGCGGCGAGCACAGCCAGCTCGTCGTCGGCGATGGCGGTGACGCGGTGCGAGAGGTCGCCCTCGGCGACGCGCTTCGAGGCTTCGGCGAGGGCGCGGATGGGTGTGCCCAAGCCCCGCGCGAGATGGATGGCGCTCCAGGTGGCGGCGAAGAGCAGCAGCAGCGTCATCAACCCGATGGTCGAGAGACCGAGCAGACGCACCTTGCGTTGATTGGTTTTGAAGTCCTCGAAGGTCTGCGCGCCGGCGGCGAGTTCCCGCAAACTGCTGCTCTCTTCGCGCCAGCGCGCGGCGACGAGCCGCCTTCCGTCGCTCAGGGGCGTGACCGCCACGTCGAACGGCCCCGCCGTTGTCTCCGC
>DASVES010000305.1:0-13154 GCA_036380435.1 Pyrinomonadaceae bacterium | reverse complement strand
GGACGAGGTCGTCTACGAGCCGTATGGTCTTTCGGCCGACACTTACCGCGCGCTTCTGGGGCGCGGCCACAAGGTGACGGAGAAGCCCCGCTACATGGGCGACGCGCAGGGCGTGATGATCGAGGAGGGCACGAACGTGCGCCTCGGCGCGAGCGACCCGCGCGCCTACGGCGAGCCGGTCGGGTACTGATTTCTCTCACCCGAACTTTCGTAACGAAAAGATTAACCGCCCCGCGTGCGGGGCCAGTAAGGAGTAATAAGAAGTGAGTAAGAAAAGCGTTTCAGGCAGGCTGGCAATGGGCGCCATCCTTTTTTCTCTAATCGCGAACGCCACGGCGCCCGCCGCGTCTGGCTTCTACGAGACGCCGGTGGGGGTGAACGAGCCGGCGGTGATTCGCGCGGCGCCGGCGGCGCCCGTCATCTCGGACGCCGAGAGGCAGGCGGAACTCGCGGGGCGTCGCGCCCGAGTCGCCGAGAAGATCGGGCCGAAGTCGATCCTCGTCATGTTCAGCGCCGAGCCGCGTGTCTACACGAACGACGTGGATTACGAGTTCCGACAGGAGAATAATCTTTACTACCTGACGAACCTGAGGCAGGCCGGCGCGACGCTCGTCATGGCGCCCGGCAACGCCGGCCCGCGCGAAATCCTTTTCCTGCCGCGCCGCAATCCGGCCGCCGAGACCTGGACGGGCCACATGTACAGCGCCGAGGAGGCGCGCAAAACTTCCGGCATCACTGAAATCTGGGAGGCGAAAGAGTTCGAGCCGTTCATGCAATCGCTGCGCACGCGCCGCGCGTACCGCCCCGCTGACGCGAACCTCCTGATGTCGTCAGAGGCGACCGCCGCAACCGGCACGTCGCAGCCGGTGACGCCGCCTGTGCCGAAAGCCGAGCAGACGGCCGCCGCTGCCGGCGCCGCCACTCCGGCGCGCCCTGTCAGCAGTAGCGCTCCGGCCAACCTCGTGACGGCCAATGCCCCCTCGCGCGGCTCCACCCCGACGGCGGGCGCCGCCACGGGCACTCCGGTCGCCGCGTCTGCTGCCGCCACGACCGAGCCGGCCCCCGCAACCCTCAAATCGCTCTTCGACGCGATGAATCAGAACGATGGCGCGCTCTACCTCGTGCTCCCCACGCGCAACGACCCACGCGAGTACCGGCAGGAGCAGGAGTACGCGGCCAACTGGGCGAAGGCCGCGACGGGGTTGAACGTGCGGACGGCGTGGCCCATCTTCGTCGAGCTGCGCTCGAAGAAGTCGCCGATGGAGCTGCGTCTGCTCCAGCACGCCATCGACATCAGCATCGAGGGGCACGGCAGAGCACAGGCCGTGGCCCCGCGCTCGAAGTGGGAGTATGAGGTCGAGGCCGAGATCGACTACACCTACAAGCGTCGCAACGCCGACAACTGGGGCTACCCGAACATCGTCGGTTGCGGCCCGAACGCGACGACGCTCCACTATCAGGAGTCGCAGGGGGCGATCAGGGGCAACGATTTAATCCTCATCGACTCCGGCGCCGAGTACGACCACTACACGGCCGACGTGACGCGCACCTTCCCGGCTTCGGGGAAATTCAGCCCGGCGCAGGCGGAGATTTACAACATCGTGCTGGCCGCGCAGGAGGCCTCCTTCCGCGCCTCGAAGCCCGGCTCGACCATCGGCGAGGTACACAACGCCTCGGCCGAGGTCATCAAGGACGGCCTGCTCCGACTCGGCCTCATCACCAACCGCGACAGCGATCAGTTCCGCATGTGGTTCATGCACGGCACTTCGCACTGGCTCGGCATGAACGTCCACGATGTCGGGATGCGCGCGTCGAAGCTCGAACCCGGCAACGTCTACACGGTCGAGCCGGGTATCTACATCCGCACCGACGCGCTCGACTATTTGCCGGACACGCCCGAGAACCGCAAGTTCATCGAGACGGTGCGTCCCGCATTTGAAAAGTTCAAGGGCATCGGCGTCCGCATCGAAGACGACGTGGTCATCACGCCCGAGGGCTACCGCAACATGTCGGCCGCGCTGCCGCGCACCATCCCCGACATCGAAGCGTTCATGGCGAAGGCCCAGAAGGAGCTACGCGTGAGCGCGACGAAAGACGACAGCCGCCGCCGGGGGTTCATCTTCGTCGGGTCGCCTTTGGAGTTCGCGCTGAGTGGGCATCGTCACGGCGACGCGGGCGAGGAGTAAAAGTGGACGCAGCCACCGAAGGTGGCGACAGAATGTAGCCCACGGCGCAAGCCGTGGGTAACAGGACGTGACGGAATAAAAGCCCCGGAGGGGCGAAAGAAAATCAGGCTCTCGTGATAGGCGCCTTGATTTTCTTTCGCCCCTCCGGGGCTTTCTTCTCTTGCGCGTGTGTTCCCACGGCTTGCGCCGTGGGCTACATTCTTCCGCCGCTACGCGGCTGGTTGTGCTCGAAGTACACGGAATGTTTATTCGTAACTCAGGGCCTCCACCGCGTCCTGGCGTGCGGCGCGCAGGGCCGGGTAGAGTGCGCCGAGGGTGCCGCCGACGAGGCCGATGGCGAGCGAGATGAGGAGCCAGCGCGGCTCGATGTCCACGGTCAGCGAAGTCGTCCGCATGACGACGAAGCGCGCGGCGAGCGTCAGCAGTAGTCCGAGGACGACGCCGAGGGTGCTTACGATCAGCGCCTCCTGTTCGATCACCCAGGCGATTGAACGGTTCTGCATGCCGAGCGATTTGAGCACCCCGATCTGTCGCGTCCGCTCCGTGACGGTCGTGTACATCGCCAGCAGGATGACGAGCAAACTGATGGAGGCGGCCACCCCGACGATGACGCTGATAAAGACGTTTAAGGCCGGCACGCTCGTCGTATATAGCTCCGGCAGATCGCGCATGAAGATGATCTGGTCGTCGGGGAAACGCTCGTGGATGCGCTCGGCCACGGCGTCCTGCTGCGCCGGGTCGCGGCACGAGACGAGCACCGCCGTACAGCGCCCCTCGGCCCCGACCTGCTCTTGCATGGTGGCGAGGGGAATCTTGATGCGTCCGCCACCGGGCGGCTCGTAGACGCCGACTATCGTGAAATCGCGTTCGTAGAGCTGCACCAGATCGCCCACTTTGATGCCGCGCTCGGCCTTCCACACCGCATCGACAATCGCCTCCTCCCCACGCTCGGCTAAATGTCGTCCCTCGATGATCTTCAGACCCGAGAGTTGTGTGTAGGCGTCGAAGGGGATGCCGTCGATGACGCGCATGCCGAAGCCGCGGTCGCTACCCACCGTGTTTTGCCCGACGGCGACGGCCGCGCGCACGCCCTCGACCTGCGCGATCTCGGCGGCACGACCGACCTCCAGCCCGAACGGCTGCGCGCCGCTCAAGCCCAGCGTGCCCGCCGCGCGCACCATCAGCTCGGCCCCGACGCCCGCCTCCCGACGCCCGCGCTCGCGCAGGACGCCGTGTGCGAGGCCGACCGTGAAGACGATGAGCAACACGCCGACGGCGACGCCGAGGACGCTGACGAAGGTGCGCGCGGGGCGGTGTGCGATGTTCGAGAGTACTAAGTTGTCCATTAAGGTTTTCAGACGCGGGCTGCGCCCGACCAACTTGCCCCACGCGCCTGAGCCGGCGTGAGACATGAGCGCGAACAACCCCACTGCCGCCCAGACGATCATCCCGGCCTTGCGCACGATGCCGAGCGTGACGCCGGCGGCCGTCGTGTATCCGAGCGTGCGGAGGATGAAGCCCGTACCGCCTTCGTAAACTCCGATGGTGGCGGGCACGAAACCGAAGACGAGGTTGATGATCTTCGTCAGCGACTCAATGATATAAGGCACCTCCGCGCGCGTGTCAAAGCCGAGCATGCGTAGGGCCAGCCATACTTCGAGCACGGAGAAGGCGTGCGAGAGGAAGTCGAAGCCGACGACGGTGAAGAGGGCCGCGGGACGCCGGCGAAAGAAATTGTAGACGTTCGACTCGACGTGCTGGATGTGCTTGCGCCGGTGGATGAGCGCGCGGCGCTTGAAGCCGAGACGGATGAGGGCGTTGACGGCCTTCGTCGCAGGGCTGGCGCGGCGGACGACCGCCGCCGAGACGATGACCAGCATGAGCATCATCCCCGCGGCGATGCCGACGACGGGGTAGCGCGCCGCGTCGGGAAGGTCGCGCGTGACGAGCAGGACACAGGCGCCGCTGGAGATAAAGAGCGCGACCGAGAGGTTGTAGAGCAGATTGTCGATGAGTAGGCCCTGGACGCGCGCGGCCAGCGAGACGCTCTTTCGGAGCAGAGCGGCCTTCGTGGCCTCGCCGAGAACGGGGCCGGTGAAGGTGAGGAAGGTCACGGCCTCGCCGCCGAGGCGCGCCTTGAACGCCTGCCAGAAGGTGAAGCGCCGGTGCTCGCGCGCGAAGGCGGCGCGCATGGCGAAGGTGCGGCAGAGATGGCGCAGGCCGATGATGCCGAGCAGGGGGAAGAATCCTAGCCCTACGTCGGCGAGCGCCTCGAAAATCATGTCGAGGCCGACCATGCGGACGAGGAAGATGAGGAGCAGGACGCCGAAGAGGAATGCACCCGCGTGTACGTACCCGGACGCACGCCGGCGGCGTTTGGGCGCGGCCTCGACCGCGCTTGCGACCGGGCGGGCATCTGCCGAAATGGGAGTGGTCTTCAAGCCTTTATCTGCGCTCTCACTAATCAAAGGGGCTGGCTGGGATGGCGGCGAGTCTATCACAGGCGCGCCGTGCGAACGTGATTTCTCAAACCCGAACACGATGATTCATCCGCATGAAATTCTGAGGCGTGGGGCGTGCTTCAGGGCGAGTCGCCGGCCTGTGTGCTGTGGGCGATGGGGGCGGCTACGTCTTTCTTGTCCTGAAAAAGCTCGTCGATGACGCGGCCGGGGAAGCGGCGGAAACCTTTCTGCCAGAGGACGGGGACGGGTGTCTGTCCGTTGTTGAGTTGGCCGGTGAGTGCGAGCATCGTCGGCATGAAGCTCAGGCTGTCGTAGGGCTGTTCGACGACGGCGGCGCGCGGAATGCCGGTGCGCTCTCCGCCGGCGAGCATGAGAGTGGAGTGAGTAGAGACGCGGAAGAAGGAGCCATGGTTGCCGCCGGGGTTGAACCCTCGGAGGTCGAAGTTCCAGTGGTCGGCGGCGAAGATTTGCAGATCGGGTTCGACGAGCACGCGCTGGCGTCGGCGAAAGCGACGGATGAGACGGTCGTCAGGGGTGAGTTCGGGGGAGTCGGCGTCGAGGCCGTCCGAGTGGTGGCGACCGAACTGCTCCTGTATGCCGACGACGGCGGTCGAGTAGAGCGTGCGATGCGCGGCGCGCAGCCATTCGAGGTCGGTGTGCCAGCCGGAAAGCCAGCTCTCGCGTGACTCGCCCGCGGGCACGTCGAGACGCGCGTCCTCCCAGAGCTTGAGGGGCAGGCCGGCTCTCCAACTGACGGCCTCGAAGGTGAGCGACCCATCCGCCGACTGCCGCAGGTTGGCGACTGGCAGGTAGCGAAGTCGGAGGCGCCCCGCGTTGTCGCGCCGCGAGAGGATAAGCGCCTGTGTGTCGCGGCCGGCGTGGAGCAGGACGGCCTCATCCGGCTGCTCCTGGTTGGCGAGCGCGCCGGCGAGAGATGAGGCGGGGACGCGGACGGCGACGAAATCGACGGGGCGGCTGCCGACGCCGGGCTGCACGTTGTTGCGCACGGCGACGGAGGCGAGCAGGTCGAGGTAGTTCACGCGCTGGAAACTTTTGTCGAGGTCGAGCGCGCCTGTCGTGTCGAGCGCAAGTCCGCCCGGCGCGGGGCCGACGACGTAGTTCTGCAAGCGTTCGACGTTGTTCGAGTCGCCCATCGCGCCCTTCGCGATAAATTCAAGGTCGTTGAGTCGGGATGGGTCGAAGCCGTCGGGCCGGAGTGCGAGCAGGTTCGAGAGGGTGCGCGCGAACTCCGTGTACTCGCGCTCATCCGTGAGCCACGAGTCGAGGCGCGCGAACTGGCGAATGGCTTCGTTGTGTGCGCCCGCGTCCTGTTGCTCCCTGGTGAACTTCTTGGGCGTTGCCGCGACGGCCGCGCGCTGCTTCGCGATCAGGCGGCCGAGCGCGGCGACCTCTTCGTTCAATCCGCCGAGCGTCCTCTGCCAGTCAGGCCGGCGGCGGTCGATGGTGGCGAAGAGCGTGCTGGTGGCGGCGCGGCGCACGTCGGCCGGAAGTTCCTTGCGCCGTAGCTGCTGGAGGAGAATGTGGACGACGTTGAGGTCGCTGTCGCGCAGGTGAATCGAGGCGCGCTCGTTGCCGTCGAAATCGACGAGGGCCGTGGGGTACTCGGCGCTCCGGCCCTTGAGGTAGAAAGAATCCTTCGTGGTGGCGTAGACGAGCGAGATGAGCGGATAGATGCCCTTGAGCGCGTAGTCGTTCAGCACACGACGCTTGGTGACGACGTGGTGACCGCCGCCGGCGGCGCTGGCGAGGAGGGTGACGAGGTTGTAGCCCTGACTGTAGACGCGTTCGTTGGAGTTGAAGCCGTGGTCGGAGATGAGGACGAAGGCGGTCTCTTCGGCGAGCGCCGACTTGCGGATGGCCATCCAAAGGCGGCCGACGAGGCCGTCGAGTTCGCGCAGCGCGACGAGGTGCGACTCGCGGTCGCGGTTGTGGTGCGCGGCGTGGTCGAAGTCGGTAGTGTATAAGTCGAGATAGCGCACGCGCGGGTCGGCGAGTTTTTCCATCAGCTCGCGCTCCTGCTGCTCGAAGATGATGCTGCGGGCGTCGATGCCGATGTTCCATTCGCTGAACAACTCGCCGGGGCTGCGCGAAGTGAAACGGTTCTGGAGACCGCGCTGGAGCGTCGTCCAGCGCAGGCCCCGTTGGTGGAGCTGGAAGCTAACGAAACGCTCGTTGTAAGGATAGGCGTCGATGAGGAGGGGAACGCCCACCTCGTCGAGCAGTTCGGGGCCGGGCATGTCCACGCGCTCGCGCCCGACGTTGGCGATCCAGAAGGGGATGAAGTTCAGATAGTCGTAGGAGTGCAGGGTGTAGCGGTCGAACTCGACGTTGCCCTTGATCTGGAGGTGCTGCCCCGTGTCAATGAGCGACCACGAAGGCCCGGAAAGGCTCATCCCGCGTGTGTAGAAGTTGGCGAGGCGCGTCCCGCTCTTGTAGAAGACGTGGTCGATCCACGGGAGGCGGCTCTTGCCGGTGCGCGGGTCGCGCTCGCGGACGAAACGCTCGACCTCGTCGTGCGGCAGGCCGTCAACCTTGAGCAGCACGAGACGCTTGGCCTGCGCGTGCGCGCCCACGGAGGCAAGCAGGGAAAGGGTGAGCGCGCAGACGAGCACGAGCGCGCCACGCGCGAATGATGTTTTGAGGGAGCGTGTCATTGTCCGATGGCGGAGGCGATGATCCGGGCGTCGGCGGGCTTGATACGCTGTTCCTCGCGCACCGCCATGCGGAGATAGTCGGCGGAGAGCAGACGAAGCTGCTGATCGACCGCGGGCGACTGGTAGATACGCAGCAGTTCGTTCTTGGCCGTTTCGTTGTTGATGCGGTAGAGGGAGTTGAGACACAGGCGGCGCGTCTCGTCGTCCTCGGTGCGGGCGAAGATGCGTGCGGCGGCGGCGGCCGTCTTGGCGTCGGCGCGCGCGCCCTGCTCGGCGATGAAGCGGAGCGAGCGGCGCACGTCCTCGATGTCCCAGGCGACCTCGACGAGCGGTGTCGATTTCGAGACCTCGCGGAGGTAGCGCCGGTGGAAAGCGAGCCGGCGGCCCTCGTCGAGACGGTTGCGAAGCTCCGGGCCGCGAACGTCCTCGCGGTGCCGGTAGAGGCCGAGGCTGATGACGTTCGCCGTGCGGAAGAAAGAGCGGGCGAAGCGGCCGTGTTCGAGGGGGACGAGTTCGGCGCGGCGGTCGCGCTCGATCTTCGCGGCGAGACCGCCGGCGCGGCGCGCGTAGTCGAGCAGTGCGGCGTACTGCGTGCGTGCGAAATCAGCTTCGGCTTCGAGGTCGTTTTCCAGCGGGTTGAGCGAGACGCGCTCGAAGCGGTCGCTGATTTCCTCGCGCAAGCCGGGGTCGAGCGACGCATTGAGCGAGAGCAGCAGCTTGAGCTGCGCGTAGGCGCGCAGGCGCGTGGGCTGATTCATGTCCATGCCGCGCCGGCCGGTCACGATGTCGAGGACAGTGCGGCCGAGGAAGTAATGAATGTCGCCGAACTTCGAGACGGCGAGGACGTTGCGCGTCACGTCTTCGAGGATGCGCCGCGACATCTCCCGCCGTTTCGGGTTTCCGCCGTCGCGGAAGTCCACGAGCATGATCGGGATTTTGGGGTGTTCAAGACCGTAGAGCGCGAGCGGGATCAACTCGACGGCGCGCGCGCCGGGCGCGTCTCGTGCGACGGGGCGATTCTCCGCGTCGAAATAGCGGCGCTCGGTGTGGCCGCGCCAGCGGGCGAGACGGTTGTCCGTCCACGGTGAGCCGAAGTTGAGGAAGCGACCGTTGAACTTGCGGGCGCGATTCTTCGCGAGGTCTTCGCGGGCGACCCAGAGGAGCGCGTGCATCGTCTCGCCGTCGGGGAGCGGCAGCGGCTCGAAGTAGAGTCCTTCGACCTCGGCGCGCTGGCGCAAAAGCTCCCAGTTGTGGCCGCGCGTGTCGCGCCACGCGACGGTCTGGTTGTGGTAATAGCGTTCGAGGTAAGCGTCGTCAACGATGCCGCCGAAGATTTTGTCCGTGAGCATGAGGCGCGCCTGTATCTCGCGCAGCTCACCGGGCGTGAAGACGGACGACGTGCCTGACTGCGACTCGTAGAGCGAGAGGATGGCCAGCGCCCGGATGACGTGCGCCTGCTTGTAGGCGCGTGTGTTGCGGTCGTAGGCGCTGGTGGCCGACTTGACGAGGATGCCGTAGGGATTGAAGAGAAGGTTCTGGAGGCCCAGCCACATGAAGCGGTTCCACACGTCGCTGCCTGTCGCGGAGAGGTCGATGACCGCGGGCGGCAGCTCGCCCTTGCCGGCGCGCTTCTTGCCGCCGACGCGTGTGTAGAGGAAGGGAACGGCGGAAGCGACGCGTTGCACGGCGCTTGGCCGCGTATAGCTGAGCGGCCAGACGTAGCGGAGGCGGTCGTTCTCCGGGTCTGTGTCGCCGAGCGTGTCGCGAAGCACGCTGACCAGCGGAGTGTCCGTTTCGCCCGCGCCCGCGTCGGGTCGCAGTCCCTTGAGACTGCCAAAGACCGTCAGCAACTCGGCGTCACTGCCGACGGAGATGCTCTCCAGTCGGAAGGGCGACGCGGCCGTCGGCGCTGGCTCGTTTGTCTGGCCGGCAGGGGCCTGCGTCTGCGCGGCGACGCCGTTCAGACGCGGCAGAAACGCGAGCGAGAAGACCAGCGCGAGAAGAATCGACGCGGCCCGCCGCGCGTCTAAGCGCGCGCGAACACCTGACGTGAATCGCTTCCTGCTTCTTCCCAAAAACTCCTCCTGGAGCGTAACTGCTGCGCCGTTAGTGTGCGCTTGAGCGCATCGGCGGCGAACCCGTGATATGGGAACAATACTGCAACGGACGTGCCGCGCACCCGTTCCGCGACAGGAGCAGTACCGCGAGCGGTAGCGAGCGGGTGTGCCTACGATGAGAGGCCCGCCCCGCACCCGCGAGACCCGCGAGGCTTCCGCTCGCGGTACTGTTGCCGATTCTAAAGTCGTCTGACTCTTCCCCTTGTACGTAAGACATGTGCGATGCCGCCCCGGCTTTTTCACGTTGCATTATAACTTTTAATGCGCGAGAAGGTCAGATGTTCGGGCACGCAGGGCGTCGTCGAAAACGTAAATGCGCGCGGCCTCCACTCCGCCATGCGAGACGACGGCGGCCGGTTCCGCCACGTTGAGGTCGGAGATGAGGGCGTCGTTGCTGAAGTAGCGGCGCCCGCGGGCGACCACGGCGAGGTCGCCCGCGCGGAGCGTGTCCCGTGCTTCGCGGTCGGAAAGTGAGACCGACGTGAGGTCGTCGCGTCCGTGCAGACGCGCGTAGTAGTTGAGAAGCTCGGGCGTCTCGCTCGCCACGATGGCGCCGGGGCGGGCGAGGAGGGCGACCTCGCGCGCCGCGTCGCGTAGCGCCGCGTCGTAAAACTCATCGTGGGGAAAGTAGGCGCCCGCGGCGCGCGCTCCGCCGCCGAGGGCGGTCATGTAAAGACGATAGAAAGGAGCGGCGCTGACCGAGGCGTAGGCGGAGAAGGCCACGACGACCACGGCGAGGGCGGCGCGCGCGTAGGTGCGGATGTCTTCTGAGTTGCCGCGATGTGGAAGTAGACGGGCGAGGAGGCGTCCGGCGTAGAGGATGCCGAGGGCCGCGGTGATGTGTACGGCCGGCAGCACGAACGTGAAATAGCGTGTGAACTTCCCGCCCAGCAGAGTGAATGGGAAGAACCAGAAGAAGAGCCAGAAGAGGACGAAGTAGCGGCCGTCGCCGAGCCGCTGGCGGAAGAGGAGCGGGAGTCCGACGACGAAGCCGGCGACGACCGCCGTCGGCATTTTCACGCCCATGAAGACGAAGTAGAAATACCACGGCGACCCCTGAAGCCAGAGCGTCGCCTGGTTGCGGTAGAGCTGGCCCATGAACTCGTAGGCGTCGTGGCCGATGCGATTCTCGGTCGCGAAGACGCGCATCTCGTGCCATGTGCCGGGCAGCAGGATCGTCGGATTACAGATGACGAAGGCCGCGCCCATGATCGCAAAAAACTTCAGCCAGCGGAGTTTGCCCAGACGCCAGCGCGTTCGGGGCGCGCCCTGAAAGATGTAGTAATAGCTGATGGTGATGGCGAAGAAGTGGGGCACGTACTTGGAGGCCATCGTCGCGCCGAAGGCGGCGGCCGCCGCCCAGTAGAACGGCTCAGGATTGCGGTCACCGCGCTCGGCCGCGCGCTGGCCGCGCAGCCAGAAGTAGTTGGCAAGGATAAAGAAGAAAACGAGGAAACTGTCTTCTTTAGCGATGCGATTGAAGCCGATGGCGGCCGGGTCGAAGGCCCACAGGGCGGCGGCGAGGAGTCCGGCCCCGGCTCCGAAGAGTTCCGAGGCGAGGAGGAAGATGAGGACTGAAGAGAGCGCGCCGAGGAAAGCGCCGGGCAGCCGCGCGGCGGTCTCAGTGGAGACGCGCAGGTGCGGGCGCGATTCGGCCACGGCCGTCCGATTCCAGCTTTCGGCGGCGACGATGCTTACAGTCAGCAACGCCTTCATCAGAAAGGGGTGCTCGCCGTTGGTCGGCGTCAGACCGCGCTGGCGATAGTCGGCCACGGCGCGCACCTTGTTCAACTCGTCTTCGCTCAACCCTTCGGCGTCGAGTCGGTAGGCGCGAAGGCCGAAGCCGAAGAGGACGAGGACGGAGAGAGAGGCGACGAGCAGGACGCTGGAGGCCCGTGTGATTTGTTCGGGGAACAACTCCGGCGTGATCCTCGCCGTCCTGACGTCTGTGGTCGATGCTGACAAAACCGAAGCGTCTCTCCGTGGGGGCAGACTAAGCGCGGCGCGGGATGCGCGCGTCAAAAGGCGAAAGAGTAGCTTGAGACCCGGCGCGGTGTCAAAAATCAAAAGTCCTGACTGGGTTGCATTAACAGGACTTTTGGGTACGAGCACGGCCGCGCGTCAGCGCGACTGGTTGGTGGATGTCACAGGCCGAGAGTCTTTGGGGGTGGGGGCGTTGGCGGTCGCGGCGGCGTTTGCGTCGGGAACCGTCTCGTCGCGCTTCCAGCCAGACTTCTGGAGGAGCGGGAGGGCGAACCTGATGGGGGCGGCGAAGTTGAAGTTCTGCATCTGCGTGAACATGCCGAAGTTGACGCCGATGACGCGACCCGACTGTCCGAAGAGCGGCGCGCCCGACGCGCCCTCGGCGCTACTGCCTTCGTAGACGAGTCGTTGGGATTCGAGGTCGGTGATGTGGCCCTGCGTGGTGAGCGGGCGAATGAAGTTGCGCTCGGCGAGGTGTTGCAAAAGCAGTCCGAGGCTGGAGCCGAAACGCTGCTGGATGCTCAGAGACTCGGCCTCGGGAAGCGTCGCCAGAATGCGCTCCTCGCTCGTCGGGTAGCCCATCATCACGACGGTGCGCCCGACGCCGGCCGCGTCCGATTCCTTGTCGAGCGGGAGCGCGGGGACGGTTTTGGGCAGCTCGCGACCCTCGATCAGACACACGGCCAAATCGTCGCGCGCGGAAGTGTTCTTGACACGCAGAGGGAACGGCTGCGTGACGCCGGGGAAGTAGACGACGAGGCGTGTCAGGCGGAACTGCGCGTTGACGCTCGCGCCGATGATCTGCGCGCTCTGGTCGGCCCGCCACGGCTCGACCGCGAGGTGGCGGTTCGTGATGACGTAGCCGTCGCCGACGTGGAAGGCCGTGCCCGCGAACTCCTTCTCGAAAGGCTCACCGTAGCCGTCAGGCGTGAGGACGGGCTGCAACTCTTCGGCGCCCGCGGGGTTTGCCGGGTCTGCCGCTGGCTTCCCCGGATCGGGGTAGCGAAGCTGCCGCCCCGTCCCGCGCTCGACGAGGATGTAGCTGCCCGTGAGCAGTCCCACGCCGCCGCCATAGGCGCTGCGAATCTGCGGGGCAAGCGACAGGGTGTTGATGATGCCCTGATTCGTCTTGTCGAGTTCGTGCTGGCGCTCCTGTTGCTGCTCGAAGACGCCCTGCATCTGCGCCAGCCGCTCGTTCTGCTTGTCGATGAGGTCGCGGCTGCGCTTGAGTTCGCGGTTGGCGGCGCTCCCGAGATAGAGGATGCCGCCGACGAAGGCCGCGGCGATGAGAAAGAGGGCGATCTTGGTGCTGGTGTTGATCTCGCGCAGCAACTCGCGGGAGAACTCGCGGAGGAAGACTTTGGCGTCGTCGCGCCGCGGGGTGGCCGCCGACTCCAGCGCGGCCGACTCGATGAACGGGGCGACGTAGGTCTCCTGCCTTCGGCGTGCGGGCAGGTCGCGCACAGGGAAGAGTCGGAGCGACAGGCCACAATCTTCGACGAGCACTTCGTCGCCGTCACCGATTTCCGCGCCGGGAAGAAGCGGCTCGCCGTTGTGGAGCAGGCGGTAGTTGGGGTCGAACTCGGCGACGCGGTAGTGTCCGTTCGTGCGCGCCAGCTCGATGAGACAGCCCGTGCCGTCGGGGAGCGTCGAGCGGCGCAGGCGCAGGTCGCAGTCCTCCGACTGCCCGACGCGGACGCGATCCTGCGTGAGCAATTCGGAGTACTTGTC
>DASVES010000304.1:0-7611 GCA_036380435.1 Pyrinomonadaceae bacterium | reverse complement strand
TTCAGATCAAGCTCGGTCTCGCCGTCCGACTCGCCGCCCAAGGTGACGTGGTCGCCGAGCATCAAAAGCGACGGCCGGTCGAGCCATGCGTGGCGTGCTTCGAGGCGGTCGAGCAGCGCGCCGGAGAAACGCGCGAGCACCTTAAATCGTAACTCCTCGGGGTCGGAAAACATTCCTGCCCCGAAATAAACTTGCCTCTGCTCGCCGATGCCGCACTTGCGAGCTACCTCTGCGGCCAACTCCGAAGCGACGATGTAGACCTCGCCGTTCTCCGGGTTCTCGATAGCGGCATACTCGAAGAGCGGGTTGACGGCGATGCCGAGGTTCGCGGGGAGCGTCCACGGCGTCGTCGTCCAGATGAGAAAGAAGACCTTGCGCCCCGCGAGCGCCGGGTCGATGGTCACGGGGTCGAACGCTGCTGGAAACTTGACGTAGACGGACGGGCTTGTGTGCTCGTTGTACTCGACCTCGGCCTCGGCCAGAGCCGTCTGGTCGTGGATGCACCAGTAGACGGGGCGCGCGCCCTTGTAGACGTAGCCGCGCTCGACGAAGCGGCCGAACAGGCGAGCGGTCTCCGCCTCGTAGCGGTTCGACATCGTCAGGTAGGGTTGCTCCCAGAGGCCGAGGATGCCGAGGCGCTGGAAGTCGCGCGTCTGGCGCTTGAGGGCGTCGGCGGCGAACTCGCGGCAGGCGCGGCGCACGCTCGCGGGCGGCATCAGACGTTTCTTCTCGCCGAGCTTGCGCTCGACGTGCAGCTCGATGGGCAGGCCGTGGCAGTCGTAGCCCGGAACATACGGCGCGTCGTAGCCCATCATCGTGCGCGACTTGACGACCAAATCCTTGAGCACCTTGTTGAGCGCTGTGCCGAGGTGAATGTCGGCGTTGGCGTAGGGCGGGCCGTCGTGGAGGATGAACTTGTCGCGGCCCGAGCGCGCGCGGCGGATGAGCTGGTAGAGGCCCATCTCCGTCCACTTCTTCAGACGCGCCGGCTCCGTCTGCCCGAGGTTGGCCTTCTGCGAGAAGTTCGTCTTCGGCAGATTGACGGTCTTCTTAAGATCAAGCGGTGCTTCGGTTGACATGGTCTTGCGGTCACTTCCTTCGGTGAAATATGAATACTAGCATAGTGAGAAGTGAGCAGTAAGCAGTGAGCAGTGAGCAGTTTTTTTCGCTTTGGCAGCTCGTCGCACGTCGCCGAATAGCTCTGTCTGCTTACTGCTCACTGCTCACTGCTTACTTCAAATAAAACGCCCGGGCCGTCGTCTCGCTTGCGGAGATTTTGGCCCGGGCGCGCGTCGCGCTCTGGTTAAGGCTTCGGAGATTTTCAGCCGATGAACATCTCGTCCTCCGCGTAGGTCTGGTCGATTGATTTCGGGGAGGGGGCTACGAGCACTTCCAGACCGCGCCGCACCCCCGCCATAATCGCCGCCATCTCTCTGGCCGGAGCCACCAGCTTCGACTGGATGAAGACGGTCGTGCCCATTAACTGCTCGTGCGTCTGGTCTATCGAGCGGCTGATGCGCTCGACGTGGTCGCGGGCCGTCTCGGCCGAGAGGCCGACGACCTCCTTGAGTTCGCGCACCTCTTCTTTGATTAAAGCCATCGACTCGGAGAAGTGCATCGTGGCCGTCGTCAGGTGCCCCGACATCAGTTGCACCTGCTCGGCCACCTCACGCACCTGCTCGGTGAGCGCGCCGACGCGCCCGATGAGCGGCTCCACGCGCTGCTCGACGCGTCCCACCGTCGTGACGACGCGCCGCGCCGCCAGCGCGATGACGGTCATGGCGACGGCGATGACGACGAAGGAGACGGCCGTGATGATCGTCATCATCATCGTCCAGAACGCCGGGTCGTTCGCGCTCATCTGGAATGCGAGGAACATATCGTGTGGGGCTTCAGCCTTTGCCGCCTTCCTCGTAATAAGTGGGCGCGGCCTCGATGGCGCCCGATTCCGTGCGGCGCTTCTCATCCAGATAGGCGCGCTTGCCGGCGTCGATGGCGGCCGACAAATGCTCGCCGCGCCGCGACGCGGCCTCGCGCACCGAGCCGGCGAGTTCGCCCGCGCGCTGCGAGGCGACGTCGTAGTATTCCCCGGCGCGCTCGCGCGCCACGGCGGCCGTCTCGCGCGTGCGGTCAACGCCCTTGCGCGTCACGTCGGCCAAGTCCGTCCGCAGCTCGCGCCCCGACTTCGGGGCGAGCAGCAACGCCACGACCGCCCCCACAACTCCGCCCAGAACGAAGCACGCGGTCTGCTTCGACAGGTCGGATTCCCTCTCACGCCTGCGCTGTAATTGCTGTGACATGGCGACCTCTTTCGCGGGGAAGCAAACCCACCGGCCTCCCCGGCACATTTAGTATGAACAAAGTCTCTTAAGCGCTTCGCAAACTATAACAAAAGCGCGCGAAGCGGTGCAATGATTGAAGGCAAAAGGCAAAGGGGAAAGGGGAAGGGGTAAGGGGCAAAGGCAAAAGTGAAGGACAATGAAAGATGCTGGCTTCCGCCTTACTTTTACCCTTTACCCTTTAACCCTTCCCCTTTCCCCCTTGCCCTCATCCATCATCCTTCGTACTCCTTGAGCTTGCGGTAGAGCGTCTTGCGGCCGATGCCGAGGGCGCGGGCGGCGCGCGTCTTGTCGCCGCCCGTGTAGTCGAGTGTGGCCTCGATGGCCCGGCGCTCGATTTCCTCGACCGTGGCGGGCACCTCGATCTCCAGTTTCACGCGGCGGCCCTCGCTCGCGGCCCGCTCGCGCTCGCGGCGGGTGCTGGCTCGCTCCTCGCGCACGACGCGGCCGATGGCCTCTGGCAAATCGTCGAGTTCGATCTGCCGGCCCGAGGCGATGATGACGGCGCGCTCGACGGCGTTCTCCAATTCCCTCACGTTGCCGGGCCAGTCGTAGCCCGTGAGCGCCGTGAGCGCCTGCTTCGAGATGCCGGAGATGAAGCGGCCGGTCTTCTGCTTGTAGTGTTCGAGGAAATGGATGACGAGCGGCTGCACGTCGCCGGGCCGCTCGCGCAAAGGTGGAAGCGTGACGGGGAACACCGACAGGCGGTAGAAGAGGTCACGGCGGAAACTGCCTTCCTCGACGGCGCGCTCCAGATCGACGTTCGTCGCGGCGAGCACACGCACGTCCGCGTGCAACACGTCGCCGCCGCCGACGCGCGTGTACTCGCCGTCCTGAAGGACGCGCAGCAGACGCACCTGCGCCGACGGACTCATCTCACCAATCTCGTCGAGAAAGAGCGTGCCGCCGTCCGCCTCCTCGAAGCGCCCCCGCCGGCGCGCGCGCGCGTCCGTAAACGCCCCGCGCTCGTGTCCGAACAGCTCCGTCTCCAGCAGCGTCTCGGGAATGGCGCCGCAGTTGAGTTTGATGTATGGGCGGTCGCGTCGCTTGGAGTTGAAGTGGATGAGGTTGGCGAGGAGTTCCTTCCCCGTCCCGCTCTCGCCCTGAATGAGGACGGTGGTCTGTGTGTCGGCGACGTTAAGTGCCAGCTCGATGGCGCGGCGGATGCTGGGCGCTTGCCCGATGATGCGGTCTTCGGCGTGGCGCTCGTGAAGAACGCTTCTCAGGCGCATCACCTCGGCTGAGAGCTGGTCGCGTTCGAGCGCCGTGCCGATCTGGAGGGCGATGCCTTCGACGAGCGAGATGTCGTGCTCGTCAAACGACACGCGCTCGCCGCCCCAGACAAACCCCAACAGCCCGAAAGTCTGCTCGCCGATGCGGACGGGCGCGATGAGCGCGGCGCGGCCCCCGAGCGTGGAGTTGAAGACGAAGCGGACGGGCGGCGGGAGCGTCGTGTCGAGGAGCGTCAGGGTCTTGCCCTCGGCGAGCAGGTCGGTGATGGCGGGGAAGGCCGTGATGTCGATGGAGCGGCCGTGCGCTTCGATGAGCTGGCGCACGCCAGAGGTGGTCGAGTGCGGCGCGGCCTTGAAGGCGGCGAGGCTGATGGACTTGCCCGACGGCTCGACGACGCCGAGGGCGCAGTAGTCGGCCCCGACGAGCGAGACGGCGCGCTCAAGGACGTGCGAGGTCACCTCGCCGAAGTCGGAGCGGGCGTTGATGATGTTGGCGATCTCCAGGAGCGCGCGCGTGCGGCTCGCCTCGCGCTGCGTGTCCGTGTAGAGACGCGCGTACTGGTAGCCGACGGCTATCTGGCGGGCGATAGACTGGAGGAATCTGACTTCCTCATCAAGCCAGAGGCGCACGGAGCGCGTCATGTGGAGACCGAGCAGGCCGAGCACGCGGCCGTCTAAGACGACGGGGACGACGAGGAGCGAGCGCGTGCCGAGGGAGGCGGGCAGGAGGCCGAGGCGCGCGTCCGTGCCGTGCGGCGAGGTGTCGTCGATGCGGATGGGCTGCGTGAGGTCGAAGCGTTCGGAGAGCTGTGCGAAGTCCACGGGGATGGAGACGCCGAGGCTCGACGGCACGTCTTCGCCCTCGCGCCATTCGTGGCTGATGCGTAGCTCGACGCCCTCGACGATCTGGATCACGTCGCAGCGGTCGGCCTCCATCATGCGGCCGAGTTCGGCGACGATGGCGCGCAGGAAGCGGTCGAGGTCGATCTCCGAATGGATGTCGGGCGCGAGGCGGTTGATGATGGCCTCGCGCGCCTCGTGCATCCTGATCTTGCGCTCCAGAGAGAGCGTCTGCGCGGTGGTGGGCATGGGCAGTTGCGTGGACAAAGCGTCCGTTTCCTCTCCTTAACTTTCCCCGGATGAAAGTCCGGCGCGCTTCGAAATGTCGGTGGAAGAGTTCGAGGAGAGAACACGGCCGTGCCGGCCGGCTCGCGCGCGCCGGAGGGTCTTTGACAACCGGGCGCAAATCATATCGAAGCGCGCCCCGCGTTGCAAAGCAGGGAAAGAGGTCGGAGGCAAAAGGTTAGAGGTCAGTGAAGACACATTGTCTTTTCACTGACCTCTAACCTCCGGCCTCTGACCTCTTAGATTTCGTTATTCGGCCTGCGCGACTTGCGGCAGCAGGCGGAACTCGACGCGCGCCACTTCGGGCGTGTAGACGGGGTGGCGCGACTTGCCGTAGCGACCCGTGATGATGCGGACGTACTTCTGCGTCTCGTTGAAGGGCGGCACGCCGTTGTGCTTGTCAACCGAGCCTTCGCCCGCGTTGTAGCCGGCGAGCGCGAGCACCACGTCGCCGTCGAAACGCTTGAGGAGCCACCGCAGGTACTTCGTTCCGGCCTTGATGTTCTGGCCCGGGTCGGTCGTGTCTTCGCACTTGAACCGCTTGGCAGTGGCCGGCATGAGCTGCATCATGCCGCGCGCGCCGGCGTGGGAGACGGCCGAGGGCTTGTACTTCGACTCCTGCCAGATCACCGCGTGGAGGAGGCGCGGGTCAACGCCGTAGTCGAGGCCGGCGCGGTAGATGATCTTGTCGAGGTCGCGGTCGCCGGAAGAGGGGATATCGGCCGGGATGAAGTTCTCCAGATCAATCGCGGCGGCGCTCGCTTCGACGGCGGGCGCAATCGCGCGCGTCAGAGAGGTGTCGGTGAAGCTCGCCAGTGTGAAAAGAGCGATGAATGCAAAAGACAGAAACTTAAAAGACCGATAGAGGGGAATATGCCGGGTATAGTGCATCCTGATTCGTTCTCCATGTGCTTCGGGTGACCCTCTCGGGAGCCATCTTCAGTTGCGCTCACAATCCTTGCGAGGCGAGCGCATAGCTTGGGGGCTACGCATGGTGGAAGCGATCATGTCTGCCAAAGAGCAGCCTTTATCGAAACCGGGAGTATGATGGATGAGAGACACTTCCGGTTGCACGGGCGCATTAAATAGAGCCGCCTAAGTCCTTTTCTTGTACGTATTTAAATCAACCATAGGTAAGGTGCTGACACGTAGCGGCTTGGCTCCCGGTTCGTTCATCCTGAACCATGTTTGAGGTTCGGTTCAACTTCGGATGCGTTCCGAAGCGAGACAAAAAACTTCGCTCACGAGAGATTTTTCTTCAGACCCCACGCTGCGCGGGCGCACGCCCGCTGCCAAACTTTGCATCAAATGTTGGCCGCGGTTGCAAGCAAAAAAACTGGTTCGTATAATTTGCCGACGTATAAATAGAAGCTTATCCAAAGAGGTCCGAAACCGAAGCCGATGCCCATTTACGAATACACTTGCCGGAAGTGCAACGCGCACGTCGAAGTGATGCAGAAGATTTCCGACAAGCCGCTTGCTCGCCACGCCGGGTGCGGCGGCCGTCTCGAAAAGGAGTGGTCGCGCAGCGGGTTCCAGTTCAAAGGCTCGGGCTGGTACGTGACCGACTACGCTGCCAAGAAGTCGGACGCAAAGACCGGGGAGGCTAAGGAAGGGAAAGAGGCGAAGGAGTCTAAGGAGTCGGCCCCGGCGGAGAAGAGTGAATCTTCATCTTCGAAGAGCGAGTCCTCAGCGGAAGCGCCGAAGGAGAGCGCGAAGGCGGGGGCGGAGAAGCCGAAGGGTAAGAAGGGGAAAGACACGCCTGCGGGCGCCTGAGAGTTCTGACTCGACGAGCGGCCGGGGGGGCGAACAAATTTTATGCGCGCGCTCACCAAAGTTATTCTCGCGGTCTTCATCGCGACACTCGTGCTGGCGGGGGTGGCGGGTGGGCAGGCCGGTCGTCGTCCGGGGCAGTCGGGCGGGGGCGCTTCGACGGCGTCCGAGCGCGGCACGACGCTCAACGTCTTCGCCGCGCGCGCCGACGGCGCGGACGACGAGATCGCCGCGCACGACCTCGCGCTCTACGACGGCGGGATGGAGCAGAAGATACAGAGCTTCGCGCCCGACCCCGACCCGGCGCGCATCGTGCTGCTCGTGGACAACTCGCTCGGCTTGCGCGCCGACGTGGAGAAGCTGGCGCAGGCGACGCGCGAGTTCGCCTACGAGATTTACGAGGGCGATCAGGTGATGATCGTCGGCTACGATGAGGCGCCGGAGATCGTCGTGGAGTGGACGGACAACGCCGAGGAGATCGAGAAGAACCTCCAGCTCTTCCGCAAGCGCGGCGAGCCGCGTCTGTTCGACGCGCTCGCGACCGTCCTCACTGAAGCCCTGCGCCCGCTCTCGGCCTCCTACAACAAGCGCGTCGTCGTGCTCGTCGCCGACGGCCTCGACCGCGGCAGCAAGACGCGCTTCGACGACATACTCGCCGAACTACAGAAGCAGGACGTGACCGTCTACGCTCTGCAAATCCCCGACCGCACGGGCGGCGCGCTCCGCCGCGACCGGCCCAAGCCCAATCAGGTCGTCAAGCAACTTGTCGAAGGCACGGGCGGGCGCATCCTCACCGTGGAGGAGCCGCGCGAGGCCGCCAAGTCGATCTGCGACGAGCTGCGTAAGAACCGTTACGTGCTCGCCTACACGCCCATGGGCGCCTCGCCCTACGACGACCGCCGCCTCCTCGTCATCGCCGACGACGGCATCAACGTGCGCGTCAAGGCGCAGCAGCCGGCGCGCATCAAGGTCAGATAAAAAAAGCCGTGAATCGTCAATCGTCAATCGTCAATCGAAACTGCCTTCTTCGATTGACGATTGACGATTGACGATTCACGGCTTTTAACGGGTCAGGGTTTTTTCCTGCCGTAAATGTAGAACATCACGACGACGACGAGGACGAGCAGCACTTCGAGCTGCGC
>DASVES010000303.1:0-4989 GCA_036380435.1 Pyrinomonadaceae bacterium | reverse complement strand
GACACCTTCGCCTACTGCGCCCGCGAAATCCCCAACTGGAACACCATCTCCATCAGCGGCTATCACATCCGCGAGGCCGGCTCCACGGCCGCGCAGGAGGTGGCCTTCACCCTCGCCGACGCCATCGCCTACGTCGAAGCCGCCATCGCCGCCGGCCTTGAGGTTGACGACTTCGCCCCCCGCCTCTCCTTCTTCTTCAACGCGCACAACAACCTGCTCGAAGAGGTCGCCAAGTTCCGCGCCGCCCGCCGGCTTTGGGCGCGGCTCATGCGCGAACGCTTCCACGCGCGCGACCCGCGCTCGCAGATGCTCCGCTTCCACACACAAACGGCCGGCTCCACCCTCACCGCCCAGCAGCCCGAGATCAACGTCGTCCGCACGACCATTCAGGCCCTCGCCGCCGTGCTCGGCGGCACGCAGTCGCTCCACACCAACGCGATGGACGAGGCCCTGTCGCTGCCGACCGAGCAGGCCGCGCGCCTCGCCCTGCGCACGCAGCAGGTCATCGCCCACGAGTCCGGCGCGGCCGACACGGTTGACCCGCTCGCCGGCTCCTACGCCGTCGAGCAGTTGACCAACGAGATCGAGCGCCTCGCCTCCGACTACATCGACCGCATCGACGCCCTCGGCGGCACGCTCCGCGCCATCGAGACCGGCTACGTCCAACGCGAAATCCAGGAGGCCGCCTACCGCTATCAGCGCGCCGTCGAAACTCAGGACGCCGTCGTCGTCGGCGTCAACCGCTTCCGCTCCGAAGAGGACGCGCCCGTTCCCACTCTCCGCATCGACGAGTCGGTCGAGCGCGCACAGATCGAGCGCGTCCGACGGTTGCGCGAGCGCCGCGACCCGGAGGCGGCCCGCGCCGCCCTCATCAGCCTCGAAGACGCCGCCCACGGCGCCGAAAACCTCCTCCCGCGTATCCTCCACTGCGTCGAGGCCCACGCCACCGTCGGGGAGATCAGCCACACGCTGCGCCGCGTCTGGGGCGAATACCAGGAGAGGACGACTCTATGAAGAACGCGACGAGAAACACACTCCTGCTGGCCCTGCTGCTCCTGGCCTGCGGAGTGCTGCTTGCGCCCCCGGCGGCAGCGCAGACGGCAAACGCCGCCGCGCCGCCTGCGCCTGCTCCCGAGGCGGTCGTCCGCAACTTCTACGCGTGGTACTTGGGCCAGCTCAACAAGGAGAACTGGGAGCCGCTCAAGAATCGCCGTGAGGCGCTCAAGTATCTGACCTCCGAGTTCCACAAGCGCATCCCGCGTCTCGAAGAGGACTTGATGGCCGACATCATCATCTGCGCGCAGGAATGGGAGCCGAAGTGGGCGACAGACTACACTGTCGGCCGCGCGACCATCCGCGGGGCGAAAGCGTCCACGGTCGTCAGGCTGCCCGTAGGCAATGACACGGCAATAAAGATCAAGACCATTCTCGTGCAGCGCGGCGGCGCATGGAAAATCGACGGCACCGAGTGCGTCAACTGACGTGTGGCTTCAACCTTCGGGGAAGAATTGGGTTCCAGAGGTATCACAGGCTGCGCCGCATCTGGGCGAGTACCGCGAGGCCGTGACGGTGTAGAAAAGTAATCCTGTCGAGCGGGCGCGTCTTCGCTGTTGCATTGGACGTGTTTGTCGGTAAACTTCAAGCCATGACGACCGCAACCGGACATCGTTACATCGTCGCCGACGACGAGATTCTGGGCGGCGAGCCGATCATCAAGGGGACGCGCACGCCCGTGCGCGCCATCGTCGAGATGTGGCGACAGGGAGTCGCGCCCGAAGAGATAGGCGAACACCTACCACACCTGACCCTGGCGCAGGTCTTCGACGCCCTCAGCTATTACAGCGACCACACGGACGAGATCAACGCGCACATCGAGCGTAACCGCATCCCCGAGGGTTTGCTCCACCCATGAGCGCGCCGGGCCGACTCTTCATCGAACTCTATGCGGATGAGGACGTGAGCGTGCTGGCGGCAGACCTGCTCCGGGCGCGTGGGTTCTCGGTGATTACCACGCGCGCGGCCGGACAACTGGGCCAAAGCGACGCCAGCCAACTGGCCTACGCCGTCGAACACGGGAAGACATTTCTGACGCACAACCGCGCCGACTTCGAGGCGCTTGCCCGACAATATTTCGCTACCGGAAAGATTCACTCCGGCATCATCATTGCCGTGCGTCGCCCCCCGCGCGAACTTGTTCAGCGGTTGCTCATCGTCCTCAACCAGATAACGGCTGACGAGATGGTAAATCAGTTGCGCTATGTGTAGAGGTCTCGACTACGACGGGTGTAGAGGGGCAGACTCTTCGAGATCACAGATTATTTATTCAAAGGCAGGTGCTGCGTCTGGGGCGAGTACCGCGAGGCCGTGACGGTGTAGAATAAGTAGCGAGAAGGAGAGGCCCATGTCTCAAACATTGAAGGCGATATACCGCGACGGCGCGTTCATTCCTCAAGTCCCTTGTGACTTGCCCGAGGGTGCGGAAGTGGAGTTAACAGTCTCCGCGCCGCGTTCGCTTCCGCCGCCGGTTACTGACCCCGAAGAACGTAAACGTATCCTTGAGGAGATGGTCGCGCGGATGCGCGCCAACCCCATTCCTGCTGACGCCCCGCGCCGCTTCACACGCGAGGAGTTGCATGAACGCCGTTGATACGAACATCCTCATCTACGCACGTGACCCGCGCGACCCGCTGAAGCAATCCTTAGCGACGAATTTACTCTCCTCGCTCGTTGACGGAGTACTTCTGTGGCAGGTCGCTTGCGAATACGTCGCGGCCTCAAGAAAACTTGAGCGATGCGGTTACGACCAGTCACAGGCGTTAGCCGATCTCGCTGACATGCGATCTGCCTGGCAGACGGTGATGCCGACATGGCAAACTTTGATACGGCGGAGAGGCTGATAGCTACATATCTTCTCTCGTTCTGGGTACGCTCTGATTGTAGCCGCGTGTCTGGAAGGCGGAATCACGCGCCTCTACTCGGAAGATTTCGACGCCTCCGCTCGGGCCGAGGGGCTGGAGGTTGTCAACCCATTCGCCTCCCCGTAACGCCTTCTGTGATAACCAACACTAAGAGGAAGAGTTTGATGAAAAAGATTCTGCTCTCGGTCATTCTACTAACTTGCGGCGCGCTCTATGACATCTCCGCGCACGCGCAGACAACGCAGCCCGACGCCGGAAGCCCCGAGGCGGTCGCCCGCGGCTTCTACGCTTTCTATCTGGGCGAGCTGAACAAGGACAACTGGTCGCCGCTCAAGAAGCGACGCGAGGCGCTCAAGTACATGACGCCCGAGTTCCACCGCCGCGCCCCGCGCATCATCCAGCAGCAGATGGTGGACATCATCATCTGCGCTCAGGATTGGGACCCGAAGTGGATCGCGGGCCTCACCGTCGGTCGCGCGGGCGTCCGCGGCGCGCGAGCCACCACGGTCGTCACCCTCCCCCCATTCGGCGGCTACGTCAGCCCCGACAATCCGCCCATCAGGATCAAGCTCACCCTCGTCAAGCGCGGCAGCGCGTGGCTTGTCAACGCGACGGAGTGCCTCTTCTGAAGTAATTTGGCAAAGCGACGGCGAATCCTGTAAAACGTAATCACCCCGAACGACAAAATGCCGCACCTGCTCGAAGTTAAAAATCTCCAGACGCATTTCCCGACGCGCTCAGGGTTAGTGCGCGCCGTGGACGGCGTGAGCTTTCACGTGGGCGAGGGGGAATTGTTGGGGCTGGTGGGCGAGTCGGGGTGCGGGAAGTCGATCACGGCGCTGTCGGTGATGAGGTTGATTGCGGCGCCGGGGAAGATTGTGGGCGGGGAGGTGTGGTTCGACGGGGAGAATTTGCTGAAGGCGTCGGACGCGCGGATGCGCGAGATTCGGGGCGACGACATCGCGATGATCTTTCAGGACCCGATGACGAGTCTCAACCCGGTCTACACCGTGGGCGAGCAGATCGCGGAGGCGCTCAGGCTCCATCGCCGGATGAACCGCAGGCAGGCGCGCGAGGCGGCCGTCGAGGCGATGAAAGAGGTGTCCATCCCCGACCCCGGCCGTCGCGCCGACGACTACCCGCACCAGCTCTCGGGCGGGATGCGCCAGCGCGTGATGATCTCCATGGCCCTCGCCTGCGACCCCAAACTCCTCATCGCCGACGAGCCGACGACCGCGCTCGACGTGACCATCCAGGCGCAAATCCTTGAACTCATCGACGAGCTGCGCCGCACGCGCAACCTCGCCGTGCTGCTCATCACGCACGACCTCGGCGTGGTGGCCGAGGTGGCCGACCGCGTGGCGGTGATGTACACGGGGCGCATCGTCGAAGAGTCGCCGGTCGAAGAGTTGTTCGCCCGTCCCAAGCACCCGTACACCGAAGGGTTGTTGCGCTCGGTGCCGAAGCTGACCGAGGCCGAGGTGAAGAAGATCGACCGCCTCCAGACCATCGAGGGGACGGTGCCGAAGCCGACCGACCTGCCCCCGGGCTGTCACTTCGCGCCGCGCTGTCAGCACCGCATGCCCCGCTGCACCGAGGGCGACATCCCGCTCTACGAGTTGGACGGCGGCGTGCGCGTCCGCTGCGTGCTCTACGATCTCGCGGCGGCCGTCGCCGCAGACCACCAGATACAGGTGATAAGTGATGAGTGATAAGTGATGAGAAAGAGCAAGCAGGATTTTCTTATCACTTATCACTCATCACTCATCACTACTTAAGGCATGAGCACTAACGAAAGAATGCAAGCCGTCCCCGAAGCCGAAGCGGCGGCGGCCCGCGCGCGCGACGCGCAGGCGGACGCGCGTGACGGCGCGGCGAAGACAGAAGAACTCGTGCGCGTGCGTGGGTTGTTCAAGCACTTCCCCGTCGAGGGCAGCGACGACGTGGTGCGCGCCGTGGACGGTCTGACGTTCGACATCTTCCGCGGGGAGACGTTGGGGCTGGTGGGCGAGTCGGGCTGTGGCAAATCGACCGTCGGGCGCTGCCTGCTGCGACTCATCGAGCCGACGCG
>DASVES010000302.1:0-28910 GCA_036380435.1 Pyrinomonadaceae bacterium | reverse complement strand
TCGATGCGTACGAAGTAGACGAAGAAGTCCGGCTGCTTGAACTCGTAGACGTAGTGCGCGGCGTTCGGGTCTTCCTTCGGCTTCGCGGGGACGCCCGCGCGCACCGACGCGGGCGCCTCCTCAGTCCCCTTCCCGTCCTCCGGCCGCTGCGAGACCTTCTTCGGTTGCTGCTGTTCGACCGCGGGCGTCGGCGTCGGCCGAGGCGTCGCCTTGCGCGGGGATTGCGCCTGTACGGGGAAGGCCGCGCCCGTCGAGACGAGCGCGGCCGCGAAGGTGAAGCCTAAGACCTTAACCCACATGCTCACTCGAACCTCACGGAGACGAGGCGCGAGATGCCCGCCTCCTCCATCGTCACGCCGTAGAGGGCGCGCGCCATCTCCATCGTCCGCTTGTTGTGCGTGACGACGATGAACTGCGTCTCCTGCGACATCTCCTTGATCTTCGTCGTGAAGCGGCCGACGTTGGCCTCGTCGAGCGGCGCGTCCACCTCGTCGAGGAGGCAGAAGGGCGACGGCCGGTAGCGGAAGACGGCGAGCACGAGCGCGAGCGCCGCCATCGCCTTCTCGCCGCCCGAAAGCAGCAGCACGTTCTGGAGACGCTTGCCCGGCGGTTGCGCGACGATGTCGATGCCCGACTCCAGAACGTCGTCGGCGTCGATCATGCTCATCTCACCGCGCCCGCCGCCGAACAGCTCAAGGAAGAACTGTCCGAAGTTGCGATTGATCTCCTCGAAGGCGTGGCGGAAGCGCTCGCGCGAGCGGCGCTTGATTTCCCGAAGCGCCTCCTCCGTGGAGATGATGCCGTCGGTGATGTCGGCGCGCTGCTCCGTCAAAAACTTCAGGCGCTCCTCGTTCTCGCCCAGCTCTTCGAGCGCCATCATGTTGACCGCGCCGAAAGACTCAAGACGCGCGCGCATCTCCTCGACACGGGCGCGCTCCGACTCAAGGTCGAACTCTTCACCGGGCGCGAACTCGCGCGCCACCTCTTCGAGCGGCGCCGAGAGTTCCGCCATGCACGACTCGCGGACGTAGCTCAGACGCGCACCCGTCTCCGCGCGTTGCACCTCCAGCCCTGCTCGCGCGTCGCGCGCGGCGGCGACACTCTGATGCAGCTCCGTCACTTCGAGCGCCAGCGCGTCGGCCCGCGCGCGCGCCTCCGCCACGCGCCGCGCCGCCTCTTCCACGTCCAGCTCCAGACGCTCGCGCTCGCCTTCCACCTCGCCTGCCCCCTCGTCCATCTCAGCCAATGAGCCGCGCAGACGTTCGAGACGCGCGTGCATCTCGGAGACTTCCGACTCGTAACGCTCAAGCCGCGCGGCGAGGTCGGCCGACTCCGACTCCATGCGCTTTAGCTCCGATGCGGCGGCCCGCCGGCGCTCGGAGGCAGCCGCGGCGGCGGCCCGCTGCTGGCCCAGAAGCTCGCTCGCCTCCTCGGAAGTGCGGCGGGCCGCGGCAAGTGTGTCCGCAGCCACGGCAATCGCCAATGTGGCGGCGACGCGCGCGGCCTCGACCGACTCGGTCTCCGCGCTCTGTTGGTCGCGACGCTCTTGTAGCTCGCGCTGCTCGTCGGCGAGGCGCGCGGCGTCGTCGGCAACCACACGCATGTGACGCTCGGCGCGTTCGGTTTCCTGCGTGAGCTGCGCGGCGTTGACTTCGCGCGCCACCTGCTCGCGCTCATCGCGCCCGATGGCTTCGTTCAGATGGACGTATGCGTCTTCGAGTTCGCCGAGGCGCGTGCGCTCGGCCGTGGCGGCCTCCTCGGCGAAGATGAGGTCGGCTTCGAGTCCGACGGCGCGCGCGCCAAGGTCGCGCATCTCGCGCTTGAACGAAAGCAGCCCCGCGCCCTCGCCCGCCACGGGCGGCCCACCCGCCGCGACGAGCTGGCCGCCGATGACCCACTCGCCGGCCGGCGTCACGCACATCTCCTCGGACGTGAGCGAAAGCTCGACGGCCCCTTCGAGGTCGCGCACGACGCGCGCGTTCATCTCGCGTGGCACCGTCCGGCGCAACACGGCCGCGATCTCGCGCGGCGCGCCCAGAAGGTTCCACGCGCGCAGCTCCACGCCTTCGGCGAGAACGCTCTCGGCGAGCGATTGCCGCGGCTGCTCCGTCTCGGCTTGCCCGAGTTGTTCGATCTGCTCGACTTGCTCCTCGTCCGACTCCGAGCCGCCATGCAGGCCGGCAACGAGGAAGTTGGCGCGGCCCGCGCCCGCGACTTCGAGCCACGCGGCGGCGCGCAGGGCGTCGTCGGGCGTCGGCACGATGACGGACTGGAGGAGCGTGCCGAAGACGCTCTCGACGGCCGGCTCCCAGTGCGGCTCGACGCGCAGCACGTCGGCGAGCGTGCCGATGGCGCGGAAGTCTCTAATAGCTTCGCCTTCGGCCGCGTCGGAGAAGATGCGCTGGACGGCTTGCGGGTAGAGCGAGCGTTGCGTGTCGATTTCTTCGAGCGTGTCGAGGCGGTGACGGACGCGCGCCGCCTCGTCGCGCACGCGCGCGTGTCGCTCCGAGGTCGCCGCAACGCGCACGCGCGCCTCCGCGATGAGGCGCGCCGACTCCTCGCGCTCGGCGACGAGACTTTCCAGTTGCGCGCGCGCGACGCGAATCTGTTCGTTCAAAATTTGGGCTTGCGCCTGCGACTGTTCGTGCGCGACGGCCGCGCGCTCGCCCTCGCGCGCGAGACCCTCGGCCTGCATGGCCACACGGTCGAGCGCCGCTTCGAGCTGGCGTCCGATCTCGCGCAGGCGCTCGACGACGGCCGTGTGCGTGAGGAGTTCAGCCCGCGCCACCTCGATGACGGCCTCGGCCTCAGCCACTTCCGCGAGGCGCTGCGCGTAGGCGGCCTCGGCGGAAGCTAACAGCCCGGCGGAGGCGTCGCTCTCCTCACGTAGTTGCGCGTCGGACAGGCGCAAGCCCTCTCCTTCCTGCTCGATGGCCGAGAGACGCCCGCGCAAAGTGTCGATCTCCTGTCGCACTTCGGCCGCGCGCTTATGGAGGGCGTCGGCCTGTTCTTCCTGATAGGCGCGCTCGCGCTCGCGCCGGTCTTGCCTGAGAGTCGATTCGGCGACGGCGGCGCGCGTCTCGGCTAATTCTTCCTCGCGCGTGCGGGCCTCGGACGTGGCGCGGCGGGCCTCGTCTTCGCCGGCGGAGAGTTTTGACGAAAGCGCGTCGGCCTCTTCGGAGGCGTCGGTGATCTGCGCGCGCAGGGTTTCCAGGAGCGTGCCGAGGGCGCGGTCTTCGGCGGCGTAGGTGTGGCGCAGAAGGTCGCGCAGCTCGTCGCGCAGGGCGCTGTAGCGGCGGGCCTTGCCGGCCTGCCGGCGCAGACTGTTCACCTGCCGGTCGATCTCGCTGATGATGTCGGAGACGCGGTGGAGGTTCGAGCGCGCGCCTTCGAGACGCGCCTCGGCGGCGCGCTGGCGGACGCGGAACTTCGTGATGCCGGCGGCCTCCTCGATGAGCGTGCGGCGATCCATCGGCTTGGCCGAGAGAATCTGGCCGATGCGCCCCTGCTCGATGATGGCGTAGTGCGCGCCGGAAAGGCCCGTGCCGGAAAAGAGGTCTTGAATGTCGCGCAGACGGCAGACGCGACCGTTGAGCAGATACTCGCTCTCGCCCGAGCGGTAGAGGCGACGCGTGACGGTGACGGTCTCGCCGGGGGCGAAGTCAAGCTCCATGCGACGCGGGCGCCAGTGGCGCTTGTGGTGCGTCTGTGCGGCGGGCTTCGGAGTCTCTTCTCCATCACCGCGCGCTTCCAGCGTCGTCACGGCTTCCGGTTGTCCTTCGGCGGGAACGAGGGCCAGCCCGGCGGGCGCTTCGACCGATTCGGCGGGAGCTTCCACGGTCGATGCATCAACAGCGGAGGTCGCGCCGGGTGTGACCTCGACGGCAGAGGGTTCTGACAAAGCTAAGAGGGCCGGGGCGGTCGCGTCGGGTGCGGAGAGTTTGGCCTCGGCGTCCGGGACTTGCGCGGCGGCGAACAACTCGGGCGCGAGTCGATCCTCGATGGCCCCGGTCTGGTCGTCTATCTCTTCGAGGGTCGAGTCGATGTCGTCGATGTCCGGCTCTTCCTCGATGGTCTCGTCGCGCACCAGATGGAGGACGACTTCGGCCATCCCACTAGGCAAACGGTTGCGCGAGCCTTGAAAGATGACATCCTTCATCTCGGCGCCGCGCAGCATCTTGACGCGCTGCTCGCCGAGCACCCAGGAGATGGCGTCGGCCACGTTCGATTTGCCGCACCCGTTCGGGCCGACGACGGCCGTGATGCCGCTGCCGGTGAAGACGAGTTCCGTGAAGTCGGCGAAGGATTTGAAGCCGGTAATCTCTAGCTTTTGGAGTTTGAACATTCGCTGTCTGGTTCCAAAGGGTCAGGCTGAGAGGAGCTGGACATACGGCCGTCAGGCACAGCCCCTAGAGCACCACGCAGGAGAGGCCCACTATATGTTGGGACACGCCGGGGTGTCAAACTTAAACTTTAAGCGCGGCAACTTTACTGTTGGCGGCCGGCACTTTACCGGCACGCCCTCCAACCCCCGGCGCGGCGTCTCGTCAGGCCACGGTCAACCGAGGGCGCGCGCCCGTCGCGGGTGAAGCCGGAGGCCCGGAACGAACAGTTCTCCTGCGCGTCGGTCACACTGATGCAGATCACCTGTCAGTCAGGCTGCGCTGTGCGTAGAGAACGAGATCGACGCCGGGGCGTAGCGGGTAAGTCCCCCCCACTTTGCGGTGCGTCGCGCCGAGGGTCGCGCGGAGCTGCGCGTCCTGCGTCGCGTTGCCGACGATGATGGAAAGGTTGGAGGCGTCGGCGGGGAGCTGCGCGTGGTAGCCGACGCTGCGGTAGTCGTTCAGATACCACGGCAAAGGCCAGTAGCTATCACTGCCCGGCCCCGACGCGGTGGCGGCGATGCGCGTGTCCGCGCCTGTGCCGGCGCGCGCCACCAGACGCTCGATCTCGCCGACGAGGCTGATAAACTGGCGCCGCGTGTGCGCGTAGACATATGGGTACTGGTCGTTGTCGTACTGCTGGAAGCTGACCACCCACGCCTGATATGTGCAGACCACGACGGCCAACGCCGCCAGCGCCAGCGCCGGCGCACTACGCCGCCACGCCGCGCCGCCCTTCCTCGCCGTGTACAGTCTCCACACGCACCAGCCGACGACGAGCGCCGCCAGGACGAGCGCCACCAACGCGCCCCACTCGCTAGAGAGACCGGGGCCGTCCGCCGCCGATAACGGCGTGGTGCACCACACGCCGACGGCCCTGCACAAATATTCAGATGGAGTAGTTACATGTGCAAAGCCAAGGCCGACCGCCAACAGGAAGAGCGAAAGGCTGAGGACTGCGGCCGGGAAGAGTCGCTGCGTGCCAGAGCGCGCGTGGGCCGCGGTCTCGGCGAGTTCCTGCACGGCGTAGCCGCCGGCGATGGCCAGGGGCACGGTGAAGTTGAGCGCCAGCCACGGCGTCTTGTAGGGCACGAGTGAGTAAGCGGCGAGCGTGCCGAAGGCCCACGCGCCCGCGAAGACGGCGAAGCGGTTGCGCCCCGACCACAGGGCCAGCGCCGCGCCCACCGTCCCGAGCCAAAGCAGCGGCGACTCCTCCTGCAAAAGCCACTTGAGATACGTGTGCCACGGCTTCGCGTGGAACTCGCTGGCGCCCGTCTTCGACCAGACCTTCAGCGCCTCCAGAGCGTCGCCGACGCCCTTCGAGTTGGTGAAGAACGACGAGTAGAAAAGGACGTTGATGGCGACGAACAGCGCGAGCGACGCCAGCAGCAGCGGCCACAGGCGGGGCCACCCGCCGAGCCGCGCGACGACATCCATCAATCCCGGCTCGACCGCGCGACCACTCGCCACCTCACGCGCGGCGAACGGGTGCGGCCGCCCGCGCATGTAGCCCGCGTAACCCCACGCGATGAGCGTCGCCAGCACCATCACCCCGGCCGTCATAAAGGCCGTCTCCTTCGTCGCAAAGTGGAGGGCGAGCGCGGCCGACGCCAGCAGCAGATACTCGCCCCGCCCCGTGTCGTAGAAGCGAAGCACTCCGACCACCGCGCCGAGGGCGAAGAAGAGAAACATCATCTCGTGGATGAAGTAGCGCGAATAGAAGACCGTGCCCGGCGAGACGGCGAGGAGCGCGGCGGCCGTGAGCGCGCCGAGCGGCCCCACCCAGCGGCGCAGGCAGAGCGCGAGCCACACCACACCCACGCCGAAGAAGACGGGGACGAGGCGGACGGCGAACGTCTTCAGGCCGAAGAGGTAGACGCTTGGGAGCGTGAAGTAGTAGATGGTCGGGCCGTGATAGTTCGTCGGGTCGTAGCTGTAGCGGCCTTCACGGAACAGGCCCGTCAGGAAGAAGCCGTTGACCGCCTCGTCGTGGTGCATCGGCCTCAGCTCCAGCGCGTAGAGACGCAGGAAGACGGCCGCCGCGAGGATGACGAGACTCGCCGCCATCCAGACGCGCTCGGAGACTTCGACGCGCTCGCGCTCCGGCCACCCTTGCGCCCGCTCCGCCGCGGCCGCCGCCCGCTTCGCTCCCGCGCCGCCCTTCTTAGGGCGACGTTTTGTAGAGGCTGTAGCCACCTGTTTGCCCGACCTTCGTGTAGCGTTGGAAGAACGTTTCGTTGACCACGGCCCTGATGCGGGCCATCTCGCCGCCCCGGCGTTCGAGCGGCCCGACGACGACGTAATCGACGCCGTATTGCTTCAACAGCGCCTCCGCCTCCGGCCCCCCCGAGAAGATGCGCGCGAAGTCGCGCTCGCGTTCCGTGTAGTCGATGCCGTGTGAGCCGAGGTGCCCGGCGTAGCCCATCAGCGAGCGCCGGCCTGTCAGGTAGACCGGGTGATTATACGTCGGCGCATGGAGAACGAGTGAGCGGGGCGGCGTCTCGCGTTTCAACATCTCGGCGAACTCCACTCCCTCGCGCGTGAACACGGGCTGGCGCATCCCGCCCGAGGCCACGCGCCACACGTCGAGCGCGCCCGCAAGCGTGAGCACCACAACCGACACGGCGGCGGCGGCGCGCCACGCGCCACCCCGACGCCACAGGCGCACGATGAGCAGCGCGACAATCGGCGCCGAGGCCACCCACCAGTAGAAGAGAATCTTGATGTTGTCCCAAATCCACGGCGACATCTTCAACAGGTTCGGGACGACGAAGCAGAGCGTAAACGGCAGGTAGAAGACGAGCAGCCGGCGCGAGACCAAAGGCTTCTGCCCCCGCCACGCGAGCGCCGCGACGAGCAGCGGGATGAACAGCCCCGTGTTCTTTAACCAGAACACGATTGGATTCAGCGTGCCGCGATCCCACCCCAGCTGCCACCCGAAGAAGCTCCCGGCCTGCACGTCGCTTCTGTAAGTCGCCCACAACATCTGCGGCGCCGCGACGACCGTCGCCGCCGCGAAGAACACGAACCACCCGCGCCACCCCGCGCCCGCTTCCTTCCCGACCTCGCCGCGCGCCACCGCGTCTCGCGCCCCGCGCCAGCTCAACAGCAACGCCAGACACCCGCCCATCCCCATCAACACGACGAAACTGTGCGCGTGCACCAGCGGCATCAGCCCCGCAATGACGCCCGCCGCGAGCATTTGGCGAAAGGGGAAAGGGGAAAGGGTAAGGGGGAAAGGTGTGGAGTGTGTAAGCTGCGCCGCCGCGGCCGACGACTTCGCACGCGCGTCGGAACTGCTCACGTTGCGCTTCCCCTTCTTCGTCGCCTCGCCCTTGCGCGTTGCGGCTTCCCTGTGCTCCCTCTTCCCTCTTCCCTCTTCCCCTTTACCCTTTACCCCTTCCCCCTTTTCCCCCGAAGTCGCCTGCCACCACAGCGTCAACACGATGATCGCCAGCGGGAAGCCGAGCAGCAGCCCGCGCTGCGGGACGAGCAGCATCGTGACGAAGTTGCCCCACTTGTACGTGTCGCCCATCATCGTGTAGTAGACGGTTGGATTGCCGAGCGTGTGCAGTAGGCCGCCGCCGCGCGCAGCCTCGCCGAACACTTGCAGGAAGCCCAAGCCCCCGTTGAAGAGGACGAGCGCAGGCGCGAGGAAGCCGGCGGCGCGCTCCCCCGTGACGAGCGCGGCCCAGCGCCCGAGCAGCGCGACGAACGAGAGCGCGAGCGTGAAGTTCTGCCAGAACATCGCGCCTTCGAGCGAGGCCCCGGCGCGCACGAACATCGCCGTCAGGAAGTCTGCCAGAAACGGATAGGTCAGACGCGTGCCCGCGAACTCGGGATGCTCGGGCGGGAAGTTGTCGCCGTGGACGAAGCCCGAGATGATGCCGACGTGGAACGGCAGATCGCCGATGTTGTTATCGAGTCCGGTAAATATGCCGTCCGCGCCCGCGTACATCGCCTGCCGGAAGACGAGCCAGCACAACACGGCCGCCGCCGCGTAGAACACAAACGTCGCCCCGCCGCTACGGAAAGTAATCGCCCGCCCCAACGTGCGCGAAGCCTCACGCGCGTCAACGCGCACGCGAGCGCGCCATTCGGCCTTGCGTAAAAGGATGAGCGGGGAGGCGACGAAGAGACCCGCGGCGACGAGCGCGGCAGGCTGTAGCCCCGCGAAGGAGGCGATGATGAAACCGACGAGGCCGAGCGCGGCGAAGCCGGTACACAGACCCTCGCACACGCGCACGAGCGGCGACGCCTCGCGGTCGTAGAGGTACGTGAGCAGCGTGCCGCCCGAGACGGCGGCGAGCGCCAGCAGGATTGCGAAGGGCATAATTCCGAGTTGAAGGGCGGCGGCGGTGACTAGGGCGGCGCGCTGACACGCCGCGCGCTGCACGCCGGCCGCGACTGGCTCTCGAAGAACCCGGCGATTATACGCGAACACCCTCACGCGTCCGAAAGCGTGCGCCGGGGCGGCTGGACAACCCCTGACGCCGGATGCTTAGATGTCTGCCGTTAGCCAACACAATTCAGCGGTCATCCCAGACAGAGGTTTCCTATGCTTCGCGCAGGCATCGCCGGTCTCGCCTACGTCGGTAAGACGACGCTCTTCAACGCGCTCACGTCCCAGCAGTCGGCGCTCGCGGCCAGCTATCCGTTCGCCAGTAACAAGTCGAACGTCGGCATCGTCCCCGTCCCCGACGAGCGTTTGGAGCCGCTGGCCCGCCTCGTCAAGACGAGCGTCATCAAGCCCGCCGTCATCGAGTTCGTGGACATCCCCGGCCTCGTGCGCGGGTCGTCGAAAGGCGAAGGGCTTGGCAACCAGTTCCTCGCCAACATCCGCGAGTCGGACACGGTCGTGCAGGTCGTGCGCTGCTTCGAGTCCGAAGAGGTCGTCCACGTCGAAGGCTCGGTCAATCCCCGCCGCGACATCGAGACCGTCCAGATCGAGCTGGCGCTGGCCGACCTCACGAGCGTCGAGCGCCGCCGCGAGCGCACGCAGAGGACGGCGAAGAGCGGTGACAAACAGGCAGTCGCCGAACTCGGCGTGCTCGACAAGCTCCAGCCCGCCCTCGAAGAGTTTCGCCCGGCGCGCAGCGTCGCGCTGAGCGATGACGAGTTGGCACTCGCGCGCAACTTCTTCCTGCTCACCCTGAAGCCGAACATCTACGCCGCGAACGTGGACGAAGCGACGCTCTCAGACCCCGACGCGAGCGCACACGTGCGCGCCGTCCGCGAGGTCGCCGCCCGTGAGGGCGCCGAGGCGGTCGTCATCTGCGCGCAGCTCGAAGCCGAGCTGGTCGCACTCTCGCCGGAAGAGCGGCGCGAATATCTACAGTCGCTCGGGGTCGAGTCGAGCGGTGTTGACAGTCTTATCAAGAGCGCCTACCACCTGCTCGGCCTGATGTCGTTTCTCACGGCGGGCGAGATGGAAGTGCGCGCCTGGACTATCCCGCAGGGCACCCGCGCCCCACAGGCCGCCGGCGCCATCCACTCCGACATCGAGCGCGGCTTCATCCGCGCCGAGGTCGTCGGCTACGAAGACCTTCTCAGCGCCGGCTCCCGCGCCGCGGCGCGCGAGAAGGGTCTGACGCGGCTGGAGGGCAAGGAGTACGTCATGCGGGAAGGCGATGTCGTAGACTTCCGCTTCAACGTATGACGACGACTCCGACCCCATTCGCTTTATCCCCTCCGATGACTTCATCAATCAACTTGGTTTTCGCGAAAGATGTTGGCGTCTTAACCCCGTGTCGCCGGCATTCAGAAAGGTTTCCGTAACGAGCATGGGCAGACAAAATGATTTCATGGTCAGGCCGGGCAGCCGCCCGCGCCTGAAGAACTACGACACGGCTTTCACCGGGGGCTTCGCGGACGAAGACGCGGCCGGTAAGAAAATCGAGGCCGACTGCGGCGAGCTGGCGACCCTACAGGACAAGCTGATGGCCGAGGAGACGCACGCGCTCTTGGTCATCCTCCAGGCAATGGACGGCTCCGGCAAGGACGGCACCATCAAGCACGTCGCGTCGAGCCTCGACCCGCAGGGCTGCACGGCCGTCAACTTCAAGAAGCCGTCCGATGCCGAGAACAAGCACGAGTACCTGTGGCGCTTCCACCGGGAGGTGCCGGAGCGCGGGCGGATCACCTTCTTCAACCGCTCCTACTATGAAGAGGTCGTCGCGCCGCGCGTCCGCCCCGAGGGGCTGGGCGATCAGAATCTGCCCACATCCAGCAAGTCCAAAGACATCTGGAAGCGGAGGATGGGCGAGATCAACAACTTCGAGCAGTACCTGACGGATAACGGGGTGGTCGTCCTGAAGTTCTTCCTGCACCTCTCGAAGGAGAAGCAGGCCGAGCGGCTGCTGGAGCGTACAGAGGAACCCGCCAAGAAGTGGAAGTTCTCCGCCGCGGATTTGGAGAACCGCGAACTGTGGGACGAGCACCTCGTGGCCCACGAAGAGATGCTCGCGCGCACCAGCACCAGGGCCGCGCCCTGGCACGTCGTCCCGGCAGACCATCGATGGTTTTCCGCGCTCGCCGTCGCCGACCTGATGGTGCGAAAGCTCCGCTCGCTCAAGCCCCGCTATCCGGCCGTCAATGGCGAGGAGAAGAAGGAGATGGAGAAGGCCAGAAGACGGCTCGCGCGCGAACTGCGCTGACCTCTCCCCCGCCGGTGATAAAGTCGCGCTTCGCTTCAACGCACGTTGGGCGGCGGCGCGACCGCGCGCGAGTTATTCACGACAACTGAAGGGGCGACGGAAGACTGGGTCTTCCGTCGCCCCTTCATCTTTGTTGACTGCGTTTCGGCTTCCTCAGCTGGGGAAGCGGACGTGCAGGTGGTCGTCGTGGAATATAAGGCGCGCCGTGAGGCCGAGGCCGATGAGCCGCGGGTCGTTGAAGAAGATGCGGACGCCGGGGACTTTCGCGCGGATGAGCTGGCACAGCTCCTTTGTCAGCTCGTGCGAGTAGCCGGCCTGATCGAACCTGACCGGCTGCTCGCGGCCGTCGTTCCTGATGGGGCGCATGTCCACGTCCACGCCCCTCTGATGGCTATCGTGGGGTTCGAGGCGGCCGCCGCCGCGTCGGCTGATGTCGCCGATCTGGAGGCGCGGCGCCGCGTGCCGCGTGCTCCACGTCTCGGCGACATCCGTAATGGCGCGGATGGTGGAGGCGCGGCCGAACTGGTCGGCTCCGCCGGGCGAGCGCCGGTAGGTCGTGAAGCCGCGGCCTTCCGAGGGGAGGACGGTGTCGATGCGCGTTGGATCGCCGTGATCGGTGATGGGCGTCGGGTGCGGCGCCGCCGCGAGCAGGCCGCGATAAGTCTCGTCGGTCAGCACCCCGGTCTGCATGATGCCCTGAGCCATCTGGAAGCCGAGGAGCGCGGCCTCGGTCTGCGGGCCGAACTTCCCCTGCCCCGCTATCACCTGCGTCATGAACCCGAGCGAGACGAGGCGGTTCTGAAGTCCGCGCACGATGTTGCCCTCGATGCCGCGCTTGACGCCCTCATTCAACTGGCGGATGGCCGCCTGCGTCTCCTCGTCGTAGACGCCCGTTTCGGCGATGAAGTTGTCGCGCTGGAAGTGCTTGAGCGCCTCCTCCGTCCGCGGGCCGAACTTGCCCGGCCCCAGCGCCTTCTGCGCGCGTGTCAGGTAGCCGATGTCGCACAGCTCCTCCTGGAGATTGTCTACCTCCGGGCCTTCATCGCGGCGTCGCAGGAATGGCACGGCATCGCCCGCCGCCGCCGCCACGGGCATGGCGGCGCCAGCTCTCGTCGCGCCGGCTCTCCTCGCGGCCCCGGCCCTCTTCGACGCCCCGGTCTTCTTTGACGCGCCCGACTTCACAGCCGCCCCCGCTCTCTTTACAGTGCTGCTCTTTCGCGATGCGCCCGCACTCTTCTTCGACGCACCGCTCTTCTTCCTGGTCGCCATCTGCTGATTCCTCCTGTGGGTTGAGATTTCGTCCCGCCGCCGGCACGGACGCATAAACTAGAGGAGTGACACCGGCGCCGCGCGGGCGGCTCTACGCGGTTCGTGTTCCCTGGAAAGGATGACATGACGCAGAGAGGAGTCACACCCAAGGCATCGGTGATGGTGGAAATTGCCAGCGCCGCGCGGCCGTGCGAGAGGAACCGTGGCGCCCCGAGTAGCCAGAGGCAGGAGATTCATGGCCTGTCAGCGCGGGCGCAGTATGACCCAATCTCCCAGGGCTTGTCACGCCTCAGCAGTGAGCCGATTTCGCCTCCGAGTTCGACCTTCCAGCCGGTCGTCATTCGGGGTCAGTTACGCCGGCCCACCGCCCTCTTACCGTTAATGTAATTTTGAGACGAAACATTTCGCGTGACCGCCGGCAGGAGAGTGTTGAGTGAGAATATTTTTCAAACTGACACGGCGGCCCGCGTCTTTTGTCCGCGGGGCATAGGGCGCCAGACGATCACGTTCGGAGGTCGTCCGAGTTCGAGGTGTGTTGGGAAGGGCGCGGAGGATGCGGGCGGCAGTTGCGCGCTGTGACACGGGGGGGGGAAACGCCGGGCGCCGCCAGTCTCGCAAGACGTTGGCGGCGCCCGGCGTCGGGGATTACCTCAATACGGCGCGGACGCCGACGAGGATCAGGTAGGCGACGGCGAGCACCACGGCGATCTTGATCAACGAGACCGTGATGTGAATGATGCCGCCGAGAACGATGCCGGCGGCAGCGAACACGAGCGGTACTCCGACGGCGAGAACGAAAACTCCGAGAAGGATGATTCCGATTATACGCAACATATCTTTCATGTCTTTCATGATTATCACCTCACTCTAGCTTAGCCGCCGTCGCCGGAATTAATTCGCGGCCCCGGAAGCGTCTGGCACGTCTCCATATACGCAGGAGGGCGCGGCCGCGTTCCACCAAGATTTTACCCTGACATTCAGTTATTCGTACTCACTTTCGCCTGCCCTTCAATTCACAAATATGTGTCAGGCGCGGCCGAGCATTACGTCGGCACACTCGAGCGGCGCCACTCCGCGCGGGCGGCGCGCGCCTGCGGGGCCGTGGTATCCTTGTCCCGAAAGAGTTCCAATTATGCCGCGAAGCACGAACGAAAGTCTGTTCGCCGAACCGGAGGAGGACACGGCCCCGTCCGACGCGCTCGCCCCGCTCGCCGAACGCATGCGGCCCCGGACGCTCGACGAGTTTGTCGGGCAGCAACAACTGATCGGCGAGGGGCGCGTGTTGCGCCGCCTGCTCGAAGCGGGCGGCAAGCTCCCCTCGCTCATCTTCTGGGGCGGCCCCGGCACGGGCAAGACCACCCTCGCCCGCATCCTCGCACGCCACACGGACGCCCACTTCATCCAACTCTCGGCCGTCTTCTCGGGCGTGCGTGATCTGCGCGCCGCCATCGCCGAGGCGCGCGCAAGCCGCCGCACGGGCCGGCGCACGGTTCTCTTCGTCGATGAGATTCACCGCTTCAACAAGGCGCAGCAGGATGCGCTCCTGCCCGCGGTCGAGGACGGGACGGTGACGCTCATCGGGGCGACCACCGAGAACCCCTCCTTCGAGGTCATCGGCGCGCTGCTCTCGCGCAGCCGCGTCCTCACGCTCCAGCCGCTCGAAGGGTTGGACGTGGAAACGCTCCTGCGCCGCGCGCTCGCCGACGAGGAGCGCGGCCTCGGCCGTCTCAAAGCGGTCGTCGCCGACGAGTTGCTGGCGCGTCTCGCGAGCGCCGCGGGCGGCGACGCGCGCGTCGCGCTCTCGGCGTTGGAGGCGGCCGTCGAGTCCACTCCGCCCGACAAGAAGGGCGCGCGCAACGTCGCCGAGGAGACCGTCGCCGAATCCCTCGGCCGCGCCCGCTACGGCTACGACAAGGGCGGCGAGGAGCACTACAACCTCGCCTCCGCCCTCATCAAATCTTTACGCAACTCGGACGTGAACGCCGCGCTCTACTGGCTGGCGCGTCTCATCGAGGGCGGCGCCGACCCGATTTTTATCGCCCGCCGCCTCTGCATTCTGGCCTCGGAGGACGTGGGCCTCGCCGACCCGCAGGCGATGGTGCAGGCCGCCTCCGCCGCGAAGATCACGGAGTTGATCGGGCTGCCCGAAGCCCTCTATCCGCTTTCGCAGGCGACCGTCTATCTGGCCCGCGCGCCGAAGTCGAACGCCGTCAAACGCGCCTACCACCGCGCGCTCGAAGACGCCGCCGAGACCGCGCGCGAGCCGGTGCCGCTCCACCTCCGCAATGCCGTCACCCCGCTGATGAAGCGCGTCGGCTACGGACAGGGCTACCGCTACGTCCACGACGACGCGGCGGCGCGTGAGGAGATGTCCTGCCTGCCCGAGCGCCTGCAAGGAAAAGTTTACTGGGAGGACGATGGAGAAGTGATAAGTGATGAGTGATAAGTGATAAGTGATAAGTGATAAAGCCGTGAATGGTAAATCGTAAATCTTGAATCGGAGAAACCGTCTTTCACGATTCACGATTTACGATTCACGATTGACGGTCTTTCTCATCACTTATCACTCATCACTCATCACCCTTTTTTATGACTAGCGGCAAGACCGAAAAGGAGCTGGCCTTTCTCCACGATTTGTACGTGGCGACGGACTGGGGCGAGAGGTTCGCGGGGCTGATCGACGAGCACGTCCAGTTGCCGAAGAAGGGCCGCGTGCTCTACGTCGGCGCGGGCACGGGCGAGCACGCGCTGGCGCTCAAGGCGCGCGCGGGCCGCGAGGTGGAGTTGGTCTGCGTGGATGAGAGCGAGGAGCGGCTGGCGCTGGCGCGGGCGAAGGCGGCGGCCACGCCTGCGGCTTCCGACACCGTCTTCAGTCACGAGCAGTTGGACGCCCTCTCGCTGCCCGACGAGACGTTCGAGCTGGTCGTCGGCGACGCGTCGATGCTGGCGCCCGAGCGGCTGCCCGAGATGCTGGCGGAGATGACCCGCGTCGCCGCGCCCGGCGGGGCGGTCGCGCTCGACGTGGCGAGCGCGTCGAGCTTCGGCGAGTTCTTCTCTGTCTACTGGGAGGCGTTAGCCAGCGCCGGCTTCGACGAGCAGGCCGCGGGCGTCGGGGCGCTCATCGACGAGTTGCCGACCGTCTCCGACCTGGAAGGGTTGGCCGCGCGCGAAGGGCTTGACGACGTGCGCTCGTGGACGAACGTCGAGGAGTTCAACTACCCGACGGGCGCGGAGTTCCTGAACGCGCCGCTGGTGCGCGACTTTCTGCTCGGCCGCTGGCTCGAATCGCTGCCCGAAGATGACGCCCGCACGCGCGTGCTCGGCGAGGTCGAGCGCATCATCGACGAGGAGCGCAACGACATGGACTACACGCTCTCGATCAAAACCACACTCATCCTCGGCCGCAGGGCCGAGTAAGGCAAAAGTAAAAAGGCAAAAGGCAAAAGTGAGATGGCAGTCACGCCCTCCCACTTTTGCCTTTTGCCTTTTTACTTTTGCCTTCTTTAGCGCGGCTTGTTGGCGGATAGCTTGTCGGGGGCGAGTTCGTCTTCGCGTGTGCGGGCCGTCTCGCCGGCGCGCAGCTCGCGCGCGCGGCGCGTCTCTTCGACCTCGTCGTCGTCGCCGCTTTCGTTGATGCCCTTCTTGAATTCCTTGATGCTCTTGCCCATGCCGCGGGCGAGCTGCGGCAGGCGCGTGCTGCCGAAGATGAGCAGCACGACGAAGAGGATAATCAGCCACTCGGCGCCCTGCGGCATGCCAAACAATAAGCTCGTCATCATTGTCCTCCCAGGGGATTCACTTGCGGCGCGTGCTCCGGCTCTCGAAACCTACACCTCGCCGTTGTCCGACTCGTAGAACAGGTACTTGCGCCAGGTGCGGTCGGCACGCCCCATGAAGCGCATGATCTGGCGCGTGACGTGGAGCGAGAAGCCGCGCGGCCGGCGGATGAGGTGCATCCGCGCTTCCTCGGGCGTCCGGCTCCCCTTGCGATGGTTGCACGCCTTGCAGCAGGCGACGAGGTTGTCCCAGGAGGACTCGCCGCCGCGCGAGCGCGGGTGGATGTGGTCGAGCGTCAACTCCGAGGGCGGCAGTTGGCGGCCGCAGTACTGGCACGTCGAGTGGTCGCGGAGCAGGATGTTCTTGCGCGAGAGCGTGCGGTTCTTGAAGGGGATGTGGATGTACTCGGTCAGGCGAATGACCGAGGGCGCGTGCATCGTGATCCGCGCCGAATGGAGCATGTGCCCGTTGTGCTCCTCCATGCGGGCGACGCCCTTGAAAATCATCACCACCGCGCGCCGCTCGGTGCAAACGTTGATCGGCTCGTAGGATGCGTTCAGGACTAAAACACGTCCGTTCATATGGCCCCGAGATTTTACGGGAGCAGTCTGAAGAAGGCAAAAGGAAAGTGATGAGTGATGAGTGATGAGTGATGAGACAAAGACGACAACCGCTTCTCTCTTATCACTTATCACTCATCACTTATCACCGTTTTTGAACCGGTCTGTGGCCTCGACGAGCGCGCTGACTATCCCCGGCTCGGTGGCGGAGTGGCCGGCGTCGGCGATGACGCGGAGATCAGCTTCGGGCCAGGCGCGGTGCAGTTCCCATGCGCTCATCATGGGGCAGACCACGTCGTAGCGGCCCTGAACGATGACGGCCGGGATGTGCCGAATCTTCCCGACGTTCTCGACGAGTTGGTTCTCGGTCTCGAAGAAGGCGTCGTTGACGAAGTAGTGACACTCGATGCGGGCGAGCGCGAGCGCCATGTGCGGCTCGCCGAAGTGCTCGATGAGCGACGAGTCAGGGAACAGTTTCGAGGTCGAACCCTCCCAGACGCTCCATGCGCGCGCGGCTTCGAGGCGCACGGCCTCGTCGTCGCTCGTCAGCCGACGGTGATAGGCCGAAAGAAAGTCGTCGCGCTCAGGTTCCGGTATGACACGCACATACTCCTCCCACACGTCGGGGAAGATGGCGCTCGCGCCCTCCTGATAGAACCAGCGAATCTCCTTGCGGCGACAGAGGAAGATGCCGCGCAGGACGAGCGCGCGGGCGCGCGCGGGGTGCGTCTGCGCGTAGGCGAGGGCGAGCGTGCTGCCCCAGGAGCCGCCGAAGACGACCCAGTTTTCAATCCCGAGGTGTTCGCGCAGTCGTTCGATGTCGGCGACGAGGTGCCAGGTGGTGTTCTCTTCGAGGTTGGCGTGCGGCGTGCTGCGGCCCGAGCCGCGCTGGTCGAAGAGGACGATGCGGTAAGCCTCGGGGTCGAAGAACTGGCGGTAGACGGGGACGGTGCCGCCGCCGGGGCCGCCGTGCAGGAAGACCACGGGGAGGCCGTCGGGGTTGCCCGACTGCTCGTAGTAGAGCGTGTGCACGGGCGAGACCGCGAGCATTCCCGCATCGTATGGCTCGACGGGCGGATAGAAGGTTCTCATGCGGACATCATACAGAGGTCGCCGCGCCGGTGCCAGACATCGCACAGTGGATGATGCGATCCACTGTGCGATGTGTACCCGCGCCGCGTCCGGCCCCGCGCCGGAGTCGCGAGCGGCTCTTGGCATCCGGCGTCCTCGTCTCAGATTGTCATTGTATTTAGCCCACTCATCTGGTACATTGCGCGCCTCATTGGTCTTGCCCCTTGCGCCTCAACGGCTCTTAACTCTGTGGAGAACAACTCCTCGCGTTCTCCGCATTAACTTCATTTCCAATAAGGAGAAAATCTCATGGCTAAAGGAGAGTTCATCGTCAAACTCGACGGCCTTGATCTGTCCACGGACGCGGAAGATAGAATTGCCGCCGCGATTCGCGCGGCCGTCATGCAGGAGCTGGCGAAGATTGACACGGGGGGGAAAAAGGCCGGGGCCGGAAAGGCCGGCGCGGGCGGTGGCTCGGGGTTCGCGGCCATGATCCACCCGGAGTGGCGCGGGATGATCATGGCCAGGTTCGCCAAAGACCTGTTCAACAAGGGCATCCCGAACCTCGGGGTGCGTGAAGTCCGCATGTAAGCACCGAGACAAGGCAGGCAGTATGGATGATAAAACCATTCTGTGCCCGAGCGCGCGTTGTGAGGAAGGGGCCGTCCTGGTCGGCATCGTCATGTCGGACGGCCGAGTGGCTTTCGCCAGTGATCGGATCGTCATCGACCGGGAGTTCGTGCAAATCGCACACGAGGGACGCCCGCCGGAGAAGCGTTTCCGTTTCAGCAGTCCGTGCGCCAAGGGCGGTTGCTCGCAATGGACGGGAGAGCGTTGCGGCGTCATCGACGAGGAGCTTGCGGCCGCGCCCCGCGCCGCTCCGGGTGAGTTGCCCGAGTGTTCGATCCGCCCGCAGTGTCGCTGGTTCGAGCAGTCTGGCGCGGCGGCCTGCGCCGTCTGCCCCGAGGTGATCACCGACATGAGGGTGGACATCGAAGTGAATCCGGCGAGCGCCGTCGAGGCCCTGGCCTAACCTTCCGGGTCAGGACACAGCTACGACCCTCAACAACGAAGCCCGGCCGGCTCCTGCTCAGGAGCCGGCCGGGCTTTCTATCTACTTGCAGTTGAAATCCGAATCTATGCGCCCGCGCGCGCGACCGTGAGCACGTATACCTCTTGCGCGCCTGCGGCCCGGAGCGCGGCGGCGCAGGAGGAGACGGTGGCGCCGGTGGTCAGTACGTCGTCGATAAGCAGAATCTTTTCATCTCGGACGAGGCGTGGGCGCGCGACCCTGTAAGCCTTCTCGACCGTCTCGCGCCGGGCGCGTGCGTCCATGCCGGCGCGGTGCTGCTCGGTGTGTGTGATGCGGACGAGACTCTGCTCGTCGCAGGGCAACCCGGCGCGTCGGGCGACGGCGCGCGCCAGCACCGCTGCCTGATTGAAGCCCCTCTCGCGCTCCCGCTCCGGGTGGAGCGGCACGGGCACGACGCGAGTCGAGCAATCGAGCGGCGGCCGGCGCTGCGCCTCCCACATCAGTCGTGCGAGCCTTCCGCCCACGCGCGGCTCGTGCTTCAGGGTGAGCACGGCGGCCCGCAGCGCGCCTTCGTAGACGCCGCACGCGCGCGCCGCCGTGAACGCCCACGAGTCGCAGCGGCGACAGCGCACCGTCTCCCTACTCGACGCGTCCACTTCGGCTCGCGCTCTCGTGCCGCACTTCCAGCAGACCGTCTCATCGCCAGTGAGGACACGGGTCCGCGCCCAGCACGCGGCGCAGACGGGAAAGTCCGCGCGGGCCTCGACGCCCTCCGCGCCGCAGGCCGCGCACGCGAGCGGGTAGAAGAGCGCCAGCGCGGCGTCGCAGAGTCGGTCGAGCCTTGCGGGGATACGCATGGTGAGGTCGTTTGTGCTCGCGGCCCGGCGCGGGCGGCACGGCACGGCGCGCGTGTCGGAGGATAACTCCGGCGCGTTTGGCAGAGCATAAACGAAAAGCCCCGCGCGCCGGAAGCTTCCGGCGCGCGGGGCCTTCACAAAGAATCGGCCGCCGAAGAGACTACTCTTCCTCTTCGTTGAGCAGCCCCTGCTCCTTCATGTCCTGGCAGCGCAGGCAGTAGCGCGCCCACGGCACGGCGTTGAGACGCTTCTCCAGAATCAGCTCGCCGCAGTTGACGCACTCACCGTAGTCGCCCGACTCGACCCGCGCCAGCGCCTCGTCGATCAACCCCAGCAGCGCCCGGTCGTTGGCCGACATCGAGATCAGCAACTCCTTCGTGTAGGCGTTGGCGGCCATGTCGGCCGGGTCCTGCGTCGCCTCCATGTCGCGCTCGCGGCTGCTCAACTCGGCCTCCGTCACCTGGCTCACCAGCGACTCGCGGCGCTCCAGCAGGCGGTCGCGGTAGGTCTTCATTTTTTTCTTATCCATCTATTCTCCGTTTCTTAAACCCCTTGAAAGGCAGAAAGCTATTAGCGATTAGCTGTTAGCTAAGTGCTGTCCTTTGTCAGTAGTCCGTGGCTAGTAGTTTGCTCCCCTAAACTTGAATCTTCCGGCGTCCACGGCGAATCGCCCTCAACAACGGACAACTTTTAGCTGATAGCTAAAAGCTATTGGCTAATCGCTCCTTCACTTCTGATACGGCACGCCGCGCAGGATCGTGTACGCGCGGTAGAGTTGTTCGACGAGGACGACCCGCGCCATCTCGTGCGTCAGCGTCAGGCGCGAGAGCGACCAGCGAATGTCGGCCCGCCGCCTCACGTCATCCGAAACTCCAAGGTGCCCGCCCACGACGAAGGCCACCTCCTTGACGGAGCGCCCCTGCCACACCTCGACCTGGGCCGCCAACTCGTGCGAGCTATATTCGCGCCCGCCCACGTCGAGTAAAACCGTCACGGCATCAGATGCGAGCGAGGCCGTAATTCGTTTGCCCTCCTCTTCGAGGCACGTGCGCTCGTCGGCGCTCCCGCCCTCCCGCACCTCCGCCACCTCACACTTCGCGTACCGCCCCAGCCTCTTCAAATACTCCCCCACGAGCGCCCGCAGGTGCTCGTCGCGCGTCTTGCCGACCCAGATGAGGCGCAAACGCATAAAGCTGAGGTTAGAGGCTAGAGGTTAGAGGTCAGTGGTTGTCTCATCCGCATCAGCATTTCTTTTACTGACCTCTGACCTCTGACCTCCGACCTCTTTGTTGCCGCTGCGCGCCAGCCTCTCGTAAAGGTTCTTGCGGCTGATGCCGAGGACGCGCGCGGCCTCCGTCTTGTTGCCGCCCGCGGCGGCGAGCGTCTCATGGATGTACTCGTCCTCCACCTCGGCGAGCGTCGGGCGCATCGTCCGTCTTGACGAAACCCGGACGGCCGCCCTGACAGACTCGGGCAGGTCAGACGCCTCGACGCGCCCGCCCTCGGCGACGATGACGGCGCGCTCGACGACGTTCGCCAGCTCGCGCACGTTGCCGGGGAACTCGTAGCCGGCGAGCAAGCTCTTAGCCTCGGCCGTCAAACTCTTCAGTCGCCGCCCGTGCTTGGCGGCATACTTTTCAAGGAACTGCCGGGCCAGCGCCGGCACGTCTTCGCGTCGCTCGCGCAGCGGCGGCAGGTCGATGCGGACGACGTTCAGCCGGTAGAAGAGGTCTTCGCGGAAGGCGCGGCGTCTGACCGCTTCGTCCAGATCGACGTTCGTCAGCGCCACGAGCCGCGCGTCCACACGCACCGTCCGCCGCCCGCCGAGCCGCTCGAACTCGCGCCGCTCGATGACCCGCAAAAGCTTCGCCTGCGCGTCCGTCGAGAGATGCGCGACTTCGTCTAAGACGAGCGTGCCGCCGTCGGCCGCTTCGAGCCTGCCGGGCTTGGCCGCGATGGCGCCGGTGAAGGCGCCGCGCTCGTAGCCGAACAGCTCCGCCTCCAGCAACCCGGCCGGGAGCGACGCACAGTCGATCTTGACGAGGTCGCGCGCCGCGCGCGTCGAGTGCTCATGGACGAACTGTGCGAGGGCGTCCTTGCCCGCGCCCGACTCGCCCGTGACTAAGACGTTGGCGTTGGTCGGGGCCACGCGGCGTGCGAGCCGCAGCGCCTCGCGCATCGCCCCGGAACGCGCCACGATCTCGATCACTGTTCGCTTCTCAAAGAGCCTTCCACGTCGCTGCCCGCGCGCGCGTCGTCAGCAGCAGCAGCGGCCGACAACTCCGGCGGCAACGCGACGCGCGCCGCGTCGCGCCAGAGTCGTTCGAGTTCGTAGAAGCGCCGCGCCTTCTGCTCGAAGATGTGAAAGACGAAGTCGCCGAAGTCGAGGAGCACCCACTCGGCGCTCGTGTAGCCCTCGACGCGCGCGGCCCTCGACCCCATCGCCCGCAGTCGCTCGACGATCTCGTCGGCGATGGCCTGCACCTGCCGCGTGTTCTGCGCGCTCCCGATCAGGAAGAAGTCCGTGAAGCTCGCCACGGGGCGCAGATCGAGAGCAAGGAGGTCGTGCGCCTTCTTGTCGCCCGCGGCGTGGAGCGCGGCGAGCATCCGGGCGTCGAGTCCCTCCTCGGCCGCCTCGGGGGCGAGCGGCGTCGCGTCGGCCGCGGTCGCCTCCTGCGTCTCGACGGCCTCTTCAGCCTTCTTGTTCGTGCGCCGTTTCCGTTCCGGCGCTGTCGTCCGATTCTGTTCCATGTACTTCCCTGTAAAGACCGTATTTCCGAATGTACTCGGCCACCTCGGGCGCGACCCAGTTTTCCAACACCAGCGCCCCGCCGCGGCCGGCTGCGCCGCGCCGAATCGCCGTGGACGAGATGTCAACGTCGGCCGCGTCGGTGAAAAAAATCTTCACCCCATCTGCGTCAACTTCTTCCGCCGCCTGTTTCACATCAGCGCCGCGCAAGTCCACGATCCGCTCTCGCACCGACGGCGTCACGTGGCCCACTTCAAGCTCGTGGCCCGGCCGCGTCACAACGATGGTCGAGGCCATGCCGAGCACTCGCTCCCACTCCCTCCACGTCGTGATCTCCTCCCACGAGTCGGCGCCCATCACGAAGAAGAGACGCGAAGCGTCGCGACTCGCCGCCTCGCAGAAGTGCGCCAGCGTCTCGACCGTGTAGGGCCGCTCGGGGGCGTCCAGCTCGACGGTCGAGATGCGGAAGCGCGGCTCGTCCTGCGTGGCCAGCGCGAGCATGGCGTGGCGGTCGAGCGCCGGTGCGACGCGCCGACCGCGCTTGTGCGGCGCGACGTGGGCCGGGATGAAAAGAACTTCGTCGAGCGCGAACAACTCGGTCAGACTGCGCGCCACCGTCAGGTGCCCCAGATGAACCGGGTCGAAGCTCCCGCCGTAGAGCGCGATGCGCCGTGCCCCTGTCATCACTTCAATCCGCGCGCCCGAACGTGGACGCCTCGCCCTCGCCTGACCACTCCGCATCCAGCTCGATGACGCTCTCGGACTCTTTGATCTCGTCGAGCCGCCGCCCGACGGCGTACACAAGCTCACGCACGCCCGTGTTGGCGACCGAGGAGACGGCGTGAAACTCCCGTCCGTCGCGCGCCGCGCGTTCGCGCAGATGCTCCAGACGCTCCGGCTCGTCGAGCGCGTCGAGCTTCGTCGCGACGACGATCTGCGGGCGCTCGGCCATCGCCGCGTCATATGCGGCAAGCTCACGGTTGATCGTCTCGTAGTCCTCGACGGGGTCGCGGCCCGAGGCGGAGGATACGTCCACGAGGTGCAGCAGCAGTTTCGTCCGCTCGACGTGTCGCAGGAAGCGGTCGCCGAGGCCCGCCCCCTGATGCGCGCCTTCGATGAGACCGGGGATGTCCGCGATGACGAACGTGCGAAACTCGCCGAGATCGACGACGCCGAGGTGCGGCTCCAGCGTCGTGAACGGGTAGTCGGCGATCTTCGGCTTGGCGGCCGAGACGGTCGAGATGAGCGTGGACTTGCCCGCGTTCGGGAAGCCGACCAGTCCCACGTCGGCCAGCAGCTTTAGCTCCAGTTGTAGCTCGCGCTCCTCGCCGGGGCTGCCCTGCTGGTGGTAGCGCGGCGCGCGGTTCGTCGAGGTCGCGAAGTGCGAGTTGCCGAAGCCGCCCCGCCCGCCCTTCGCGGCGAGCCAACGCTGCCCCTCAACGGCGAGGTCGCAAAAGATGTCGCCCGTCTCTGGGTCGAAGACCTGCGTGCCGACCGGCACCCGCACGAGGATGTCGCCGCCCTCCGGCCCCGAGCGGTTCGACCCCTCGCCGTGTCGGCCGCGCTCGGCCGAGTGTTCGGGGTTGTAACGCAGGTGCAGCAGCGTGTTGAGCGAGGTGGCGGCTTCGAGCCACACGTCGCCGCCGCGCCCGCCGTCGCCGCCCGACGGCCCGCCACGTGGCACGAACTTCTCACGCCGGAAGGCCGTCACGCCGTTGCCGCCGTGACCCCCTCGGACTCGAATTTTGACGCGGTCGATGAACAAAGCTGTCAGCTACTAACGAAACTGACGCCCTCGCTTCGAGTGGTGGCACTCGGCGGGGCGTCAGAAATCAGAGCGCGAGAGTGGCTCATTCGCAAATCATGCTGCAACCGCCGGGGGCGCCTCTGGCGCGGGCGACAACGCCGCCGCCACGGCCGGGTAGACGCTGATGAACTTGCCCTTGCGGCCCTTGTCCTCGAACTTCACAACACCATCGACGAGCGCAAACAGCGTGTCATCCTTACCGCGGCCGACGTTCTTGCCCGGCTTCCACTTCGTCCCTCGCTGGCGCGCGAGGATGTTGCCGCCCAATACCTGCTCGCCGCCGAACTTCTTCAGGCCGAGCCGCTGCGAGTGTGAATCGCGCCCGTTGCGCGATGAGCCGACGCCTTTTTTATGTGCCATAACTAAACCCCGTAAGAGGTCGGAGCTTAGAGGTCAGAGGTCAGTGAAAACAGCTTGCCTTCTACTGACCTCTAACCTCTGACCTCTAACCTCTGTCTTTACCCGATTGAGTCGATCTTCAACGTCGTGTAGTCCTGACGGTGGCCCTGCCGGCGCTTGTACTGCTTGCGGCGCTTTTTCTTGAAGACGATGATCTTCGTGCCGCGGCCGTGATCGACGACCGTGCCCGTCACACCCGCGCCGTCAATGGCGGGCGAGCCGACCTTGATGCCGCCGTCGCCGCTGACGACGAGGGCTTCGAGTTCGACCTGCTCGCCGGCCTGCTTGTCGATAGACGGGACGCGCACCGTGGCGCCCTCTTCGACGCGGAACTGTTTGCCGCCCGACCTGATGATTGCGTAAGCCATCTCTACTTCTCCTTCAGAACCGCTTCAGACAGGGCCGACCTGCCATAGAAAAGTCCGTAATTATAAGGTCGTTATCGCGCCCAGTCAAACGAGCCGGCGGGCCTTCGATTCACGTCAGCCAGCCTGGGCCGCGCCCTGTGCGTTTCGCCGCTCGAAGAACTGCTCCATGAACTTCGTCGAGTACTCGCCGGAACGGAAATGAGGGTCGTCCATAATCGCCAGATGGAGCGGGATGGTCGTCTTAACCCCTTCAATCACCATCACTTCCAGTGCCCGACGCATGCGGGCGATGGCCAGCTCGCGGGTTCGCGCGTGGACGATCAGCTTGGCGATGAGCGAGTCGTAGAAGGGCGGGACGTAGTAGCCGGCGTAGACGGCCGTGTCCACGCGCACGCCGGGGCCGCCGGGAATGTTGTAGGTCGTGATGAGACCGGGCGAGGGCGCGAAGGTCGCGGGGTCTTCGGCGTTGATGCGGCACTCGATGGAGTGGCCGCGGATTTCGATCTCCTCCTGCCGGTAGGAAATCTCCTCGCCCTCGGCGATGCGAATCTGGTTACGCACGACATCGACGAGCGTGACCATCTCGGTCACGGGGTGCTCGACCTGTATGCGCGTGTTCATCTCCATGAAGTAGAACTTCTGATCCTCGTCGAGCAGAAACTCGATGGTGCCCGCACTCGAATAGCCGACCCGGCGGCACGCCTCGACCGCCGCGTGGCCCATCTGCTCGCGCATCTCCGGCGTGAGCACCGGCGAGGGCGATTCCTCGATGAGCTTCTGGTGTCGGCGCTGGATGGAGCAATCTCGCTCGCCGAGGTGAATGCAGTTGCCGTGCTCGTCGGCGAGCACCTGAATCTCGACGTGACGGGGGCGCTCGATGAACTTCTCGATGTAAACGTCGCCGTTCTTGAAGGCGGCCGCCGCCTCGGTCGAGGCAGTCCGCATGGCGGGCAGGAACTCACCTTCGGCGCGGACGATACGCATGCCGCGCCCGCCGCCGCCGGCCGACGCCTTGATGATGACGGGGTAGCCGATCTCGCGCGCAATCGCAAGCGCCTCTCCCTCGTCGCGCAACGGCTCGGGGCTTCCCGGCAGGACGGGCAGGCCCGCCTCCGTCATCGTGCGCCGGGCCTCCACCTTGTCGCCCATCTGCCGGATCACGTCGGGGCGCGGGCCGATAAACTTGATGTTGCACGCCTCGCAGATTTCGGCGAAGTAGGCCGACTCGGCAAGGAAGCCGTAGCCGGGGTGGATGGCGTCAACGTTGGTGATTTCGGCGGCGGCGATGACGGCCGAGATGTTGAGGTAACTCTGCGCGGAGGTCGGGCCGCCGATGCAGATCGCCTCGTCGGCGAAGCGGACGTGGAGCGAGTCGCGGTCGGCCGTCGAGTGGACGGCGACGGTGCGGATGCCCATCTCTTTACACGTCCAGATGATCCGGCACGCGATCTCGCCGCGGTTGGCGATCAGGATTTTGTTGAACCTTCTCATAAGAGGTCAGAGGTCAGAGGTCAGAGGCTAGTGAAGACAGTTTTTAACTGACCTCTAACCTCTAGCCTCTGACCTCTTCATTTCTTGATCCCGAACAGCGGCTGGCCGAACTCGACGGGCTGGCCGTTCTCGACGTAGATTTTTTCGACCGTCCCCGTGGTCTCGGCCTGAATCTCGTTCATCAGCTTCATCGCCTCGATGATGCAGACGACCGTGGCGGACTCGACGTGGCTGCCCGCCTTGACGAACGCCTCGACGTTGGGCGAAGACGCGCGATAGAACGTGCCGACGATGGGCGCGGTGATGATGTGGAGTTCTTCCGCTTTCACCTCCGCGGGCGTTGTTGCCGCAGAGCCGGAGGCGGCGTCCGACGCCGGGGAGGTCTGCGCGGCAAGCGAGGCGTGCGCCGACGCCGGGGCGGTGGAGGGCGCCGGCCCGGCCGGGGCCGCGACTGGCGGCGGAGCGGCCGGCTGGCCGAGACTACGGCTCAGGCGGACGCGTATGTCTTCATTCTCAAATTCAAAATCCGTGAGGCCGTGCGACGTGAACAACTCGGCCAACTCGCGCAGCTCCTCCATGTTGAGCGACGGCTCGTTGCGTCGCGGCGATTGACCTTGCTGCTGTTGCTGCGGGCGGGCGCTCCCGTGGCGTCTGCGCCCGCGGCGCTCGCCGCCGCCGCCCGCGCCCCCGCGCGCGGCGGCGTCCCGGTCGGGTCGCTCAGACTGCGCTCTGGTTTCGTCCTGCGCCCGCGGCGCGCGTCCGGCGTCTCGCGTCTCGTCGTGTTCGCTCATGCTCGTTCGAGCCTCCCAAAGGTTCGCGCGTGTGGCGCGCGCCTCCAACAAAGTGGAAGCCCCAAAGCCGGCCGCCGATTCCGGCGGTGGTTTGGGGCTGCGGTCGCCGGGCGGGGCGGGCGCGGGCGGCCCCTTCGGAGCACGCGCCGCGCGGCCGACCCGCGCTTCAAGTACGTCGGTCTACTTCTCCGTGTCTTTCTCGGCGGCCGTCGATTCGGTCTTCTTCGAGCGACGCCCCCCGCTGCCCGCCTTGTCCGTCTCCTTCGAGCCGGCGCCGCCTGACGCCTCAGCCTTCGGGGCGTTGCGTCCGCCGCGCCTGCCACCCGCGGCTTCCTTCGTCTCGCTGGCCTTCGCCGACTTCTTCTTACCCGAGGTGACCGACTTGGCGCGCTTCGAGGTGGACGCGGCGGCCTCGCGCTCGCGCGGATTATCGACCAGCTCGATGATGGCGAGTTCGGCGTTGTCGCCGTCGCGTCGGCCGAGCTTGATGATGCGTGTGTAGCCGCCGGGCCGATCCTTGTAACGTTCGCCCAACTCGTCGAACAGGCGCTTGAGCGCGGCGACGCCGGCCGTGCGCGGCGGGCGCGGTTGGCCGCGGCGTCCGCCGGCGGCGGCCGTTTGGCCCTGATTGCCCGTGTGGAAGAAGGCGGCGGCCTGCCGGCGCAGGTGCAGCGAGCGGGCCACGGCGTCGTCGCCTTCGAGTCCCTGTGCGCGGCGCGACAGCGTGATGACGCGCTCGATGAAGGGGCGCAGCTCCTTGGCCTTGGGGAGAGTGGTGACGATGCGCTCGTCGCGCGCGTTGATGAGCGAGGTCACGAGGTTGCGGAGCATCGAATTACGGTGCTCGCTCGTGCGTCCCAGTTTTCGGTGTGCGTTTAAGTGTCGCATGGCAAAATCTCAGGAGCTGTTAGAGATTGGCTTTTAGCATTTAGCTTAGAGCGAAGAAGTTCTCTTTAAGCTAACAGCTAACAGCTAATCGCTAACGGCCGCTTTACTCCTCGTCCTCGTCGTCCTCGTCGTCCTCGTAGTCGCTGAGGTCGATGTCGCTGCTGCCGGAGCCGGGGATGGGGTTGCCCTGCTCATCGAAGGCCATGCCGAAGTCGAGGCCCATGCCGTGGAGGATTTCCTTGATCTCGTTGAGAGACTTCTTACCGAAGTTTTTCGTCGCGAGCATCTCGCGTTCGCTCCTCTGGACGAGGTCGCGGATGGTGCGGATGTTGGCGTTCTTCAGGCAGTTGTAGGAGCGCACGGAAAGCTCCAGCTCGTCCACGGAGCGGTCGAGCACGTCGTTGCGGGGCAGCGGCGGGCGCTCGATGTTCGTGTAGGCGTAGTCGTCCGTGTCTTCCTCGAAGTTGATGAAGATGGACATGTGATCCTTAATCAACTTCGCGGCCAGTCCGATGGCGTCGTCGGGTTTGACCGAGCCGTCCGTCCAGACCTCGATGGTCAGCTTGTCGAACTCGGTGTTTTGACCCAGACGCGCGGCCTCGACGGCGTAGTTGACCTTCTTGACCGGCGTGTGGACGCTGTCAACGGGGATGTAACCCAGGCTCAAGTCCTCGTCGAAGTTGCGCTCGGCGGGGACGTAGCCGCGCCCGCGCCGCAGGCGCATCTCGACGGTGAGCGAGCCGCCCTCGCTGACCGTGGCGATGTAGACGTTGGGATCGAGCACATCGACTTCGCCGTCGTGCTCGATGTCG